>CAZAPI010000137.1:0-4581 GCA_964486945.1 uncultured Rikenella sp. | reverse complement strand
TGGCCCCTGATGTTTTTCGTACCGCAGCGCCTCGCGCTCGCCTTCTAGCCGGTTGAAACCCATGGTCGCCGACAGGACGCCGAACAGCCGTATATAACTTGTCCGCACGCGCAACAGGGGCGTGAAGTATTTGATATGGCTGCTGATGACCGACTGCTGCAACTTGCGGTCGGAAGTAAAAAACGAGCCGAGGGCCGCCCCGGCCTCGATATAGTGGTCCCCGACCAGATTCCCCCAGTACCCCCGCATGCCGAAGTAATCCCTTTGCCCGAGTTTTTCCTCCCATTCCCGACCTGCCACCAACTCTACGCGGAATCCGTAGGGGATGTCCTCGGTACGACCGTATCCGTAGATCATGTTGCCCTGGAAATAATTCCGCCGGGCAAAACCGAGGCTGAACAGGAAAAGATCGCTGTTGTGGTAATATGGGTTCAGACTCTCGGTGATCGGCGGACGGTTGCTGTACTGTTCTTTGCCCAACGAGGCTGCTATGTAGATGCTGGTCCCGTTATGCCAGTTCAGGCACCAGGATTTCCCGATCCAACCGTCCACCTTGAAACGGTTGATGTAATAAGAGGTGTCGGTAAGGATCAGCTCTTCCCGCTTGTAGGCCCGGCTCGCGTTGAAACCGAAAGCCCAGTCGGAGGGCAGGATAAAAGGGCGATCCACCGTAAACTGCCCGATGTTGCTATTGGCCCCGACGCCCATTTTGACCGTTAGGTCGGTAAACGAACCGAGCAGGTTGCGGGCCGTGTAATCGATCTCCGTCCCGATATTTTTGAATCCTTTCTCGCTGGTAAAGATCAACTTCAGTTCATCGCCCGTTCCCAAAAAATTCCGGTCGAAGACCGAAAGGTTGTTCTCGATGCTCCCCAGACGCCCGTCAGCGCTGATCGACCAGTTGTCGCGCGCGAAGATATTGACTGTCACGCCCGTAGGATCGTGCGGATCGGGCATAATCACGAAATAGGCGGTCGAGAGGTTCGGCAGGCTGCGGAGCAGCTCCTCGTTGATCCCCATGACATACGGATTGATCGTATCGCCCGTTTTGAAAAGCAGGTTCTGGACCAGCTGTTCCCGTTTGGTACGGATGTGGATTTTATCGATCAACCGCTGCACCCAGCCGACTTTTTCAGCAGGATCGCGCGGCGAGAAGACATTGGCCTGGGTGATGTGAATTGCCGTAATATGTTTGCCCGAATAGGTCTCGAAATAGTTTCGGTTGCGCTTGAAATCCAGCATCGGCGGCCCCTCGTCGCTGGTATTGCGGCTTTTGATCAGGGAACGGAGCAGAAACCGGGCCAGTTGGTTTTTATATTGCCGGTGGCGGAGCGTGTCGTAAAAAGCGTCTGCCTTTTCGGCCTGCTCCCGGTAGTTGATCGGCACCACAGCTGTGTCGCTGTGCATCTGCTCGTCGTAATTGACCGATAACGAAGGCTCGGCCGCAGGCGGGGGCGCCTGTCCGTAGGCGGACGAGGCGATGCTAAAACATAGAAGTAGTAGGGCGATATGTCCGCATCTACACATCGTCTGACCGAAACTGATATCCCAGTCGTTTGCCTGTTTGCAATTTCGAGTTTTCAATCTTGGTATTCATCTGGTCCACTGTCACCAGCTTGACCGCATCGTACGGGGGTACCAGCAGGTCGAAATCCAAAGTGTATGCCATGGTATTCTCTATGATCTCGGTCAGCGCCTGCGGCGTGATGGCGCCCTGTCCGAAATTGTCGTGCCTGTAGGTCACCTGCCGCTTTCCTTCGACCATGTACTGGAAGTCCCGGTTGATGAATAGCCGTGCCACCAGGTACCCTTCGTCTGCCGACCGGTTGTATTTGAACGAGTCGGCCAGGAAGTTGTAGATGTTGATTACCCCGCAGTAGGCATTCTGTTTGTCCTGCTTCACATAGGAGTTCTGCCAGATGATGTTCTCGCGCTCAAACTGGAAAACGTTGGTGTGCATGCTGAAGATCAGGATGTCTCCCGCCAGCTGCAACTGTGCTTCGAATTTCCCCCGGTCGCGGTACTCCAGTTTGACCCGCTTGTCGGTAACCCCCTCCAGCTGTTCGTTCGCCTCCACCGCATACTCCTGCAAAATCTCCTTGAGCTGCCCGAAAACCTGCTGCGTGTTGTCGAAAATATGTTGCAGCAACGCCGATTTCGTTTTCAGAGTCTCGATGATCTGCTCCCGCTTGCTACTTTCTGCCGCAGGTATATTGTTGTCGTCCATATCTAAGTTTACCTCAAATTAAAATGACTGTATAGTTTTCCGCAGCGCAACCAGCCGTTCCAGCATCCCCTCCATGCGATCGAGCGGCAGCATATTGGCTCCGTCCGACAAAGCGCATGCCGGATTCGGATGCGTCTCGACGAACAACCCGTCGGCTCCCACCGCAATCGCCGCACGCGCGATGGTCTCGATCATCTCCGGATGCCCTCCCGTCACGCCGCTGCTCTGGTTCGGCTGCTGCAAAGAGTGGGTGATGTCCATTACCACCGGGAACCCCGTCTTTTGCATCACCGGAATCCCCCGGTAATCTACGATCAGGTCGTAATAGCCGAACATGGTTCCCCGGTCGGTCAGCATCACGTTCCGGTTGCCGCACTCCGTAATCTTCTCCGCCGCGAAAGCCATCGACTCCGGCGCCAGGAACTGCCCCTTTTTGATGTTGACCCACTTGCCCGTCTCGGCTGCTGCCGTCAGCAGGTCGGTCTGCCGGCACAGGAAAGCCGGTATTTGAAGTACGTCTACATATTCCGCCGCCATTGCCGCCTCGTCCGGATTGTGGATATCCGTCACCACCGGTACGCCGAACTCCCGCCGCACTTTCGCCAGCAGGTTCAGGGCGTTGATGTCCCCGATCCCGGTAAAGGAGTCGGCCCGGCTCCGGTTCGCCTTGCGGTACGAAGCCTTGAAAATATAGGGAATGCCCAGCCGGGAGGTGATTTCGACCATTTTTTCCGCCGTGCCCATCACGATCTCTTCGCTTTCCACCACACACGGTCCAGCCATCAGGAAAAAAGGCCCCTTTTTATTGTCGTCGGTGAATCCGGGAATCTCGATACGTATATCTTTGTTTCTAGCCCCCGTGTGGCTGCATTTCATCGTCATAAAATCGCTTTTTTCTGTAAATCTAACCATTTTCCCGAAAACCTCAAGCAAGGCTCAGTATTTTCCCTGCCAAAGCTCGTCCATGCGGGCTTTCAGTTTCTCTTCCGCCGCATTCTGTGCCGGCTCCCAAAAAATTTTTCCGGACAAGCCCTCCGGCATAAACTCCAAGTCTGCAAAATGGCCCGGAAAATCGTGCGCATATTTATACCCCGTTCCGTACCCCGCCTTTTCCATCAACGGGGTAGGGGCGTTGCGCAGGTGCAGCGGCACCGGCCGGTACCCCTCTTTTTCGACCTGCGTCATAGCTTTGTTGATCGCCATATAGGCCGAATTGCTTTTCGGCGAAGTCGCCAGGTAGATCGTCGTCTGCGCCAGCGTGATCCGGGCTTCCGGCATCCCGATATTGTGCACCGTGTTGAAACAAGCCTCCGCCAGGAGCAAGGCATTCGGATTGGCCAGCCCGATATCCTCGGATGCCAGGATACAAAGCCGCCGGGCAATGAATCGCGGCTCCTCGCCGCCCGCCAACATGCGCGCCAGGTAGTAGATCGCCGCGTTCGGATCGCTGCCCCGGACGCTTTTGATAAACGCCGAGATCACGTCGTAATGTTCCTCGCCGTTTTTGTCGTACCGCGCGATATTCTGCTGCAAGGAGGCACGCACCGTCTCGTCGCTGATAACGACCTGCTTCCCGTCCGCGGTTCCGCAGATCATATCCAGGATATTCAACAGTTTGCGGGCATCACCGCCGCTGAAGCTCAGCAACGCGCCTGTCTCTTCCACCCGGATGTCCAGCTCTTTGAGCTGCGCGTCTTCGGTGACGGCCCGGTCGAGCAGTTTCAGCAGGTCCTCCTCGGCCAGCGGCTTGAGGATATAAACCTGGCAGCGCGACAGCAAAGGCCGGATGATCTCGAACGAAGGGTTTTCGGTGGTCGCCCCAATCAGCGTCACCACCCCCTGTTCGACAGCCCCCAGCAGCGAATCCTGCTGCGCTTTGTTGAAACGGTGGATCTCGTCGATAAAGAGCACCGGAGGCGCCGAATCGAAAAAGCGGCTCGAACGAGCCTTTTCCAGCACCTCGCGCACTTCTTTAACTCCAGCGTTTATTGCGCTTAATGTAAAGAATTTACGTTCCAGAGCCCGCGCCATGATCTGCGCCAGCGTGGTCTTGCCCACACCCGGAGGTCCCCACAGGATGAACGACGAAAGGTTGCGCGACGATACGAATTTCCGCAGTACGCCGTCCGGTCCCACCAGATGGGTCTGTCCGATGTATTGATCCAGCGTCGTGGGACGCATCCGCTCCGCCAAGGGTATATTGCTCATCATATATACAAAGATAGTCTTTTCTTAAATTATTATAACTTTGATGCACATTGCAAGCTGTTATGACAAAAATAGGTCTGATTTCCGACACGCACGGTACGTTCGATGATAAAATAAGGCATTTCCTCGATCCCGTCTCCCAAATC
>CAZAPI010000136.1:0-4612 GCA_964486945.1 uncultured Rikenella sp. | reverse complement strand
CATTAGTGGTAAGGATACCTCGCTGCTGCTCACTTTTACGCTGGAATACCAGTGTATACTGGACACTATGAGCAAAACACATTGGGGAAAAGAATACCAAACGCCCCCATTCTATTATACGACCGGCATGGCACCGTATGCTTATACCCAGCGTCCAGTTACACAGAAACAACGGGATATAGATATCCAGAAAGATATTTGGGGGCATTACAACATTGAGAGGAATAAGTCTCTCCGATCTGAGCCTACCCGCATCTGGTATTACGTGGCTGCACTGGGCGCCCCGCAGCGGTAGGGCAATGATGGACGACGATAGATACCCCTATTTATATGAATCCAAATTCCCGAGTCCAATGAATAAAAGCGTATTGAAAGCCAGAACCCGGGCCGTGTACATAGGTTTGGCTATGCTGGCTGCCCTGGGCTGTTCATGTACACGGAAAGATGCCGCGTACACTGACGGCACTCAAGCCGAAGGAGCTATCACGCAAGCACGCTCCTTTTATGAAAGTTCCGCCGCTCCGCTGACCAGAAGCATGGCGGATCAGACCATCGCAATCAAACCCCTGCCGGGGGATATGACCCCGTTGTGGGATCGGGCCACGGCCACCGTCCTTTCGGACGGGGTTACCGCATGGGTGGACGTTCCTATTACGGCGAGTATCACCTATACCGCTGTTCGCGGCGGCGCTCACCACCACGAAGCGGGAGAGGAATGCAATCACGACCATACGCCGGTACGGGCCGTTCAGAAACTCTCAGTTTACGCCTCTCCTGACGGGACGAAACAATCCTTAGTCGCTACTTGTTCCGGAGGCGGACTGTACCGTGGATGCGAACGGCTTTTCGTCTGCCGACGGGTTGGCTGGGTTTTCAGGCTTCGTATCGTGGCATGACCTAACGGGCAAGTTGATCCGTGTTGCCAAGTACGAAAACGGCGCCAAGACCGAGAACGTGGAGGCGACCGAAGGCAACGAGGCGGAGATCCTGGAAGTAATAGACCATGCAATACTCTACGAAACGTCTTCAAGCAGCATTCAAACCAGAGATGGCAGTACGATTCCTTGTGTTGTTTGCGGCAAAACTAATTGCCGCTATAAGCACATAGTATCGATGCACTGCGATGATTGTAAAAATGATCAAACAACTTGCTCTTGTAAGAGGTGTGACCTCTGTGGAAAAAAAGGCTCTTGGTGCCATTGTGATGATTCGGTCGAGCATCCTTATGTATGTGAGATCTGCGGCCGGTTAGTTTGTACCCATCCCAAACCCGATGATTCGGGCTACCAACCGGTCGTGCTACCTACCATGCACCAGGATATGTTGCTCGATATTCTGGGCGACAGCTTATCCCGTCAGCAATACTTGTAGCTACGGGGCGGCAGTAATTTGATCGACCATGATTATCAAAGCCGGGGAGACGAGCACATGCACAGGCTGTATGTCTATGGGGACAACTCCAGCCAAAACGTGGCACTCACAAAAATGCGGAATTATTTCATCTACAAGATGCGGGGATTTATCCAGACTAACGACATGTATGCACTTGGAGAAGGGCTGCATCCGGTATTGGATACCTACATCGAATTGCAAAAGCGCGTGGATATGCTGAATTATTACTCCTATGAGCAAAAATTGAATATTGTGCATGGCATGAACGGAGGCCCATACATTTATAATCCCGCTCCCTGCACGGAGGCAGTCCTATATATCTACAATACATTACTGAATCTTCCTTACATAGCTACGAATGCCCAGATCGGGGCCATATTCGACCATTGGGTCGGCATGGTGAATGGGCGCGACAACGAGCCGCCGTTGCTCCCGTAACTGAGGCGGTTTATAACATGAAAAGTCCTCGGCACGATAGGCCTATCCTGAATGGGGCGGCATTTACCGCAACGGGAACCGGACGCTTTACGTCTCGATTGGCGCGGGCGGCACAGTGCCTTTCCATTTCGGTGCCTGGCCGGAAATCAATGTCATTACCCTGCAAAGGGATTTTCCGAAAAAACAGATATATTACGGGCCGGCAGTGTACTGCCGACCCGTATCGCATTCCGCCACCGAGCAGCCTTATTGCAAGAGCTGTTCGATCACCGGGACAAGCACAGCCGTGACTAAGCCCATCAATCCGATCGCAAGGCCGCTCACAGCCCCCTCTACCGCCCCCATCTCCATCGCCTTGGCCGTGCCCACGCCATGCGCCGCAGACCCCAAAGCCAACCCCTTGGCGATCCGGCTGGTGATATTCAGTTTCCGCAGCACGAACGGCCCCACGATGCTTCCGAATATACCGGTCAGGATCACCACGACAGCCGTCAGCGAACCGATACCGCCCGCCCGCTCCGAGATCGACATGGCGATCGGCGTAGTCACAGACTTGGGCACCAGCGACGCCTCGATGGTCTGTCCCGCGCCGAACAACCGGACAATCAGGATCACGCTCACGATCCCGACCACGCTCCCCACCACCACCGAAGTCACGATCGACACCGCATTGGCCTTAAGCTGCTCCACCTGCCGGTATAGGGCGTATCCCAGCGCCACCACCGACGGCCCCAGCATAAAGTCGATCAGCGCCGTAGCACTGTGATACTGTTCGTATGTGATCCCGGTAACCAGCAGGAAGACGATGATCACCGCCCCCGAAGTAATCAACGGATGCAGCAATCCCAGCCGCGTGCGCTTGAAAAGCCACAGCGACAGCACATAGATCCCGATGGTGAAGGTCAGCAGGAAGATCTGCGAGCCGACCAGCAGTTCCAATGCCTCCAGCGTGCTATCGAGTTTCATGGCCGCCCTCCCGAATCTTTCGTTTGCGTTTGCGGATCTCCATCCGCTGCTGGGTCACAGCCACGGCGGCCACGATCAACACCGTGCTGACCGCAGCCGCCACCAGAATGGCAACCAGGTTCGCCGTAATCAAACCCACGGAAGCGATCAGCCCCACCGCCGCAGGCAGGAAGAAAAGCACCATATTGTCGATCAGCAGCTCCGACACACGGCTCACCCGATCCGGCGAAAGCCATCCGAAAGCCAAGGCCATGAACAACAGCACCATGCCCAGCACGCTGCCCGGAATGACGCCCCCGATCAGCACGCTCAGGCCGAGGCCCAGCAGGTAGAAAAACAGCAGCCAGAACGACTGCACCAGAAATTTCATGCCGCAAAGATACGGCAAAGCCAGTGGAATGCGAACGACAAAATACGTTCGAATTCCACCTATAATATTAAAAACGAAACAATAAGTTGCAGAATCCGAGCGAAATTCTATTTTTGCAACTTGGAGAAAGATCTCAAACCGCAAACCTGAAAAAACCGATGGAAAAGCAAGTGCAGCAGTACATCAGCGACTTCATGTCGCGCATAGAAGCCAAGAACCCGAACGAGCCGGAATTCCACCAGGCTGTCCACGAAGTGGTGGAGAGCCTGGCACCGTATATTATCGAAAACCCCGTGCTGATGAAGATGAAGGTGCTGGAACGCATCGCCGAGCCGGAACGCATAATCATCTTCCGCGTGCCGTGGGTCAACGACAAGGGCGAAGTGGAGATCAACCGCGGGTTCCGGGTACAGATGAACAGCGCCATCGGCCCGTACAAGGGGGGGCTGCGATTCCACGCCTCCGTAAACCTCAGCATCCTGAAATTCCTCGCTTTCGAGCAGACCTTTAAGAATGCGCTGACCACCCTGCCGATGGGCGGCGGCAAGGGCGGTTCGGACTTCAATCCCAAAGGGAAATCGGACAACGAAGTGATGCGTTTCTGCCAGTCTTTCGTCACCGAACTGCAACGCCATATAGGTGCCGACACCGACATACCAGCCGGAGACATCGGCGTGGGAGCGCGCGAGATCGGCTTCATGTTCGGCCAGTACAAACGGCTGCGGAACGAATTTACAGGCACTTTCACCGGCAAGGGGCTCGACTGGGGCGGCAGCCCGCTCCGTCCGGAAGCCACGGGCTACGGCGTGAGCTACTTCGCCCAGGAGATGCTCGCCACTAAGGGCGACAGCCCGAAAGGGAAAGTCGTCGCCATTTCGGGATCGGGGAATGTGGCACAGTACGCCATCCAGAAAATGACCCAGCTGGGGGCCAAAGTGGTGACCGCATCGGACTCGTCGGGATATATTTATGACCCGGAGGGCATCGACGCCGACAAACTGGACTACATTTTCGAGCTCAAAAATATCTACCGGGGCCGCATCAGCGAATATGCCGAACGTTATCCGAGTTCCAAATACTTCGCGGGCGAGCGTCCGTGGGGCGTGAAGTGCGACATCGCCATGCCGTGCGCAACTCAAAACGAGCTGGACGGGGACGACGCCGCCAAACTGATCGCGAACGGCTGCATCTGCGTGGCCGAAGGGGCCAACATGCCCTCGACTCCGGAGGCTGTCCATGCTTTCCAGCAGCACAAGCTCCTCTACGCGCCGGGCAAAGCCTCCAACGCGGGGGGCGTGGCGACATCCGGACTGGAAATGACCCAAAACTCGGAACGGCTGAAATGGAGTCCGGAAGAGGTGGATGCCAAACTGCACTCGATCATGCAGAACATCCACTCGGTCTGCGTCGAATACGGCACCGAACCGGACGGCTACGTGAACTATG
>CAZAPI010000135.1:0-4643 GCA_964486945.1 uncultured Rikenella sp. | reverse complement strand
AGGCCGCCATTGGCAGAGGAACAAAGCTACTCGCTCAAAGCCTCACTTCCGCGGAACGGCTTGCCGTTTCGCGGAAGCCTGTACCCGCCTTACTGCGGCTCCGCGCTAAAGCGCTCCGCCGCCCGGAGAGGCTGCGGACTGCCGCTAACGCAAATCTTCACTGCTATTCGTTCTTCTGTGTTCGTGCCTCCCCACGGGGCGGCACGGAATATCGCCCCGCGAGCTGTTTTGTCGCTCACACGGAAACCCCTGTAAAAATCGTCCGGAGACTCCCTCCCGACTATGCAAAAACGGGCCTTTCCCGGCGGATGCCGAAAAACAGTGTAAACCCTTCGACAGCTTTTTGTTACGCAGCGATTTTGCCCCCATCTTTGCACCGTGAATGAGAAAGGAAACGCTGTGCAACTCCCCGCTCCCGACTGCTCCGAAAAAAAACGCCCCGGAAAAGGCAGCTCCGGCACCCTCCGTTTTCTCAAAACTCCCAACGAATGGAAACCTGGATAATTTACGTCATCGCCCCCATCGCCGTCGCCCTGGTCAGTTGGATACTGGGCAAGAACAGCCGCCGCATCGACGAAACCTCGAAAGTAGTGACCCTGCTTCAGGACGAGATCGGCCGCCTGACCGTCAAAGTCGAGAAACTCGAAACCAAGCTCGAAACCAAAGACGAAACCTTGGAACGGAAAAGCGTGATTATTCAGGAAGCCTTCCGTTGCCGGACCCCCTCGATGAAGTGTCCGGTGCTGATCAAGCAGGCGGAGCTGAACCATTACGCCCTGCCCCCCGACGCCGGGTCCGCAGTCTCCCCGTCCGGTTGCGCCCCCTTTCCGTCCGGTCCCGCAGCCGGGTAATTCCCGGCCCCTCGGCGACCCTGCCTCCGGCTGCACAAATCCCGGAGCGCGGCGCGCGGAAAACGGAGCGGAACGACGGTGCCAACCACCCGGAAAGCCGGATGAACGCCCCTCCTATTACACAACAACCTGTTCGACACCTCGACAACTATGGTAAAAAAGTAATCGGCTTCGACGAAGACGACCTCCCGACCACAGCGCCCCCATCCGACAGGACGTATCCGGAACGGTGTAACGACTGCCGTGAATGCCATCTCCGTAAACGGAATCGCCCCATGGTTCCGGCTCACTCCTCGGGAAAGAAGTTATGCGAACTGCCTGAAAGTCGGACTTATCGAAATGCAGGGCTGTAATTTCGCCACCCAATGCGAATACAACGACACGACCGTCAGCGCGGACGTATGGACCGAAAGCCGCAAAGTCGGCACATTCACCGTGTTGGTCGAGAAGACCTGCGGCGACTGTCCGTCGCCCCGTCCGCCACCCGAAGTCCTCGACCGGTATAGCCCATCAAACCAAGAGGCCGCATTCCCTTGAACGGGAATGCGGCCTCTTTTCCAATTACGACAAGCCTATTTCACATTCTCCCGCACCGGCCTCTCCGACCGCCGTCCCGCCAGGTCGTTCAGCGTCCGCACGGAAATTCCCAAAGCATCGATCCCCCCCAAAGGAATATCCTCCGTGAAATTCAGCACCACCGTCTTCGTCTCGCCCGGCAGCAGATCGAAATAGGCATCCGACGGATTGCCCTGCAGCGCCTCCGCGTCGAACAGCACCGATTTCAGCAGGTTATGAGCCGTTAACTTAGCCTCCACACTCCTCGGCCCCACCTGTTTATAAGACACGGCATAGTCCGCCTTCGGCAATGCCAGATCCTTGAACGGCACGAACCAGTAGATCGACCGCAGCGTGTCCCCGCCGATGACCCCCTCCGCCACCAGGCACGTCCCGCGCGAGTCGGCCCCCCGCAGCAGCTCCGCATCCGTGCTGCGCAGCAGCTCCCGATTCGAATTGGCCGCCACATTCGCATTCAGCGTCGTGTCCCACAGTACCCCGCCCCCGAAATCCTGCAACCGGAGCGACACCTCGCCCTCCTGCGGCGCGAGTCTGTCCGTGATCGCCCACAGCACCGCCGTGGCCGACGAGTCCACCCGCTCGAACGACAGCAGCGTCGGCGCGAAGCTCCGCACCGCATAGTATTGCAGCGCTTTCCAGCGGTAGCGGCTGTCGATCGAGCTCCACGAAATCACCGGGTAGCAGTCGTTCAGCTGCCAGTACATCGTCCCCTGGTTGAAAGGCCGTTTGCTGCGGTGCCCCTCCATCGCGATTTTGATCCCCTCCGCCTGGATGATCTGCGACAGATATACATACGTCCGGAAATCGTCCTTCAGCAAAGGCAAATCCCGGGCCATGTACTCCTCCAGCAGCCGGTAGCCCTTCGGCGTCTTCTGGTGCAGGATCATCGCCGGCGAGTAGAGCCACATCTGGTCCGGCGTGAGATATTCCCGGTACGTGTCGTAGCAGGCCAGCGACACGAAACCGTACTCGTTGCTGAACCGCCCCGGCTTATCCTTGTAGACCGAGAACGGCTCTTCGTCGTGGAACACTCCCCAGTAGTGGACGTCCCCCTTGATCCGGCTCAGCGGATTGCCCCGGCCGTACATCGGCGAACTGGGGTGATACTGCCGCCCGCTGTCCTCCGCGGCCACTACATCCGCCAGCACCCCCCGGAACAGCGTGTCGATCCCGTGCTTGATCTGTGCCCTCCGGAGCGAATCCCAGCCGTACACCTGCTGGTAGCCCCAGTGGTACCACGCTTCGTCGATCTCGTTGTTTCCGCACCAGATCGCCAGCGACGGGTGGTTTCGCAGCCGCCGCACATTGTAGACCGCCTCCCGCCGCACATTGTCCAGGAACGCCGAGTCCCACGGATAGAACGAGCAGGCGAACATAAAGTCCTCCCACACCATCATCCCCCGCTCGTCGCACAAGTCGTAGAATAGGTCCTCTTCGTACACGCCCCCGCCCCAGATCCTCAGCATGTTCATGTTCGAGGCCACCGCCACCCCGATCAGCTCCTCGTAGCGCGCCGTGTCCACCCGCGTCAGGAACACGTCCTGCGGAATGTAGTTCGCCCCCTTGATAAAGCACGGCTCGCCGTTCACATAGAACTGGAAACTCTCTCCGTCGCCCACGCCGTCCGGCTTTTGTACCAGTCGGATCGTCCGCACCCCGATCCGCTGCGTGTTTTTGTCCAGCAGCCGGCCCGAGTGGTCGGCCACCAGCGTGTTGACCGTGTAGAGGTTCGCGTCGCCCATTCCGTTCGGCCACCACAGCTTCGGGTTCGCGATGGCAAATGGAATCTCCACGACAGGACCGTTATCCGCCGCATCGGCGTTCCCTACCAGCGCGTCCGCCTGGCCGTATATCGTCCCCGCCGAATCCGCCAGCATCACCCGCACTGCCGTTTCACCGTCCGGCACGCCCCGCAGCGAAACCCGCGCCACGAAATCCGCCCGCGTCGAATCCTGCGCCCCCCGCACGAACTGGATGTTGTCTATCGAAGCCGACGACCACGCGTCTAAGTAGACCGGCCGCCATATCCCCACCGTGACGTAGCGCGGCCCCCAGTCCCAGCCGAAATGGTACGGTGCCTTGCGCGTGAAGACGCTCGTCTTCCACTCCCCACTGTCGTTGTCCGCCGGGAGTTTCACCGGCCATGCCTGCGCCAGCGGCAATGCTGTCTCGTAGGCCGGGTGGAATACGATGCGTAATGTGTTGACACTGTCCGCTTTCAAAATGTCGTTCACCGGAATCCGCCACTCCACGAACATGTTGTCCGTGCCGCCCAGGACCAAAGAGTCGTTGAGGTAGACGTCCGCATAGGTATCCAACCCTTTGAACACCAGTTCCTGCACTTGCTGCGAGGTGATCTCGGCCGACGGTGTGAACGAAGTTTTGTACTCCCAGGTCCGGTGTCCGATCCATTGCAAGTCCGGCTCTGTCGTCCCTGCGAATGGTTCCGGGATCAGTTGGTTTGCGAGCAGGTCCGTATGCACCGTTCCCGGCACCTGGGCCGGAGTCCAGTCCGGGACCGTCTTTTCGGTCGGTGCGTGGTGGCGTGCCGCATCCGGCAGCGTGGCCGACGTGTCCGCTTCTCGGAACGACCAGCCTTCGGCCAGCGTCTGGCTGTGGCGCAGCGGTTGTTCGCCGAGCAGTTTCGTTGCGTTCTGCGGCCCGCAGGCTGTCATGCCCAGCGCGAGGGCTGCTCCTGCCAGCGAACAGAGGAGGAGGTTTTTCATAGAGTTATGGGTTGTGTGGTTAAAAATCGGGTTTTCAGGCAAAGTTAGCATAAAACCGCAAATCACCGTCTCGGGGTGCATGTCGTGCCGCGGTCGTTTTTCCGGCGCGGGCGGCGTTTGAGGGGGGCGTGAACTTCGGGTTGCATAGGGCGGCGGAGCGCTTTAGCGCGGAGCCGCAGTAAGGCTGGGAGCGAGTAGCCGCCATTCGTCAGCATGGCCGGGCCGCCCCATGGGGCGGCCCGAAAACGACAAAGCGAGTAGTTGAGACCTTTTGCGCAATCCGAAGGATTGCCGGGCCTGCCGCGAAGCGCCTTTGGCGCTTCGCCCCCTGGTGGCGACCCGAACCCGAGAGAGCGAGTAGTAGTGAAAATTTGCGTCAGTGCCGGCCCGCTCCGGGCAACCGAAGATTGCCGGGGCGACGAAATGGCCTGAAGCCTACCACGGGATACAGGTACAAACCTTTTTTCAGCCGCGCGGAGCGAGGCTGTGC
>CAZAPI010000134.1:3323-4697 GCA_964486945.1 uncultured Rikenella sp. | reverse complement strand
TCTTCCGATCGGAAGAGCACCCGTGACTGTTTAATTCTCCGGTTTATTACTACCCTCCCCGGGGGGGGGCAGTAACCAACCCGGACGGTTATTTAAGTACGCCGAGTTCTTTGCCCACCTTGGTGAACGCCGCGATACAACGATCCAGATGCTCCCGCTCGTGGCCCGCCGACACCTGCACCCGGATACGCGCCTGATCCTTCGGCACCACCGGATAGTAGAAGCCTGTCACATAGATACCCTCATCCAGCAGGCGCGCCGCGAAATCCTGCGACAGCTTCGCGTCGTACAGCATCACTGCGCAGATCGCCGACTGCGTCGGTTTGATATCGAAGCCCGCCGCGATCATCCTGTCCCGGAAATAAGATACGTTTTCGGCCAGCTTCGTATGCAGATCGTCGTTCTCGCCCAGCATCCGGAACAGCTCGATTCCCGCGCCCACCACAGCCGGCGGGATCGAATTCGAGAAGAGGTAGGGCCGCGACCGCTGCCGCAGCATGTCGATAATCTCCCGACGTCCCGTCGTGAAGCCGCCCACGGCACCCCCGAACGCCTTGCCCAGTGTGCCCGTGATGATGTCGACCCGCCCGCGCACGTCGAACAGTTCCGTCACCCCGCGTCCCGTTTTGCCGACCACGCCTGCCGAGTGACACTCGTCCACCATGACCATGGCATCGTATTTCTCCGCCAGTTCGCAGATCTTGTCCATCGGCGCCACATTGCCGTCCATCGAAAATACCCCGTCCGTCACGATGATGCGGAAGCGCTGCGCCTGAGCCAGCTGGAGTTGCGTCTCCAGGTCTGCCATGTCGGCATTCGCATAACGGTATCGCTTGGCCTTGCAGAGCCGCACACCGTCGATGATCGAGGCGTGGTTCAGCGCATCCGAGATAATGGCGTCCTCTTCGCCCAGGATCGGCTCGAACACGCCTCCGTTGGCGTCGAAACACGCCGCATATAGGATCGTGTCTTCCGTGCCGAAATAGTCCGAAATCGCTTTTTCCAACTCTTTGTGTATGTCCTGCGTGCCGCAGATAAAGCGTACGGACGACATCCCGAATCCGTGCGAATCCATCGCCCGCTTGGCCGCGTCGATCAGCCGCGGATTGTTGGAAAGGCCCAAATAATTATTGGCACAGAAATTGAGGACTTTTTTATTTCCGGTCACCGTAATCTCGGTCTGCTGGCTACCGGTGATGATCCGTTCGCGTTTGTACAGGCCGGCGGACTCGACGGCTGCGAGCTCGTCTGCGAGGTGTTGCTTGATTTTACCGTACATGGTGATTGAGTGGTTTGTTATCCTGCAAAGTTATTCTTTTGCCGTTACAAAAGCAACGAATATCAGCTTACACTGGAAACGGGGAATTAATCCGG
>CAZAPI010000134.1:0-3223 GCA_964486945.1 uncultured Rikenella sp. | reverse complement strand
GGAATTAATCCGGATACGAATAATTTTAGTCATAAAATATAATAATTCAAACCGCATCCATTTTTTGTTTAAATTTGCATTTTTTCAGGTAAAAAGGGTGCAATATTGTCATAATTTACTCCGTTTGACAAATACCATTATGAATTTCCCGGATAATAACAATTATTTGAACGGGATACATGGATGGTCGAAGGAAGCGAATAAGAAAATAAAATAATACGAAGATGAGCACACAGGTGAAACCAGAAAAGAAGAAGTCGCAGGACGCTGGCGCCGAAGTCCAGCCGAAGCGAAAAGTCGGGCGGCCGCCCAAGACGGACAAAACTCCGCGGACGGCGGAACCGCGCGGCGTGAAATCCGAAGCGGCCCGGATGACGCGCCTGGCGGCCAAACGGGCCGGAACGTCGACCCGCGAGCTGATCATTGCCAGCGCCAACGAAATTATCAACCGAACGGGGGTGGTCGATTTCCGGATCGAGACGCTGGCCCAGTCGCTGTCGCTCAGCCCGGGCAACATCACGTACCACTTCCCGAAGAAAGAGGACATTATCGCCGCGATCTGGGAGGAGTATGTCGCCATTATGCGGGATACGACCGAAGAGATGATCACTCCGCTGCTGGACATCAAGCAGTTGTTCCTCTATTTCCGCACGGCGGCATCCAAGGCGATCAACTACGTGGGGGTGACGACCTATTATTTCGGGGATATGGGCGCACTGCTGCGCGAGAACGAAACGTTCCGCCGCCAGATAGAGCGCTGCCGCGAACTGATCTTCGCCAGTTACGACACGCTGGTGAAGAACGGCTACATGAAGCCGATCGAGAAGCCGGAGATCAAGGAGCTCACTTTCGACTCGCAGATAACCATGCTGCGCTGGTGGATCAACCATGCGCTGACCAAGTATCCGGAACAGGACCTGCCGGTCGTGATGGACAAGTATATCGCCCTGTCGCTGCTGCAACTGATCCCTTACCTGACGGAGTCCGGCAAACGCCAGTTCGTCAACATCGTTAACCTGATAAAATAACCGACCATGCCCGCTAAAACGAAAACAAGCACTATAAAGAAGGCGGCGGAGTTGCCGCAGGAAGAGGTATCGACCCGGGAGATGATCCTGCGCCGGTCGCTGGAACTGATCAACACGAAAGGGATGGTCGATTTCAGGATCGACACGCTGGCTACTTCGCTGGGACTGAGCCCGGGCAACATCACGTACCATTTCTCGCGCAAGGAGGATATCTGTGTGGCGCTCTGGGAACAGTATCTCGAAGAGTACGGCAAGGTGGTGCGCTCGCTGACCACGCTGCTGGACATCAAGCAGCTTTACCTGATGACCCGGATCAATATCAACCTGAATTACAAGTACCGGGGTGTCGTGGTCTTCCGCAGCGCCGACCTGGGGGCCATAAAGCGCGACCAGGAGGCGGGACGGGTCAATGAGGACGAACATTTCGCCATCTCCCGCCGGATCATGTCCCTCCTGAAGCTGAATGGGTATCTGGACAAGGATGCCACGAAGGAGATCGTCGAGGGGACGCACATTTACCACTACATTATGATGCGGTGGTGCATTAATTTTGCGTACCAGGCTTATACGCCGGAAGAGGTGGAGTCGAAACTGGATTACCTGGCGCTGATGTCGCTCCATGCGCTCTATCCCACACTGAGCCAAAAGGGCCGGGACGAGTTTGCGGAGATCCTGACCAAGGTCTCGACGGGTAACCTGCTGGGCAACAGACCTGTCAAATAACTGTCCGGGGGTTCACTACCCGGAGGTCAACATAGGGAGCCTCCGGGTAGTGAAAACCGGACAATTAAAAGGTATAGCGGATTTTGAAAGCCGCAAGATCCCACTGCGAGTGCGGAGTGAAATTGATATTCGGTTTATAGTCCACCGCCAGCGCGATCGGCGCATCCGCGAACTTATACTCGAAACCCACCGTCGGATCCAAACCGATCGCAAAATCCGAACTCTGGTGCTTGCCCAAATGCAGCGCCCCGATATTCAGACCGCCACCGGCATACAGGCTGAAACCCGCAGTCAACGGCACATGGTACTGGTAAACAGCCGACAGCATCACCCCGTGGCACGAGAGATTGTAGCCGAACTGCGCCTCGATAGCGTTGCGCTCGCCCAGGAAATGCTTCAAGCCGAAGCCCATATCCCCCCCGAGATTGACGCTGACAGCCGTATTATACTCCTGCGCATGCACCGTATGGAAAACGGCCAGCGGCAAAACCAGTGCGAACAAAGCGATGATCTTTTTTTTCATGGGTATCTGTGTTTAGGTTTGGTTACAAATATAGAAAAAACCGGATAAAATCATTCCGGTTTTCCCCGAAGCGTACGGCCATGCGTTCCGCCGGCATCCAGTATTAAAGCCCTCGCACCTTTACCTCTCCGACCGACATTGATCCGGATCAGGCTGCCCTGGCAGGTCGGATCCGCCACCCGGTACCGTGCCGCCCGCCTCCACCGCCGCTATCACAGAAGCCGAAACTTCCAGCTCTGTCCCATCAGAAAGCACCGCCCTACCGACGTCAAAAAACACAGCCTCTTTCCGAGCCATTCCATCGCCACTCTTTCGTCCGAAACACGAACAGCACCTGGCCATGCAACTGCTGACGCACATCGACACGATCTATATCCGGAACAATCACATAAGTATAAGCTGCATTCACCGGCTCCATGCCGTGGCCAATGGGAACCGAAAAAATATTTTCGGTCACCGCCGTGGTATCATATATCGTCGCAAAACGGCGCCAATTGCCGATCACAGGCTCCAATGACACTTCGACCTGCCGGGCAGTTGCTTCGGCGTGCTGCACCACAAATCGGCCTGCGCTTCGCTGGCAAGACTACCGGCTCGCCGCACCGGAAAACACAGATCACGCCCTTGTTATCGGTTACCCGTACGGCGTTTCGGCCAGTTGCTGCGCCACGGTCATACGCAAGGGTTTCATTCCCAGATATGACCACCCGGCAATGTTATCGCCGCGGCAAATAACATAGTCCGGCGAGAAAAGCCAAGCCTTGCGCGCCTCACGCTGGCCCGCTCGAAAATCATCGCCGAAATACCGGGAACGGAGTCCTGGGAAACAAGCTCACCGGCATAATCGGTATTGTGCTGGCAGCCGCCATTGCGCCAGCAGTTATCGCTGTCCACGGCGGTCGCGTGATTACCGGACAACTCCGTAAGTTCCACACGAGGGCGATATTCT
>CAZAPI010000133.1:0-4711 GCA_964486945.1 uncultured Rikenella sp. | reverse complement strand
CGACGAGCCGTCACGCTTGGCCGAGGCGCAACGAGGAAGACCGAGGATCAACCCGCGGGCAAACCGAAGGTAAAAAGCGGCAGCTCCCGCGGCGGGCAGTGAACAAACGAACGGTAAAAGAGACGAGAGGATATGGGTTCACTTCTTTTATTTTTACAAGGCCTATTGGTCGGTTTTCTGGCCTCGGTGCCGTTGGGGCCGATCGGAGTGATCTGTATCCAGCGGACATTGAACGGCACCCATAAGTCCGGTTTTTTTTCCGGGTTGGGGGCAGCCACCGCCGACACCATTTTCGCCACCCTGGCCGTCTTCTCGCTCTCGTTCCTGACCGACTTTATGGATGCCCACAAACACTGGTTCACCGCCATCGGCGGGATCCTCATCATCGTATTGGGCTTCTCGATCTTCTACAAACGCGTCAAGCGGGCCAGCCAGCGGCGGCAGACCAAAAGCAGCCTGCTGAGCGACTACCTGTCGATCCTGTTACTGACATTGACCAACCCGGCCTATATCCTCGTATTCATTACCCTTTTCGCCGCACTGGGGATCAGCAGCGAAGGGCATCACACGGCTGTCAACTTGTTGCTGATCACCGGCGTGCTGATCGGTGCGGCCTGTTGGTGGTTCACCCTGACCTACGCGGTCAGCAGACTGCGCAAACGGTTCCGGCTGCGCCATTTGTGGTGGATCAACAAGATCACGGGGACTGTCATAATCCTGTTCGGGATTCTGTTGGTGCTGAGCATCGTGGTCAACCTGGGGCCGGTCGGGAAGATTTTACCTTAAACGAAACATGAAAAAGATCATTATAGCGGTCGACGGCTATTCGTCGGGTGGAAAGAGTACGTTCGCCAAAGCGGTGGCGGCGAAGTTGGGGTATATCTTCATCGACACGGGGGCGATGTACCGGGCGGTGACGCTGTACGCCATGCGGCGGGGTATCGCCGATGATCCCGTAGCGTTGGTGGCAGCCCTTCCGGATGTGCATATCGATTTCCGGTTCAATCCCCAGACGGGCCGCAGCGATGTTTACCTGAACGGGGAGAATGTGGAGGCGGAGATCCGCCGCATCGACGTGAGCACCCGGGTGAGCGCGGTGAGCAGCATTCCGGAGGTGCGGGCCAAACTGGTGGCGATGCAGCAGGAGATGGGCAGGGCCAAGGGGGTCGTTATGGACGGCCGGGACATCGGTACGGTGGTATTCCCGGATGCCGAGCTGAAGATCTTTATGACGGCGGATCCGCATGTGCGGGCGGAGCGACGCTACAAGGAGCTGATCGCGAAAGGGGAGCGGGTCTCTATGGAGGAGATCGAAAAAAATATCCGGGAACGCGACCGGCAGGACGAAACGCGGGAGGTGAGTCCGCTGCGTCGTGCGGCGGATGCCGTGGTGCTGGACAACAGCCGCATGACGGTGGAGGAGCAAATGGACTGGATTACCGGCCAACTCGAACGTTTCGAATAGCGTTCCGGTTTTTCATTACCCGACTGCGTGTGACTTTCTTTAAAGAAAGAGCCGAAGAACCGACGCAATAGCCGAATTGCCATCAGGCTTGCCTAAATGGTCGAGGCGCAAAGTGGAACCGAGATTGCAGTGCAGAAGGAAGCCCCGAGAGGGGCAACCTGCAGGCAACCGAAAGTAAAAAGCGGCAGTTTCCGCGGCGGGTAGTGACAGAACCGGCGGGGACTGTTATTTAGTTACGAGGTCTTTTTTGTGCAGCGACCAGTCATTGTCGAAGAATCCCGCCGTTTCGACATCCTCCAGACCGTTTTTCAGCATATCCGCGCGGAAGATCATCAGATCCGGGAAACCCGTGATCCCTGAAATGTAGTTGTTCGGGCTCGTCGCACGCATCCCCTCCGCGCCCGTGGCCGTAACCACTCCGATCAAAGCGTCCGGATAGTCCGGATGCGGATAGACGAAATAAGCCGCCAGGTCATCCCCCTTGTACGAACGGCTCCCCAGTGAAACCTCCCCGTTACGAACCTGTACCGGGCAATCTTTCAGCAACCGAGACCAGATATAGTTGTTGTCGTAGTTGCCGTAAAGGATCACATTGCGGTTCGGGTATTTCATCATCTCATATTCGATGTCAGGGATAACGTCCACAGAACCGTTCCCCCTGTAATAGAATGTTTCGGCGTCGAACCGGGCCTTAGCGCGCCACCAGGCCGTCTCTTCCGGTGTTCCCATCGTCGAATAGACGAACACCATGTTATTGTCGAAAGCCTGCTTGAAGCCGCCGTAGCGTTTCGAATTCTTCTGTTGCGGGTCCACTCCGTTCAAAACAGTCCATTTGCCCTCGTTGTAGGCCACTACAGCTTTCCGGGTCGTCGGTACCGTCAGCCGCTGGCCGTTGGCGAATGCCACCGTCGTTTCGGGGGCTTTCATTTTCAGGGACGGAAAGTCGAAAGTCAGCAGCACGGCGTTTTCGGCCGTCACCACCCGGATCAGGGAGTCCCCCTCGCGCCGCACATTCACGTTCGTGTAGCGGTACGGGCTCTCCTGCTGTTCCACCGTCAGCCAGTAGTCCTGGGCCGAAATGGCCGGCGAGGCCGTGTGGAAATCTATTTCGTCAACCCGGTCGTCCGAGGGGATCGAGTGGGTGGCGAAAAAGTCGAAGATCGGCGGCCAGTCCACGCTGGCATCCCCGAACCAGTGTTCGCCTCCCGGAAATTCGTGGTAGCAGAAGTCCGTGTGGAAACGGCCCAGCTCCTCGCGCATGATATGCGCCTGCGAAGTCGGTACCACATTGTCCGCCGAGCCGTGGTGGATATACACGCCCGACTGTTTCAGGTTGCGGTCAAGTGCGATTATGCGCCCGGCAGCCGCGCCGCGCTCGAACGGTTCGAACAGCGGGTTGCGGCGGTGTGTTTCGTCCCCTCTGCCGCTCCCGTAGCCCGCGATGTCGGGGTATCCGGCGCATGGGGCGATGGCGGCGAATTTCGACGGGTAGGTCGTCCCCAGGTACCAGGTGCCGTGGCCGCCCATCGAATGCCCGGTCAGGTAGATGCGCGAGGTGTCGGTCTTAAAGATGCGCTGCGCCTCTTCCAATACCTCCAACGCGTCGATCCGGCCCCACTCTTCCCAGTTGAAACCGTAGGGGCGGCGATTGGTCGGCGCCACGATGTTGACCCAGTCTTTTTGCTTGTAGGCGCGGGCCTGGTTGCGGGCTTCCACCGATGCGCCGTGCACGGTCAGGATAAAGGCCTTGGCTCCTGTGTCGGCCGGCTCGGTGCGCAGGGCCGGGGCCACGCTGTAATACTGCACGCTTCCGTCGATGCGGCTCACGAATGTCCGTTCATGATGGATGGCGGGCGATACCTGGCGCAGTTCGATGGTCGCCGTGTCGAGCACTTCGTCGTCCCGGATCAGTTCCAGATGGGCGAAAATCGGCCCGTTCAGGCACGTTTTTCCGGTCGCCGGAAGCTGGAATTTGACTTTCCGGACAGCCAGCGGCATTATGTCGTCGGTCGGGTATTCGATGGATTTCCCTACTTTCTGTCCGTCCGGGGCTGTCAGGGTCGTGCGGATGGTCATGGCCTTGAGCGGCTTTTCGGTTGCGTTTATCACGCGGATCGCTGCCCATTTCGGGTCGTTCTCGCCTGCGATCAGGTCGGGCAGGGTCGGGTCGCGCCGGGTGAACATGACCGGTTTGTTCGGTTTTACGAGTTTCGACTCCACGCGCCCGAAGCGTCCCGGGGTGTAGATCAGTTCGTTGAGTCCCTGTTCCAGCCGCACGGGGATCAGGGTGTAGCCGAAGTCGTAATGGTCGCCTTCGTGCGGTTCGCCGTTGATATAGGTACGCGTACCGCCCGTAGTCTCCAGCAGGGCGATCTCCGACGTGGGAGATTCGTACGAGGTGTAGAGGTAGGCCGAGCGCATCTGCGGGCTGCGGAATATGCCTGTGGAATCGGCCGTAATGGGGCTCCATAGCCAGTTGGGGAGCATGGGCCAGTCCGGTCTGCGTCCGCGCCGGGAGTCGGCCTGCCGCTCCTGGTTGGACTGGTAGACCATCGGGGCTTCCCGCTGGGCGGGGTAAGCATAGCCGAGGCTGTCGCCTGCTTTCGGAGTCTTGAAACGGCCGGTGGCATAAAGCCAAGCGACTATGTCTTGTCCGTTGTAAAGCGTGCCGACACCTACGCCGCCGGGCAGGAGCAGGCCTTCGCGGAAACGGTGGAAAACGTGCCCTTCGTCGGTGGTTTCCACTTTCTGTTGTCCGAAGATGGCGACGACGTTACCGTCGCTTTTCGCTGTCTGCTGTGCCGGAGCGGTATTCCAAGCTGCGACGGTGGCGGTGCAGAGTACCGCGGTGCGCAAGCCTTTGAGGGTAAATGGGGTCATTCTGTCGGTTGGTGTTTTTCAGAAGCGGCAAAGGTAGTGATTTTTACGAAAAAACCGTGTTTCGGGGGTCCGAAGCACGGTTGTGGATCATTCTTTACGAGAAATGGAACACCTTTTTTCCTCCGGCTATTCCGGGGCACCGGAATGGGTGGTCCGAGCGGTTTCCACCTCTTCGTACTCTACGTACTCGCCGACTCCTTTTCCGACCTGGTATTCGCTGTGCCGGGTGGTGCGGGTGACGGTCACTTCGCCCTCTTTTTTCTTTTTGCGGCTGTCGGTGGCCGCTTTGCCGAAGTTGGCGTAGAAGCCGCGGAACGGTCCGTTTCCGAAGCTGCCTCCGGCGGAGGTGCCGTCGCTGCCGAACTG
>CAZAPI010000132.1:0-4731 GCA_964486945.1 uncultured Rikenella sp. | reverse complement strand
ATCGCATGACCATATATATAGGCAACAATCCAGGTCTTGCGACGAGCGGAGCGAGGCCCTGCGCGGCTTTATCGTGATGGCGAGCCTGCTGTTCGGTTTCGGGCTGTTGGTATTGCAAATGTTATTCTATCGGTAGGGGTTGTCGCGGCACAAGCAGGACCGTTGGAGGCACTATGGCACAAACTGACGTGGCTGGGGCCTGAAAAGCGATAAAAAACAAAACGAAAAAAAGCCTTGAAAATCATTGCTGCGACGCTTGATCTTCAAGGCTTTCCGTTTGGTCGGGGTGACAAGATTCGAACTTGCGACCACTCGCCCCCCAGACGAGTACTCTAACCGGGCTGAGCTACACCCCGCTCATTAACCGGACACAAAAGTACACCATTTTTGCGATTTTCAAAAAACAAAACCGGCTGCGCAGCGAAAAAAACTATTTTGCGGGCGTAAATGTCGGATAAACAGCTTTCAAAATATGCTCCCGATCTTTCTGTCAGCCCTCAGCCTCGCCGCGAACCCACCGCAGGACAGTGCGCTCGTCGATTCCCGGCAGACTTTCGAACAAACCGTAGCTGGAATTACCGCGCCGGACAACGTGATCCGGACGCTTTCGAGTATTACTCCTTGGACGGCTGTTGCACCGAGGACAGATCGTCGCCCACCAGGAACCCGCCGCAGACGTCCGGCAGGTATTCCGGGAGATCAAAACCCGGAAATTTCGGTGCAGAGCGTGATCCCCGTCAAATTCCGACAAGCCCGGGATCCCCTGAACAATACTTACGGATTTCATTGCCGGCCGAAAGCCACCTTCCGGACATTGCAGTTCTCTGCGCACTCCTGCGACCGCGCCACCGATAATCAATCCATATCGAAATCCGGCCATCCTGCGCAACGGAAAAATCCTGCCGGCGGGCACTATGATCCGCAGGCTCCCGGAACGCTACCCCCCTGTTTCTTACCCAACCCGGCTGTTCCGGCAACTGGGTTGGAAGTGGTGCGGGGCATGGGCCTCCTTGAAAGACTATATGTATTTCAAAAAACCGTAAAAAGTTTACCTTTGCCCCGGATTTTCCCCAAAAAAGCAAGCTGCGAAACATGGCGATCATAGGATTGGGCAACGCCCTGACGGATATATTGGTGCAACTTCCGGACGAAAGCATCCTGCAAGAGTTGGGTGTCGAGCGCGGCGGGATGTACCTGATCGACGGCCAACAGCACTGCCGGATGATGGACCGGATAGGACACCTGCCGCAAAGTATGGCGGCCGGGGGCTCGGCGGCCAATATGGTAAGCGGGGTGGCCACGCTCGGCACAGCGGCGGCTTACGTGGGTCAGATCGGTGCGGACACCACCGGCGACGCATTCCGGCGATGCCAGCAACGCAAGCGGATCGAACCGCTGCTGGGCGTTTCGGAAACGACGCCCTCCGGGAAATGTATTTCCCTGGTCTTGCCCGACGGGGAACGCACCATGCTCACCTACCTCGGCGCGGCGCTCGAAGTCGGGACGCAGCAGCTGACCCCGGATAACCTGCGGAAACATAAGGTGCTTTTCGTCGAAGGCTACCTGCTCAACTGCCCCGACGTAATAGAACCGGCCATGCGGACGGCTAAGGAGGCCGGGGTGGCGGTCGCGCTGGATGCGGCAAGTTTTACCGTTATCCGGGAGTTCAAGGATTATGCCGACCGGCTGATCGACAGGTATGTCGATATTCTCTTTGCCAACGAGGACGAGGCCGCTGCGCTGACCGGAACCGATATTCCGGAACAGGCGCTCGAAATGCTGGCCCGGCGATGCGACATTGTCGTGGTGAAAGTCGGCCCGAAAGGATCGTTGATCGCGCACGGAGGGGAGTGCTACCGCATCGGCACCATCGACGCCCGTCCGGTGGACAAGACCGGCGCAGGGGATCTCTATGCGGCCGGATTCCTGCACGGCTACGCCAAGGGGCTTTCGCTCAGGCAGTGCGGCGAAATGGGGGCCGTCGTTTCGAGCAAAAGCATCGAAGTGATAGGCGCCGAATTGCCAGACCGGGTGTGGGATTCCATCCGTCCGCTGATCGCGAGAATAGAGGCCGGAGAAAGCGTAGTCCGCAGCTAAGTATGTGCTTCAAGACATTTTAACGCACCTTCCGCAAGGAGGTGCGTTTTCTTTTGGCACCGTTTGGCTGCCAAAATGTCACGCAAACCTGTCATTCGGCCCCTTGGCACAGGAGTTGCAGAAGTTGGAACACTGTAAAAACCCGAACGAAATCAAACAAAAACATCACAATATGCAAAAAGGTACAATCGGCGTAACTACCGAGAACATCTTCCCGATTATCAAAAAATTCCTCTATTCCGACCACGAGATTTTCCTGCGCGAGCTGATCTCGAACGCAGTGGACGCTACCACCAAACTGAAAGCGTTAAGTTCGATGGGCGAGTTCAAGGGCGAGCTGGGCGACCCGACCATCCATGTGGAGCTGGACGAGAAAGGCAAGAAACTGACCGTGTCGGACCACGGGATCGGCATGACCGAAGAGGAGGTCAACAAATACATCAACCAAATCGCTTTTTCCGGGGCCGAGGAGTTCATGAAGAAGTACGAGAACCAGAGCGGCATCATCGGCCATTTCGGTCTCGGTTTCTATTCGGCGTTTATGGTGGCTTCGAAAGTGGAGGTTATCACGAAATCCTACAAAGAGGGTTCGCAGGCAGTGAAATGGGCCTGTGACGGGACGCCGGATTTCACGCTGGAATCGACCGAAAAAGCCGGGCGGGGAACCGACATTGTGCTTTACCTGTCCGATGACAGCGCGGAATTTGCCGAAAAGGCGCGGATCGAGGCGCTGTTGAAAAAATATTGCTCGTTCCTGCCGGTGCCCATCGCGTTCGGCAAGGTGCAGGAGTGGAAAGACGGCAAGTACGTCGATACCGACAAGGACAATATCATCAACGATACCCATCCGCTGTGGATGCAGAAACCGACGGATATTACCGAGGAACAGTATCTGGAATTCTACCGGAAACTCTACCCGATGGCCGACGACCCCCTGTTCCACATCCACCTGAACGTGGACTATCCGTTCAACCTGACCGGTATCCTCTATTTCCCGAAACTGAAAAACAACTTCGAGATCCAGAAGAACAAGATACAGCTCTACTCGAATCAGGTCTACGTGACCGACTCGGTGGAGGGGATCGTGCCGGACTTCCTGACCCTGTTGCACGGGGTGATCGACTCGCCGGACATTCCGCTGAACGTCTCGCGAAGCTATCTCCAGAGCGACAGCAACGTCAAGAAAATCTCGGGCTATATCACAAAAAAGGTGGCCGATCGCCTGGCCGACCTGTTCAAGAACGGGCGCGAGGACTACGAAGCCAAATGGGACGACCTGAAACTGTTCATCCAGTACGGCATCATCAGCGAGGAGAAATTCGGAGAGCGTGCCGGAGAGTTCACGCTGCTTAAGAATACGGAAGGGAAATATTTCACTCTCGACGAGTACACGGAGGTCATCAAGGGCAGCCAGACCGACAAGAACGGCAAGATCGTCCATATTTACAGCAACGACCCGGTGACGCAGCACAGTTTTATCGAAACGGCCCGGGCCAAAGGGTATGACGTATTGGTGATGGACAGCCCGCTGGAGGCTCACTTTATCGCATTCCTCGAGAACAAGCACAGCGACTGGCGGTTCATCCGCGTTGATGCCGACACGGTCGAAAAGCTGATCGAGAAGGAGGAACAGATGGCGATGGCGCTTACCACCGCCCAGCAACAGATGCTGGCACCGGTGTTTGAGTCGCAGCTGCCGAAAGACGAAAAGAGCCGCTTCCAGGTGCAGTTCGAAGCGATGGACCCGGCCGCCGCGCCGATCGTCATCACGCAGGGCGAGTTCATGCGGCGTATGAAAGATATGTCGAAAGTGGGCGGAGGCATGTACAGCTTTTACGGCGAAATGCCGGACAGCTACAATGTTGTGGTGAACGGCAACCACCCGCTGGTGATCGAAGTGCTGGGCCAGACCCAGAACGCCACGGGCGAAGAGCTTGCCCCGCTGGACAAGAACCTCAAGGCCGCCGAGGACGAAAAATCGGCCCTGAACGAGCTGCTTAAAGATAAGAAAGAGGAAGAGATCACTCAGGAGGAGAAGGATAAGCGGGAAGCGATCGAGAAAAAGATCGGCGAGATCGAAGGCAAACGGAAAGAGTTGCTGCTGAAAGCCGGTTTGCAGAATGTCATCGTCGGACAGCTGGTCGACCTGGCCCTGCTAGCGAACGGCATGCTGAAGGGCGAAGCGCTGACCAAGTTTATTAAGCGGAGCGTGGACGTAGTCGAAAAGACAGCCGAAAAGAAGAACTAAATTAATAGCCTGTCCATGAAACGGGTATCCTGAGCTGAGGATACCCGTTTTTTATGGCTTGTAAGTTTCAGTTTCCGTCCCCTCCTCTGCGGTGAAGGCCCGGAAACTTTTTTTTGCAAGAATTTTGTTTTTACCGGGATTTGCTCCTGTTTTGGGCTGAAATTTATTTATAATGAATATTTTAGGTATTGGTCCGCCGGCTGTTTTATTTAATATCTTCGCCAGGAGTAGCTGTGGCCTGACCGCTGGCACGGGGACTTTAGCTTCACATTAGTCGGTTTCGGGGACCGCCTGCGGGATTAAGCAACGGAGCCTTGGGCGTAGTTGCGGCTCCCGCCGGGCGAGGCGGTCGCCGCACAGCCTCGCGCCGCTCGGCTGGCAAAAGG
>CAZAPI010000131.1:0-4752 GCA_964486945.1 uncultured Rikenella sp. | reverse complement strand
GCCCAAAAGATCACCTGGACACAGCTCCAGACCCTGCTCGGCCTGCGAAAAAGCGACGGCTGGCGTGCCGACCAAAAGGTCGAAAAGAGCGGCATCAAGGGAAACGACACCTATTTCAAAATCGCGACGGCTTTCGGCGAAGAGCCGATACCGGAGGGGCTGCTGGACTTCCCGCTGGACGAGATCGAATCGGGCAAGGGCACAGCCCTTTCATACGACCAGAAGAGCGGCGAAGTGCTGTGCGAGGAACCCGCCCTGAGCATCTCGCCCGACGTGGAACAAACCCCGCTCTACCGCCTTTG
Organism: uncultured Rikenella sp.; assembly: GCA_964486945.1. Lineage (GTDB taxonomy): Bacteria > Bacteroidota > Bacteroidia > Bacteroidales > Rikenellaceae > Rikenella. The sequence goes on along the minus strand of CAZAPI010000131.1, from coordinate 4,450 downwards.
GCACACGATCTACTCCATCGCCGACATCGACGAATGCGCGGCGGCGCTGACCGCCAAATTTCCCGGCATCACGCCAGAGGTGGCCGGTCGGCTGGCAGCCATCGACTTCACCCACCAGGGATTCAGCAACAAATCCGCCAAAGCGATCCGCAAAATCCTGCCTTATCTGCAACGGGGGTATAAGTACAATCAGGCGATGGCCCTGGCGGGATACAACCACTCCGGGTCGCTGACCACGGAGGAACGCCGGCAACGGCCACTCAAAGATCGGCTCGACCTGCTGCCCAAGAACGCCCTGCGGCAACCGGTAGTCGAAAAGATTCTCAACCAGCTGATCAACCTGACCAATGCGATGCTGGAGACCTACGGCAAGCCGGACGAAATCCGCATCGAGCTGGCGCGCGAGCTCAAGCAGGACCAGGAGGATCGCAACAAATCCGCCAAAGCCATCAGCGACAACGAACGCGAAAACAAACGCATCACCGAACGCCTCGAAAAAGAGTACCCCGGGCTGCGCGCCTCCCGTCGCACAATCCAGAAATACAAGCTCCACCAGGAGCTGGCCGCCATCGGCAGCGTGTGCATCTACTGCGGCCGTCCGATCACGCTGGCCGAAGCGCTGAGCGGCGACCAGGTCGATGTCGAGCACATTATCCCCCGGTCGCTGCTCTTCGACGACTCGATGAGCAACAAGACCCTCTCGCACCAGTGCTGCAACCGCGAAAAAGGGAGCCAGACGGCCCGAGACTACATGGAAGCCAAAGGCCCCGACGCATTTGCCGCCTACTGCGAACGCGTCGACCTGCTCTGCAAAAACAGCCGCACCAAGCGAAACAAGCTGCTGATGCCGGCCGCCGAGATTCCCGACGACTTCATCGACCGGCAGCTGCGCCAAAGCCAGTACATCGCCCGCAAAGCGGTCGAGTTGCTGAGCGAAGTGTGCACCGACGTGTGGACCACCAGCGGCAGCGTCACGGCCTACCTGCGGCGCGTATGGGGTTGGGAAGATACGTTGATGCAGCTCCAGCTGCCTCGCTACCGCGAGATCGAGGGGGCCGTCGAGTGGGTCGAATACAAGCGTGACGGACAGACCCACCGCGCCGAGCGCATCGTCGGGTGGAGCAAGCGCGACGACCATCGCCACCACGCGATCGACGCCCTGACGATCGCCTGTACACGACAGGGCTATATTCAACGGCTCAACACACTGAGCCAGGAGAAGACCCGGACGGAGATGCAAGAGTGGATCAAAAAAGCCGGCGTTGTTCTTCCTGCGGATCGTCAGCAGCGATTGGCCGACAAATACTTTGCCTCGCAACAGCCTTTCACGACGGCCGAGGTGACGGAACGGACGGCGGGAATACTGATCTCGACCAAACCGGGCAAGCGGGTGACGACACCGGGCGTTCGCAAGGCTGGACCAAGGGGCGAACGGCACGTGGTCCAGCGCGTGCTGGTGCCGCGCGGGCCGCTCAGCGAAGAAAGCGTCTACGGCAATATCCGCACCCCCGAATACGAGAAAGACGGAACTCTGCGCCAATTCCCCATCAAATACCTCTTCGAGCACCCCGACCGGATCGTTTCGAAACGCGTCCGGCAGTCGGTCGAAGGGCGGATCGCCCAGTGCGACAACGACCCGAAGGCCGCCCTGCGCTCACTCAAGAGCGATCCGCTGCTGCTCCCCGACGGCTCCCCGCTGACCGCGGCGGCGTGCTATACCGACGAATATGTGATCCGCTACCCGCTCGACCCCAAGTTCGACAAAACCGACAAGATCGTCGATCCGAAGTTGCGCGATGCCGTGCGCGAGTGGCTCGACGGCGGGGCCAAGGACGGCGAGCCGTTCCGGTGGCACGGACAGATTGTGCGCAGAGTGCGGTGCCACACCGGACTCAAACCCTCCGCCGTCGAGGCCGTGCGCCACGACCCGAAGACCGGAGCGGCAACCGGATTCGTCAAACCCGGCAACAATCATCACATCGCTTTCTACACCGATCCGGACGGAAAACCGCAATACCAAATCTGCACGTTCTGGCACGCCGTGGAGCGCAAACGGATGGGACTGCCGGTGATCATCCGGAATCCGTCCGAGGCGTGGGATATTGTCCAGTCCGACATGGAGCGATTCACCCCCGACTTCCTCGAAAAGCTGCCCGCGCCGGAGTGGCAGTACGCATTCAGCCTGCAACAGAACGAGATGGTCATTCTCGGACTGGATCCCGACGTGGTGCACGCGGCGATCGAACAGGGGGATTACAAGCTCCTGGGGCCGCACCTCTACCGCATGCGGGGCATGTCTATCGACGGTAACAGTCTGGATCTATGGTTCCTGCAACAATACGAAACCCAGCCTGTCAAAGACAAACTTTCGCAAACCGCAGGCCGTTCACGACGTATCAAAAGCTACAAGACACTAATCAATCTGACTCCGGTCAAAGTGCGGATCGACCTGCTGGGGCGCATCACAGAAGTCACGGAACCATGATCAAAAAGACCCTCTACTTCGGCAACCCCGCCTACCTGAGCCTGCGCAACGAGCAGCTGGTGATCCACCTGCCCGGGGCACAGGGAATGGACGACGCCTCGGGACTGAACACCATCCCGGTCGAAGACATCGGTATCGTGGTGCTGGACAACCGGCAAATTACAGTAACCCACGGCCTGCTCGAAAAATTATTGGACAACAATGCAGTGGTGATTACGTGCGACTCCTCGCGGATGCCGGCGGGCCTGCTGCTGCCGTTGGAGGGACACACCGTCCAGCAGGAGCGGTTCCGGGCGCAGATCGACTGCTCCGCACCGCTGCGCAAACAGCTCTGGCAACAAACTGTCCGCGCCAAGATCGCCAATCAGGCCGCCTTGCTGCGGGAACGAAAAGTGCCGCACCGGAATATGCTGTTCTGGGCATCGGAGGTCAAGTCGGACGACGCCGAAAACCATGAAGCGAGGGCGGCCGCCTATTTCTGGGGAAAACTGTTTCCGCAGATCCCGGATTTCCGGCGCGATCGGGAGGGGATGCCGCCGAACAACCTGCTCAATTACGGCTATGCGATTCTCCGGGCCACGGTGGCGCGGGCTTTGGTCGGTTCGGGACTGCTGCCGACGCTGGGGATCCACCACCACAACCGCTACAACGCGTATGCTTTGGCGGACGACGTAATGGAGCCGTACCGGCCGTTCGTAGACCGGCTGGTGTGCGGGATTCTGGCCGACGGCGAAGATTTTTTTGAATTAAGCAAATCCATCAAAACCAGGCTCTTATCCATTCCGACACTGGATGTGGTGATCGGCGGGAAGCGCAATCCGCTGATGGTGGCCGTGGGACAGACGACAGCATCGCTGGCGAAGTGCTACGGCGGCACGGCCCGCAAGATCGATTATCCGGCGCTGGCGGAGTTGTAGGACTGCCTGGCTGTTTTACCGACAACCCCTACTCCGGTTCCAGCCTGAGCGCTCCGAGAGTCCGGTCCGCCTGTACCCCTGTTCTTTGGATATCCGGCCGCGCCCCATAAAAACCCTAACAAGAGGCACAACGCGTCCACGCCGCCGTTGGCACGGAAATTCGGTGACATACTCTGTCGGGTTCGGCCCGGAGGAGTCTGCGGAATGTGCCGCGGTCCCACCGACAGGGCTGTAATCGCCCTATTGCGTTCCTCCGCCCGGCGAGGCTCCGGGACGACCATTAGCACGGAGCCCCGGATATTTGTTCTGTCGGGTTCGGGTGCCCCGGGGGCGCCCGGCGACTCTCACGAGTCGCGCTACTCGCTCTGTCAGGTTCGGCCTTGACCTAAGTTGCAGGTCTACGTCCGGGATGGCTGCGGGCCGGCGGTTCTGCCGCACTACATAGAATTGGCCCCGCGTTGAGATGACCGGTGGTGCCGCGGCGACTTTTCCTCCGCACGCAGAATAGCTGCCGCCCGGATCGAGGCACCGATCCGCCGCCACAAAATAAATATAACCCAACCGTTATGTCAACCCGTTTAAGCGAATACCGGATTATGTGGGTACTTGTCTTTTTCGACCTGCCGACCGACACCAAGAAGCAACGCAAGGTTTACAGCGATTTCCGGAAGTCGTTGCTCAAAGACGGCTTTTGTATGTTCCAGTTTTCGATCTATATGCGGCACTGCCCGTCGATGGCGAATGCTCAGGTTCATATGCGGCGGGTGAAACTGGCACTGCCTGCTGCGGGGCATGTGGGGATCATGTGCATCACCGACAAGCAGTTCGGGATGATGGAGTTGTTCCACGGCCGTGATCCGGAGACTCCTGCGGTGGGTTGGCAACAGCTGGAGTTGTTCTGAGTTTCGGTAGTCCGGGGGGATATTCGATGCGATTTTTCGGATTTGATTTTCGGCGGTTGAGATTACGAAAAACAAATAAAGCCCTGGTTCTCAGGGCTTTATTTCAAGGATTTTTTCGATCCTAAATTCTCTTTAACAGTTTGGCT
>CAZAPI010000130.1:0-4948 GCA_964486945.1 uncultured Rikenella sp. | reverse complement strand
CGTCAACTATTTCGGACTGATCGGACGGCTGCTGTTCCGGCGGCGCGTCGTCGGTTTTGTGACGGTGAACGCCGTTCTCATAACCGCTGTCGTGCTGCTGATGCACCTGTGGTTCGATTTTTACCGGACAGCCATCGAAGGACAGGTGCCGCCGCCGGACGACCACGAGCCGCGTTGGCCGTTGGCTGTTTTCATGCTGCGGGACGTATTGCTGCTGGGGCTGACGGCCGCGCTAAGCGTGGCGATCCGGGTGACCGGCAACTGGTACGACACCGAAGCCGAACGGCGGCAGGCCGAACAGGCCCGGACACAGGCCGAATTGCAAAACCTCAAAAGCCAGCTCAACCCCCATTTCCTGTTCAACACGCTGAACAATATCTACGCGCTGATCGCCATCGGACCGGAACGGGCGCAGGAGGCGGTATTGCAGTTGAGCGGCCTGCTGCGGCATGTGCTGTACGAGAAAAACCAGGATCTGGTGCCGCTGGAAAAAGAGCTGGCGTTCGTGCGCAGCTATGTGGAACTGATGAGCCTGCGGCTGCCGGGGACGGTGAAGCTCCGGGTGGACATTCCGGGAGAGGAGACCGATGCGGCACGGGGGCTTTATGTGGCGCCGCTGCTCTTCATCACGCTGATCGAAAACGCCTTCAAACACGGGGTGTCGGCAGACGCGCCGTCGTTCGTGGACATATCGCTGAAAGTCACGGAGGATAAAGGGGATGTCGTATGCCGGATCGCGAACAGTTATTTCCCGAAATGGGACAACGACCGCAGCGGTTCGGGAATCGGGCTGGAGAACCTGAGGCGACGGCTCGGCCTGATCTATCCGGAGCGGCACGCCCTGCGGACGGAACGGAAAGGGGATACGTTCGTGGCCGAAATGACCGTAAACTGCACAACCTGACTATGATGCTCAACTGCCTGATCGTGGATGACGAACCGCTGGCGCTGGACCTGCTGGAAAACTATGTCGGACGCACGCCGTTCCTGCAACTGGCGGGACGGGCAGGAAGCGCCGTGGAGGCTTTGCAGTGTATGGAACAGGCGGGCAAGGGAACCAGGGAGGAGATCGACCTCCTTTTCCTGGACATACAGATGCCGCAGCTGAACGGGATCGAGTTCTCGCGGCTGCTGGCGGAACGGGGAGGCGGCCGGACCAAGGTGATCTTCACCACGGCGTTCGGCGAATACGCTTTGGAAGGGTTCCGTGTCGATGCGCTGGATTACCTGCTCAAGCCGGTGAGTTACACGGAGTTCCTGCGGGCGGCAATGAAGGCGCACGACTGGTTCCGGAAAACGTCGGCGGGGAAGCCGGCCGAAACAGGAAGCGGTGCGGAGCGGCGGGACAGTATCTGGGTGCGGGCGGATTACCGGCAGGTGCGGGTGAAGCTGGAGGATATTTTGTATATCGAAGGGGTCAAGGATTATGTCCGGATCTGCCTGGCGGACGGTGCGAACGTGATGACGCAGATGAGCCTGAAATCGATCGGTGAACAATTACCGAAGGGGGAGTTCGTACGGGTGCACCGCTCCTACATTGTCCAGATGCAGGCGGTCAGGGCGATAGAGCGCGGGCGGATCGTGTTCGGCAAGGTGCGCATCCCGGTCTCGGACTCGTACCGGAACGAGTTTATGCAGCTATTGGCGCAACGGGCCTTTATCGCTCCGAAGGCAGGCGGAACGGGGGAGGATATTCCGGCGAAAGGGAAATAAAAAACGCCTTTGTAACTGGGTTACAAAGGCGTTTCTGTTTTTAGGGAGCCACAAGCCAGGCTCGAACTGGCGACCTTTTCGTTACGAATGAAATGCTCTACCGACTGAGCTATTGTGGCGTTTATGGGTGCAAAGATAATCATTTTTTCTTTACTCCCAAGCCTTATTTGTCCGGCCGGACATTTAAAACGGGCCGAATGCCAGCCTTTGTCCCCGGACCGATTCGTCCACACCCGTTGCGGCGGAATAGACTTTTTGGCCGTTCACGAATGTCTGCCGCACTTTGGCCGTCAGCATCAGTCCTTCCAACGGCGACCAGCCGCATTTGTACAGGAGCTCCGGACCCCGTTCCACCGTCCATGGTGCGTCCATTTCCACGATCGCTATGTCTGCAAAATAACCCGGCCGGAGGAATCCCCGATCCTTGATCCGGAACAGCCGGGCCGGGGCATGGCACATCCGTTCCACCACCTGCGACACCGTAAATATCCCCTGCGAGGCCAGCGTCAGCATCGCGGGCAGCGAATGCTGCACCAGCGGCCCGCCGGACGGAGCCTCCAGGTACGGACGCTGCTTTTCGGCCAACAAGTGCGGCGCATGGTCCGTGGCCACCACATCGACCAGGCCGCTCCGGACCGCCGCCCGCAGGCTGTCGCGGTCGGCGGCGGACTTGACCGACGGGTTCCACTTGATGAAGTTCCCTTTGGCTGCGTAATCTCCTTCGCTGAACCACAGGTGGTGCACGCACACCTCGTTGGTGACGCGCTTCTCTTCCAGCGGCCGCTTCTGCTCGAACAAAGCGAGTTCGCGCGCCGTGCTCAAGTGCAGCACGTGAAGACGCCCGCCGTACTTGTGCGCCAGTTCCACGGCATGCGCCGTGGAACGGTAGCATGCCTCGGCACTCCGGATCACGGGATGCATGGCGACCGGGATGTTGTCCCCGAACGCTCGCCGCGCCGAGGCGAGGTTGGCCCGGATCGTGGCCTCGTCTTCGCAGTGCGTCGCCACCAGCGTCGGCGAGAGGCGGAAAATGTCAGCCAGCGTCTGTTCGTTGTCCACCAGCATATTGCCGGTCGAGGAGCCCATAAAGAGCTTCACTCCGCATATCCGTTCGGGATCGACGCGCTCGATCTCGGCGATATTGTCGTTGGTGGCCCCCAAGTAAAACGAGTAGTTCACGGAGGACACCTCCGCTGCCCGCGCATACTTCTCCTCCAGCAGTCCGATGGTCGTCGCGGGCGGCCGGGTGTTGGGCATCTCCATATAAGAGGTAACCCCTCCCGCTGCGGCAGCGCGGGATTCGGTGAGTATCTCGGCCTTGTCGGTCAGGCCCGGCTCCCGGAAATGCACCTGGTCGTCGATCGCGCCAGGCATCACCAAGGCTCCGCCGGCATCCACGGTTTCGGCGGCATTCGCTTTTACCGGGACAGGGCTTTCGCCTTCCCCGATGGCGGAGATCCGCTCGCCGTCGATGGTGATCCACCCCCGGAAAATACGGCCTTCGTTGCATATCGAGGCGTTGTCTATCAGTATCATAGATTGTCTGTTAATATTCATTTCTGCGCCCGAGAACAGGCCGCAGCCTACGCGGAGATGCCGTACAGCCTTCGCCGAGAGTGGCCACGGCCAGCACGGCTCGCTTTGCTCACCGCCGGAGTGACTGGAGCCGACGGTTCGGCGTCAATGATGCGCTGCCGGCCGTATCTTGCGGAACCGCATGCTCAACACCCCCCAGAATGCCTCGCCAAAGATGCCGCTGCTCATCTTCGAACTGCCCCGCGTGCGGTCAGTGAAGATGATCGGCACCTCGGTAATGCGGAAGCCCAGCTTCCAGGCCGAATATTTCATCTCGATCTGGAATCCGTAGCCTTTCATCCGGATATGATCGAGGTCGATCGTCCGCAGCACGTCCGACCGGAAACAGACGAAACCTGCCGTGCAGTCCCGCACCGGTATCCCCAGCACGCGCCGCACATAGGCCGAAGCATAGTACGACATAATGACTCTGCCGATGGGCCAGTTGATCACGTTGACCCCAGTCACATACCGCGAACCGATGGCCACGTCAGCCCCGCCCTCGTGGCAAGCCTTGAAGAGCCGCACCAGGTCGTCCGGGTCGTGCGAGAAGTCGCAGTCCATCTCGAAAATATAGTCGTAACCCTGCTGCAAAGCCCACTTGAAGCCCGTGAGGTAGGCCGTCCCCAGTCCCTGTTTGCCGGGCCGCTCGATCATATGGAGTTTTCCGGCGTACTTCAGGGCCATAGCTTTGCGCACCACATCCGCTGTGCCGTCGGGCGAGCCGTCGTCGATCACCAGCATGTCGAACTCTCCGGGCAGCGAAAAGACCTTCTCGATCATCGCTTCGATATTTTCTATCTCGTTGTAGGTTGGAATGATAACGACCTTCTTCATCGGTGTGCGGAATGTGGATAAGACTATAAAGGTAGAATTTTTTGTTATCTTTGAAGATGATTTTCGCGAAAAAGATGTTCCCCCGACGGCCGGTGCGCCGGTGGCTGTGTGCGGCTTTCGTCCTGGCGGCCCTGCTGTCCCCGCTCGCGGCGGCGGGACAACACAAAAGTCCCGCCGGGCAGCATAAGCCCCGCCAGTCGGTACAGACCCGACAGAAGTTCCTGCTGGACAAAACCATTTTCGTCACCTCCGATTTCGAACACCGCAACACCTCAACCGACTTCGCCAAATGGCTCCGTTCGCAGGGGGCGGCGGCTTCGACCGCCTACAACAAGGCCCGCAACCGGATCGTTTTCGTGAAGGTGAATTCCATCGAGGGGGCGGCGGGGAATGACGCGTGGCAGATCAGTGTCAAGACGAAGCGCATCACCGTGGCCTTCACCAGCAAGAATGCCTTGCGGCATGCCGTAGAGATACTGGAGGGGATGGTGGCAAAAGATGCCGCCGGGAACAAGTACATACAGGGAGGGATTCTGACGGATTGGGGGGCGCGGACGGCGGCGCGCGACCATGATGCCACGGCGGACGCGGCGTCGAGCCTGCGGCCGGTGAACGACCTGGAGGCGGCGGTGAAGCGGCTGGGCGGCAGGTCGAAGGAGGTCTACCTCATCCTGATCAGTACGGACAACTGGCGCATGGAGAGCCCTTCGCTCGAAATGGCGGGGCTGACGAGCCGGCTCTACCCGGCCGACGGCTATTACAGCACTAAGCAGTTGCAGCAGCTGGCGGCAGCGGCCAAACGGAACCATATCGAAATCATTCC
>CAZAPI010000129.1:0-4986 GCA_964486945.1 uncultured Rikenella sp. | reverse complement strand
GGTCGGGCTGTTCTCTTTTACCTTTTGCCGGGAGTAGGAGAGCGGCCTGAGTTCGTCGATGATGAACAGGGCTGTGATCGGAAGGGAGTCGGCCGTCTGGTTGAGCGAGGCGCCCAATGCCCGATTGACGGTCCCGATCTGCAGGGCCGCTGCGGTCTGTTCCCCTTCCGCCTTGGCGAGGAACATCTCCGCATAGAGTTTTTCGGTCGAGGCGATCATGCCGTTCGCCTCCAGCTTTTCCGCGTCGTCGAGGTGCTTGCGCATCCCGGCCGTCACCTCTTCCCGCACTCGGAGGACATGGTGGGCCAGCGAAAGCCCGTAATAGCGTTCGACGACCTCAGCGAAGAGGTCGGTTTGCGCTTTGAGTGCATTCTGGTCGTTCTTTTCAATATCGATCTTGGCTGCGTTGACCGCCGCATTGATCTTGCCGCCCATATACAAAGGCAGGACTACCGAAGCCCCTACCACGGCGAATTGTTGCTTCTGGAGGGTCAGGCTCAGGTCGAGCCCTTTGGCAGCCTGGATAATCCCCGGCGGAATGGAGAAGGGGAGCGACAGTTGCCCGATATATTGCAGTGCGGCATCCTTTTCGGCGTTCAGGTCGAATGCCTTGATGTCGTCCGACATATAGGTATAGGCTGCCGAAACTCCCAGTTGCGGCAGCCGGAGGCCCCAGGCCGATTTACGGCGGTCGACGGACGCTTCGCGCGCAATGCGCTGGGCTTCCAATGCGGGGTTCTGCCGGTAGCTGAGTTCGATGGCCTCCTGCAAGGTCAATACCCGCGTACTGTCGGTCGGCGGGGGGGGAGAGCTTAAGCCCTGTGCGGATGCGGGAGGGGTTCCGCCGAGCAAAAATGCGATCCCCGCACTGAGCCCCAAGGTTGCTATCTTTCTGTTTATCTGCATCGTTATGCGTTTTTCGTAGGTAATTCCTGTGGGCTGACCGGCCAAAATGTTGATGCCGGCGGCTTCCGGGTCGGTCGGTAAGATAGGGAGAATTCTGCAAATTTGATGCAATTTTATTTGGCACGGAAATTGTCCCCAAAATACATGCAACAAACCGATAATTTACTAACTGTATTTAAATTCCGAAACCATGAAGAAGTTATTCTTATCTATTTTGATGGTATCGCTGGTCGCTGCGGCGATGGCGCAGGATTACACGAAAAAAGAGGTGCGCGATGCCAGACGTACCGAACGCCAGAAGGCGATGGTGCAGCAGTTGACCAACTCTCTCAAAACGCATAACTTCACCTTTTCGGCTTCGCAGATGACGCCGGAGTTCGACGGGCCGGAGAAGGCGCTGAACCAGTGGAACAATTACGTTTCGGTCTATCCGGGCTATCTGGAGGTGAACCTGCCGTATGTTTCGGTAGCGCAGAATGTGACCATGATTCCCAAGCGGATCATGATTAACACGGCGCGTTTCAATTTCTGGGAGGACATGAACAGCGGCTCGCAGTGGACGTTGGTATTCCAGACCGAATGGGGCGATGTCAAGTACGTGTTTCACCTGAATTACGATATCGATAACGGCATGGCTACGCTGACGTTGGTGCCGAACATGGGGAACACGGTGATGTATACCGGTACGATACAGTCCAACTAAATCATAGTGTATCAAAAACCATAGGGCGTTGCGGTTCGAACCGCAACGCCCTATGGTTTGAGAGAGGTATCGACAAGGTTTATTCGAGTACGAAGTTGATCGGCACCTGGACATACACGCGCACCGGCTTACCGCGGTTTGCCCCCGGTTTCCATTTCGGGCCGCTTTTCACTACGCGCACCGCTTCTTCGTCGAGGTATTTGTCCACCCCGCGCAAGACTTTCACTTGGTTGATCGACCCGTCGCGTTCCACGACGAACTGTACCGTGACTTTCCCCTGCGATCCGTTGTCCTGCGCCATCGGAGGATAAATGATATGTTTGGCACACCATCTGGCGAAAGCATTCACGTCTCCTCCCTGGAAAGTCGGCATATCTTCGGCGATCACCACCGGAACGTCCTCTTCGACTTCTTCTTCACCGCCGGTGTAAGTTCCCCCGTATCGGCTGACGTCCACAGCCAGGTCTTGGGTAACGTCCAGGTCGAGGATATTGACCGTCTGTTCTATCTTGGTGTCGTTCCGCACCACGTTGAGCAGGTCGGAGAGCACGACGGCCTGTGTTTTCATCGGCGCCGGCGGACGTTTGTCTTCCTGTACGGTCACTTCGGTCATTTCGGTTTCGACGGCGACCACCGGTTGTTCGACGATCTCGATGACCCGTTCTTTCTGGCTCCAGCTGAACATGCCGATACATGCAGCCAAGGCCACGATGATACCGATTTCCAGGAAATAGCTCCGTTTGTTTTCCAGGTCGGCTTTAGGTGATTTTTTGAGTTCCATATGGTTAGCAGTGGTTATAATGCGTTAAGTGCAGGGGTACGGTTATCGTTACAAAGCTATACCTTTTATTTGGAAAATGCAATACCGGGACGAGTGGATATTTGGCGGATAAAAATTTTTGCGTATATTTGTGGTGCAAAAGGGGGGATTAGCTCAGTTGGCTAGAGCGCTTGCATGGCATGCAAGAGGTCACCGGTTCGACCCCGGTATTCTCCACCGGTTCCCTGTCGGGGGAGCGTTGTTACGGACCGTCTTACAGATTGATGTAAGACGGTTTTTTTCTTATCTTTATCCTCGTATGGATACTAATGTAAAAAAGTGGCTTTCGGGTATGTCGCCTGCCGAGCTGCAGGCGGTGGCGGCTGAGGCGGGGCTCAGGCCTTTCGCCGCCCGGCAGATGGCCGACTGGCTCTATAAAAAGCGGGCGGCCGGGATCGATTCCATGACCAATCTGTCCCTGACGGCGCGTCAGCGGCTGGGCGAGCTGGGGTACGTGGCCGGCCGGATCGAGCCGTGCGATGTGCAGGTGTCGAAGGACGGGACCAAAAAATACCTTTTCCCGACGCTCGGGAGCCGGTATATCGAGGCGGTTTATATTCCGGACGGGGAGCGGGCCACGCTGTGCGTGTCGTCGCAAGCGGGGTGTCGGATGGGCTGCCGTTTCTGCATGACGGCGCGGCAGGGGTTCCAGCATCATCTGACGGCGGGGGAGATCGTCAATCAGGTGTTGGCCATTCCCGAATCGGAAAGGCTGACGAATATCGTCTTTATGGGGATGGGCGAGCCGATGGACAATATCGACAATGTGCTGCGGGCGATCGAGATCCTGACTTCGGACTGGGGGTTGGCGTGGAGCCCGACGCGGATCACGGTTTCTACGATCGGGGTGATCCCGGCGATGGAGCGGCTGTTGCGGGAAACGAAGGTGCACCTGGCGGTGAGTCTGCACGACCCGTTCGACGAGGAGCGGCGCGAGCTGATGCCGGCGCAGAACAAGTATCCGTTGCGGGAGGTGGTGGCTGCGTTGCGGAAGTTCGATTTCACGCATCAGCGGCGGCTGAGTTTCGAGTATATCGTGTTCGAGGGGGTGAACGATTCGCCGCGGCATGTGGAGGGGCTGGTGCGGTTGCTCAAGGGGTTGGACTGCCGGATCAACCTGATCCGTTTCCATGCGATTCCGGACAGCCCGTTGCGGGGGGCTGCGCCGGAAAAGATGAAGCGCATGAACGGTGCGCTGAATGCGGCGGGGATCACCACGACGACACGTTCTTCACGTGGCGAGGATATCCTGGCGGCCTGCGGCCTGCTCTCTACCCTGTCCCAAAAATAATTTATATTCGTAGGGTTTTATATACCATCTTTCAGGTCGCAGCCTGCGGAAAGGTTCGCAATCCCAAAGTTGCAGGCCTCCGCTATTGGCGAAGTATACTCCCGGTTCGAGTACCGAGCGACACCGGTCTGCACGCTGACGCGGGGATTTAAATGTTAACCGTAAGATTATACCCGGCCCGGAGTTGCGGTGCCGCATAAGGGTAGTTACAGCCGGTGGAGTATCCAGCGGCACCGACCCGCACGGCTCACCGATTAATATCAACGTAATAACTTCGATAATTAACCCTACGGTTAATAATTATTTCGCAGCCCGCCACTGGTTCCGGGCTGACGCTTCGCGGAATATTTATGAAACCCTATGGTTAAAATATCTCGGAGAGGATGCGGAGCGAGTTGACGTTATAGATCGCATCCGTGTGGAAACCATAGAGATCCGTGAGCCGTTCCAGCATCGACACCCGTTGCTCCCGCGCCAGTCCTATCCCCGCCAACTCTTCCGCCAGGCAACCGTTCAGGGTATGGAACAGCGTCGCTTCCGCCGGAGACATCACCAGCGTGTGCGGCGGCGGTTCGGGAGTGTACGTCCCGTTGCGGTAGTCCAGCGAATAGCCTGCCTCATAATTGTCTTGCGGCGCGTAACCCATGTACTCCGTCAGCCGCACCAGAAACCACAGGTGGAAATTGGCCACCCCGTCGCCCATGGCGTCCAGCTCAGCCACCGACTCCTCCACGAAACGGTATAGTCCCGGATCCAGCTCGCCCTCTTTGATCAGGCGGTACAGCAATTCGGAGAGGAACAGCGCGATCGTGCTCTTGACGATGTCGAACGGCATATCGGCCAGGCAGAATGCCATCTGCGGCTGTTCGATGTTGTGTAGCTCGCCGCGTCCCGCCCACGCGTCGAAGTCGAGGATGAACAGCGGCTGGTAAAGCCCCCGTCCGTTGTTGTTGGCGCTCAGCTTGGTGATGTAGCTGCGGCGGCCGTACTGTGCGGTGAAGATGTGGATGATGAGTTTTCGCTCGCCGTATTTCATCGAGTGCAGCACAATGCCGCGGGCCTTGTAACGGCCGCGGGGCACGGGCACTTTCTGCCCTTTGCGCGGCGGCGCCTGCGTGGGCACGCCGGACGGAAAAGCGAAGTTCTCGGCCATGATTAATTAATGGTTCGTTTATTTTGCATTGTGCCGCCTGGTACTGTCCCTTTCTTTCAAGAAAGGGACCCAAAGAACTTTCCAGAGCTTCGCTAATCCAAGCGTGTCTGGCC
>CAZAPI010000128.1:0-5053 GCA_964486945.1 uncultured Rikenella sp. | reverse complement strand
CCCGACACCGATCAACTGTCGGCCGTTCGAGTGGGGCGCAGATATCGTGATCCATTCCACCACCAAATACATGGACGGCCACGCTACTGCGGTGGGCGGGGCGATCGTCGACAGCGGGAACTTCGACTGGGAAGCCTGCGCGGACAAGTTTCCGGGCCTCACAGCTCCCGACGATTCGTACCACGGGCTGACCTACACCAAGGCTTTCGGCAAAGGGGCCTACATCACCAAGGCCACGGCGCAGCTGATGCGCGACCTGGGCTCGATCCAGTCGCCGCAGAACGCCTTCCTGCTCAATGTCGGGTTGGAGACCCTGCACCTGCGGGTGGCGCGGCACTGCGAGAACGCGTTGAAAGTGGCGCAATACCTCGTCTCGCGGAACGACAAGGTGGCATGGGTCAACTATCCGGGGCTCGAAGGGAACAAATATTACGAACTGGCGAAAAAATACATGCCCGGCGGTACCTGCGGCGTTATCACTTTCGGGCTCAAGGGAGGACGGGAGGAATCCATTCGCTTTATGGACAGCCTGCAGCTGGGAGCCATCGTGACCCATGTGGCCGATGCACGTACCTCGGTGCTTCACCCGGCCAGCCACACCCACCGGCAGCTGACCGACGAACAGCTTGTCGCCGCGGGCGTGGCACCCGACCTGATCCGCTTCTCGGTCGGGATCGAAAACGCAGACGACATTATCGCCGACATCGAGCAGGCTTTGGATAAAAGCGCCCGTTAAGGCCGACCTGTTACACGAAGGGGGCGCCGGAATTTTCCGGCGCCCCCTGCTTTATGCGGAAAAGTCCCGTCGCGGCGCGAAGGTCAGTGCTCTTCCTTCCGGCCGAACGTCTTGTTGAACCGCCAGTTGAGCCCCACCATCGTATAGTATTCGAAGTTGGATTTATAGAGCACCGGCAGGCTCTTTTCATAGTCGGTGCGGCAGGAGACCGTAACCGAGAAGTTTTTGAACAGAGTCAGCGTGGCGTCGATCTCCGCGACCCAGTGCGGATAGCGCTTTTTCAGCTCCGGGTAACGGTCGGTAACGACCGCGGGGTAGGGGTCGAGCAGTCCTTGCTGGAGGTAGGTTCCCACATTGATCTGGACCAGCTTCGTTATCCGGAGCAACAAGTCCATGAAGAGCATGGCTTTGATGTCGGTGAAGCGGTAATATTGCCTCCGGTGCAGTTTCAGGTTGTTGTTGATAAAAGCGATCTTCTCCTGTTTCTCCGGCGGCAGCGTGGCGATCTCCGCCTCGTTGTACATATCCCAGTTCTCGAAGCTCACCAGCGGGCCGAGCCCGAAGCTGAAGCCCAGCCATTTATTCCGGTAATGCCACGGGCTGACCATTCCGCCCAGCTGCATGGCCCCCCTCAGCCCCCGGTCGCTGTTGGCGGTGAACAGCGCCATCGGCATGAACTGCACCGTGTGCGCTTTGAGCTGTCCGGTCAGCGGGTCGGTTTTGTATTTGCCGATCGTCGGGTTGAAAAGCAGCGTGGTTTTGCGGACGAAGGTGCCGTCGTCTTTCTGTTCCCAGAACTGCCGCCAGTAGAAGCTGTACTCGGTGCGTTCCTGGATGTAGCGGAGTTTGGTCGTGGCCAGCAGGGTGATGTCGGTCTGGGTTTTGTTCTCCTGGTTGCTGGCGGTCATCTGCATGCCCACCAGCCCCGAGAGGAGTCGCTGCGCGGCGCTGTCGAATATGAAAGAGGTGACCTGCTTGACCTGTCCGCGCCCCGGAAGGGCGGTCAGAGCTGCGGCCAGAAGGAGGAGGAGCGGGTATCGGGATTTCATATAAAGGGCCGTTTTCAAAAAGATGGAAAATTACTCCGCCGTCTTTGCAAAGACGGCAGGTATTCCGTTGCCGGAATACCTGCCGTAAAAAAGGTAGAGCCGATTGAAAACCGCTCTATTTGATCCGCTCGTAGTATTCGCGGGTGCGGGTATCCACTCGGATCTTTTCGCCGGTGTTGATGAATAGCGGCACCTTGATGGTTGCGCCGGTCTCCACGGTAGCCGGTTTCAGCGCGTTAGACGAAGCGGTATCGCCCTTGAGCCCCGGCTCGGTGTAGGTCACTTCCATCTCGACCAGCTGCGGCAGTTCGGCAGACAGCACGGTCTCTTTTTCGGTATGGAACATCACCTCCACGATCTCGCCCTCTTTCATCAGGTCGGCGTTTTCGATCAGCTTCTTGTCGATCACGATCTGTTCGAAGGTCTCGGTGTGCATGAAGTTGGCTCCCATGTCGTCTTCGTAGAGGAACTGGTAGGGACGGCGTTCCACGCGTACCGGCTCGATCGGTGCCCCGGCGGTGAAGGTGTTGTCAATCGTGCGGCCGTTCTCCAGGTTCTTGAGCTTGGTGCGCACGAAAGCGGGGCCCTTGCCCGGTTTCACATGCTGGAAGTCGATGATCTGGCAGGTCTTGCCGTTGAACTCGATGCACATCCCGATCTTGATATCTGCGGTTGTTGCCATGTATGGTTTTGAGTTTTTGTGTGTGAACTATTGTGTTGAGGGTAGCAAAGTTAGGAAAAAGCCTGGGTTTACGCAAACATGGGCCGCACTCGCTCCACCACGACCGCCCAGCAGACGAAGCGGGCCGTTTTGCCGATCAGCATGAATAGGGCCACTTGCCAGACGTTGACTTTGTAGAATCCCAGCGCGATGGCGAACAGGTCGCCCACGAAAGGGAGCCACGAGAGGAAAGCCAGCCACGAGCCGTAACGGCCGACCCGGGCTTTTTGCCTTTCCAGCGTCTCCGGCTGCACTTTGAACCATTTCTCGATCCACTCCCAGCGTCCGGCCCGGCCCATCCGATAGGAGACCATCCCTCCGGCCCAGTTTCCCAGCGAAGCCACCGCCACGGTCGACACCACGTTGCCTCCCGCGGCCAGCATGCCGACCAGCAGGAAGTCGGAGCTGAACGGGACGATGGTCGCGGCCAGCAGCGAGCCGATGAACAGGCCGAGGTATCCCAGATTGAGCAGCCACTCCATGCCCTGCGAGCGTTAAAGTTCGATGCTTTTACACCGCAGGCCGGCCCGCCGGATCGCTTCCAGCACCCGGGGCAGGGCGTAGTAAAGGTTCCGCGAGGCTTTGACCGAGTCGTGAAACACGACGATCGATCCTTCGTGCAGGTGTTTGGTGACGTTCCGCACGCAGGCTTCGGGCGATACGACCTGCGAATAGTCGCGGCTGAGGGTGTCCCACATAATGATATGATACCGTTCCGAGATGCGCCGGATCTGGCTGGTGGTGATGCGCCCGTAGGGCGGTCGGTACAGGTTGGTGCGGATCAGGCCGTTGGCCAGGTCGACGTCCTCTAAGTACCGTCCGGTCGGAGTGCCCCATCCCTTGATGTGGCTGTACGAGTGGTTTCCCACGGCGTGTCCGCGGGCTTTGATCTTGCGGAAAATGTCGGGGCGCAGGTCTACGTTCTTCCCGAGGCAGAAAAAGGTAGCCTTGGCATCGTATTTGTCCAGTGTGTCGAGTACCCACTCGGTCACTTCGGGGGTGGGGCCGTCGTCGAAGGTCAGGAAGATGGCGCCGGGTTCCCGGAGGTTCCAGTTCAGTTCGGGAAAGAGGCGTTTGATGAATTTTGGCGGACGGAAATACATACCTGATGTGGCCCGTTTTAGTGAAGAATTACCGCAAAGATAGATAAAAAAGAATTATCGCTACATTTGCGAAGCGCCCGTCTGCCCGGCGGGGAAGGCGCCCGGCGCGAATCGTCCACTCTAATACCGATACGACCATGAAAAAAATCATTTTTGCCTTGTTTCCGGCCCTTGCGCTGGCGTTCACGGCCTGCCATACGGGCGAGGTCAAGGTCTCTTCGACGGGCAAGCCGTACGAGCTTTTCATCGTGACTCCCGCCGATCTCTGGCAGGGACCGGCGGGGGATACGGCCCGGGCGATCTTCTCCGACGAGGTGGAGATGATCAACCAGCCGGAGCCCCGGTTTACCGTTTACAGCGTGCCGCCGGCCAGCTACAAGGCGACGGTCAGCAAGCACCGCAACATTCTGATCCTGCGCACGGGCGCACAGTATGCGAAGGCGGATATGACGGCTTCGTACGATGTCAATTCGGCGCCGCAGCTGGAGGTGACGGTGACGGCACCGACGGCGGATTCGCTGGCGGCTTTCCTGCACTCTTACCGTTCGGAGCTGGCGAAGCTGTACGAGATCGCGGAGCGCGACCGTTTCGTGGCGCGGGCCGAAAGGTTCCGGGATACGAAGATCGGCGACCTGATCCGGGAGAAATTCGGTTTCGATATGAGTATCCCGAAGGGGTATAAGGTGCGTATCGATACGACGAATTTCCTGTGGATCTCGTACGAGCTGCCTCTGGCGAGCGTGGGTTTCACGATCTACACATATCCGGCGGATTCTTCTGCGGCGCGCAACGACGCGGCGGGGAATATTATCGCGGCGCGCAATGCGGCGGTGATGCAGGTGCCGGGGCCGTCGGACGGGAGCTATATGACCACGAGCAGTGCGGCGATGCCGGACCAGAAGACGCTGACGGTGAATGGCCGCCAATGGAACCAGGTGCGGGGCTTCTGGGATGTGATGGGCGATTTCATGGGGGGGCCGTTCATCAACTATACGACGTACGATGCGGCGCGAAATTGTATGCTGGCGATCGATGGTTATGTCTTTTCTCCGTCGCCGAACAACAATGTCCCGATGAGGGACTATGTCCGGCAGGTCGAAGCGATCTTTATGACTGTCCGCGTACCGGAATAAACGATCTTTAAAAGATACAGCCTGGCGGCCCTATTTCAGCCCCGCTCCTGCCGCGGGGCTTTTTTTTGTCGCCTCATGCCGGCGGGGCATCTTCTTTCTTTGCCACCAAAGAAAGAAGACAAAGAAAGCGACTCCAGCCGGTTTCGCCTTGTCGAAGCTCGTGCAAGATGCACGGGCTTCTCAAGTCAAAACACGACGCTGTCGGGGGTGCTTTCGCTCTCGTCTGAGTGGGGAGGGATGGCAACTCCCTTTGATACGCTTTTTGCTTACTTTTTGTCGCATCACAAAAAGTAAGGGCCCTCCCGCGGCCT
>CAZAPI010000127.1:0-5073 GCA_964486945.1 uncultured Rikenella sp. | reverse complement strand
TCGTCGCGCGCTCCGCTAACGTAGGAAAGACGACCGGAAAGCCGTCAGGCTTTTCATCGGATTTCCGTTAGCGCGCGACTTTTGACCCCGGGTAATTCCAATTTCATTGCAGTCCGTAGCCATACTGCGTATCACCGATTTTCACCCCACGGTTGTTAACAATTTGTTAACAACCCGAGCGCAACCGAACCGCATCGTTTTCGTAGGCGATACCGTTCCGTGAATATTCATCCCCGGTGTTGCCGACCGTCATACCGGCAGGAATTACGGCAGGGTCTTCGCAAGGCTGCGTGGCGGTAGCCCGCACAGCCTGACGCAGGGCCACCGTCTCCGGCCCCTGCGCCGGATCTCCGACACAGGCTGCGGAAGCAGCTAATGCCGTTGCCCCGTCCATCCCGCCAGGCCGTACGGCTTCATCCACCGCCGGAAGCGGAGAGCGGAACAGGTTCCGAACCGTATCCGCCACCCGGTCGCGCACGACAGCCAGAGGCGAGGGGCGACTCACCCGGTCGGCCAGCCCCGCAGCCACCGTTTCGGCAGCCGAAAGCCACTCCCCGCGCCCGCCGTCACGGGCCATCAGCTCACGGAACTGCTCGACGGGCCTGCCTGAACGGGCCGCATAGATTTCGGCTATCCGCTCGTCGGTCTTATCCAGCAGGCGGCCCGTGCGCTCGACGTCGAAGCTGTTTCCCTCGATGGCGGCATGCGAGTTATGGATCAGGTAAAGGGCGTTGGCCGAAACCAGCCGCCGTCCGGGCGTCGCGGCCTGCGCGATGACAGTCGCCGCCGAAGCAGTATAACCGTGACACGAAGTGGTGATTTCGGCCCCTTCGGCGGCCAGCGCGCAAAGGGCATCGTAGATCAGCAGGGCATCGTTGACGTCGCCGCCGGCGGATCGGATGTTGACCTGTACTTTCCGCGCACCGGAACGGCCTATGCGGTCGATCTGGCTGCGAAAACTTTCGTAGGTGGCCGCCCGCGCGGTTTCGTCGCCGCAGGACTGGCCGTCCGGGGCACCGATGATCCCTTCGATATCGACGGTCAGCCGCCGTCCTCCGCTGACGCGGATCTCTCCGAGCTGTTGCATTTTGTCTGATTCTAAATAGGTTATGAAATAGTTTATTTCCGGAGTCTTCCTCCCCGCGGCACCGGCGGCCTCAGCGCCGGACAGCGAAGCCGCAGTAAGGCAGGGAGCGAGAAGCGCGACTCGCCAGAGTCGCCGCCCCCCGAGGGGGCTGGGGCGCCCGAAAACGAGAGTAAATACCCGTGGCACCGCGCCGAAGCAAACGGGCCACGCCCGAACAGCCTCAACGTTTCGAGAAGCCACCCAACCGGATGCGTCCCCCCTTCGGTGCCAGCTCCGCCTCCACAATACCCGTCAGCGCATCCGGGCCATCATCGTGAGCATTGGCGCGAAACACCCGACGGAACCCCAGCACATCCGCCGCGAACTCCGGCCAGCGCACCCGCCAGTCCGCCGGCATCCTCACCAGCCGCACCACCGTCGCCGCATGCGTCAGGATCCGCGACTCCTTGTTCCCCGCCTGGTGGAACATCCGCAGCGCACAGCCACGGTTTCCCGCCTCGCGCAACCGCCTCTCCACCGCCCGGCCGAACCCCCGGCCCCCGTTGTTGCTCTCCACCAGCGCCGAGGCAACCCCGTTACGCGACAGCATCGACGCCACCGCACCCTCCGTCGCCTCCATCGGCTCCGACGTGTAGATCACCTCCGTCACGTAGAACAGCCCGTCGTCCCCCACCGCATAGCAGATCGAACAGAGGCGGTCCGTCCCCGTGTCCGTGTAGTTCGCCCGGCGCACGATCCCAGCCGGCAACACTTCGTACGTCTCGAAACCGCCGTACAGCAGCCCCTCGCGCACCACCGGCCTCCCCTGGAACAGCGCCTCGAACAACGCCGGGTCGGCACTGCGGCGCTGCAACAGCCACCCCGCCGAATGCCTGCCCGGCCAGAGCGGCTCGCCCTCCGCCCTCGGGTCCAGCTCCGTCGGCAGCGAAGCCTTCAACGCCTCGAACGACACCGACACCCACGCATCCGCCGGCACCCCCTCCAGCTGCGCCCACTCAGTCAGCACGACGACCCGCTCCGTCCGGGTCAGACGGCCAATGAGGTCATCCTCGTGCCACCGCGTGCAGACCACCAGCTCCCGCGAACCGTCGTGCAGCCGCGTGCGCACCACCGCATTGTACCACTCCCACACCCGCTCCCGCACCAACGGCGAGTTAGCCTCCAACGCATCCTTGTACAGGTCGTCCGCAATCATCACATCCACCCGGTTCCCCGTCAGCGACCCCGTTCGCCCCACCGCCCTGAGGCCGCCCGCAGCCCCCACACAGTCGAACTCCTGAACCGTACGCCGGGCCGTGCGCTCCCCGGCCGACTTCGGCCCCATTCCCTTCAGGGCGGTTGCCGGAAAAATGTTCCGGTAAGCCGGTTCGGCCATCACCCGCTGCACCTCCTGTCCCAGCCGCCCCGCCAGGGCGAACGAATAGGACGCCACCGCTACCCGCAAGTCAGGATCTTGCCCCAGCAGATAGGCCGGCAGCAGCACCGACGCCCCCCGGCTCTTGCCATGCTGGGGCGGCACACTGACGATCAGCCGCCGCAGCCGCCCCGAAGCGAAAGCCTCCAGCAGGCGATAGTACGCCCGGTGGAACGGCGTCCACTCCATCTCCGGCGCCACCGCCGCCGCAAAAGCCGCCAGCGAGCGCCGCGCCCACTCCTCGCGCGGGCAGTTTATCCCGACAACAGGGGCTTTTCCCCCGTTTCTCCCGTCCCGACCTTCCGCCGGGGAGCGGGTCTTTCCCGCCTCCCCGCCTGCGGGACGGCCTTCGCCGTCCCTTTCCGCAGCAGTGCAACCGCCGCAGAGACTGTCTTCTCTTCGTTCTTTTCGCATAATTCGTTTCGGTCACAGCCTTCCGCTTCCCCATCCTGCGGCCCGTCCAACGGCACCAGCGACTCCTCCACCTCGCGCAGCGCCTCGTCCGACAGGCGGCTGAGGTCTACCGTGGCCAGCGGCTCGTCCGGCTCCTCCACCGGCATCCTGCCCGCCTCGCGCACCAATTTCAGCCGCAGCTCCACACACCTTTCCATGCCGCGCAAGGCCGCCATAAAGGCCCGCGCCAACGGAACGGGATTCTCCTCCAGGTCGGAAGGCATCACCAGTTCGGCAATCCGGCGGTAACACCCCTCCACAAAGTCGATGTTCCGCAGCTCGTTTTCCAGAAAACCCGCTTTCACCGCAACATCCTCCCGAGCCGGTCGACATCGAAATTATTGGAGACCCTCCTCCCGCCGCACCAGGTTTCCATCCGGTAGCGGCCAAACCCGAGCCGCCCCGCCTCCCGCACGGGAGTGAATCGGAACAGCAGCCCGCACTCCTCCCACTCCAGCTCGACCACCCTTTCCGAGAGAGGTTCGCCGCCCGCGCAGACATCGCAGACCTCGCCCGCCAGCATTTCATACATGGGCCCGGAGAATCGAAACATAACCGACAAATTTTAAAATAATATAATAAGTGAACTATCTACCCGTATCAGGCCATTCCGGTACGCCGTTTGCGGCCCTCCGCACCACATCAGACACTGACAAATAATCGTGATTCCGCCACATAATCGATCCGGCCATCCCCCGCGACCTCCCGCAAACCGGACACCCCGCCCCCCCGGATCTTTCAGGATGAAATTCGGAAACCGCATTGCAGGAAGCTACAATTATTTATATATTCGCAACACAGTAACGCGATTGCCTTATTGTTCCACAAAGATACGCCGAGTCCGCTCCGCGCGGAAACGGAAGCGAATCCTATTACACTATAATTTTATCAGGAAGATTTATGAAGCCTTTTTATTTGTCATATCTGTCAGCCTGCCGGGGCCCGGAATAACCCGTTTCCCATCCGCATTTACCGCCGCCCCGCCGTCCGGCCGACACACCGGACGGTTCGTGATATATATTCCTATCCGTTTTATTTCCTATAACATACAATTTTATGGACCTGACCACACCCTCCGTTATCTTCAGCCACCAGAGCACCGTCGACGTCGGCATCCAGACCGTCCGCTACGGTCGCAACGCCATCGGCTACATCGAACAAGGCACCAAACTGATCCACCTGGCCGACAAGTACATTACCGTGCAGACCGGCGAACTGTTCCACCTGGCACGGGGCATCCACTACATCGAGAACAGCCCGGCCGATGCCTCCCACCCGTTCCGCCAGACCCTCTTCTTCTACACCCCCGCCGACCTGCGCAACGATTTCACGCCCCGGAGCAAGATCGCCGCGGCGAACACCCTCTGCGCCCAGTGCCACAACTACACGGAGGTATACACCTATCCGGCATGGCCCGTGATCACGGACTTTTTCGCCTCCCTGCGGCCTTTTATCTCCGCCCAGGTACACCTCTCCAACCCGGAGCTTGGCCACATCAAGCTCTGCGAGTTGGTGCAACTGTTGCTCACCCAGCCAGGCTGCTGCATCTGCCGCCCGGTTTTCATGGCCCTATCCGAAGGTCCCCAGCCCCTGCCCGAGGTCGTTCGCGAGCATATCCTCACCGACATCAGCCTCCAGGAGTTGGCAGCCCTGTGCGGCATGAGCCTGAGCCTGTTCAAGAATGAGTTCCGCCGCCATTTCCGCACCTCGCCGCATAAGTGGCTCAACGAGCAGCGGTTGGCCCACGCTCGGCTGCAACTGCTCACTTCGCAGCAGTCGGTCGCCGAGATCGCGTGCGAGTGCCGTTTCAACAATCCATCTCACTTCATCAAGTTGTTTCGCGAGCGTTTCGGGACAACACCGGCCGCCTACCGGCGCAGTTACGACAAGAAATAAGCCGGCGGGGGTCCTAGGCCTACACCCTGGGGTGGGTTGCGTGACGAAAATCGTTCCCGCGGCAGGGGGCGACACACCGTTCCTGACGGAACGCATTGCTTGCTCCGTTGAGTTCAAATCGGAGCCAGCGAAAGCGTTACAGCCCGGTTCGTATGCCCCGCGGCACCGGCCCAAAGCGACTCCGGCTAAATACAGCTACATCAAAACAAGTCGCGCCGCGGTT
>CAZAPI010000126.1:0-5155 GCA_964486945.1 uncultured Rikenella sp. | reverse complement strand
CCTAACTCTATCTTTGCCTTAGGTCTGTTGGGCCGGGCTTTTACGATGGGCGCACATCTTGGCTGTTTAATACCTTAGTGCGCCGCATCGAAAAGCACCGGTCCAACGAAATAGGCCAGACACGCCCGGATTAGCGAAGCTCCGGAAAGTTCTTTTGGTTCTTTCCTTTCAACCGACGCTGCCAGCGAGGGCAAAGCGGGCTTGCACGCTCTGCCGAGCGGCGAGAAGGAAGACCGAAGGTCAACAAAGAACAGTCACACACGGCACAATGCAAAATAAAACGAACGGTTAATTACAGCGTATGCGTGCCGCTGTTGTAGGTGTAGACATACTCCATGTACTCGTCGGGTGTCATGCCCAGCTCCTCCGCTTTTTTCAGCGAATGGCGTTCGATATTGTCCAGGAACTCCGTTCCGCCGCTCACGTCGAAGATGCGTCGGAACTCCGCCATGCTCTCCGGGTCGATTGCCCGCGCAGGCCCTGGCCCCTGCTTCTTGTAATTGTCCGTGAACCGCGCGAACACATCGTCGTCATGCTCGTGCACCCATGCCCACACAGGCCCCTGTTCCGGATGCATCCGCGGTGCCACCCGCGTCGGATGCACACAGTAGCCCAGATCCATCATGTTGCCACCCAGCACCTTGCCCAAGGCATACTGCTGTCGCCCCTTTTCCGATTCCGTGAAGAAACCGTACTTCTGCGACAGCTTCCGCAAGGCCTGTATCACATAAGCCGGCGTATTGCCCCGCGGACAGCGAGGCCGGCACGACATGCACTCGCCGCAGTACCAGATCGTGTCGCTCTTCATCAGCGCCTCGATGCTCTCGTCGTCGCGCGCCTGCACATCGTCCACGATCTGCCGCGGGTCGTAGTTGTAGTACTCCGCCGCCGGGCACACCGCCGTGCAGGCCCCGCAGTTCATGCAGGCGTTCAACCCCTCGCGGAAACGGTGGTCCTGCATCAGTTCGTCGAAATATTTTCCCATAGGTCGTCCGGATGCCATTTTCCGGTAAACAAAAGTACGGAGGTCTGAAAATATACGGGAGGGTGTTATCACCTATTTTGAATAGGTATTTATACGTAAAAAAGTCTTCCGGACATCTGGGAAAAGATGCCTGAAAGGCTTTGGGTCGGTGATCTGCCTTTTTGCGGGGATCCGGCCTGCGGTGCCGCGAGGGGGGCTGTACCTGTCTTAAGTCGCCAGCGGGCAGGCCGGCGACGCTGCGCGATGCAATAGGATAACAACCACGAAATTTTTGCTCTTCTGCGTATAGTAACGGTCAGACAGGAAGATAGATACGTAAAGGCATGGGCTTTCGGCCCGGAGGGCGGCGCGAACCGACCGTTGTCCCGGAAGGTCGCAATAAAAGACTATGCCGGATTACAGAATCTTCGTCCGCTTGCGCGACTTGCCTACCCCCGCTTTCGACTCCCGTACACCACCGTCCTTGATCGACGGCGAAACCGCTCCCGACGAACGATCCGCCGCCAGCTGCTTCTGTTGCAAAGCGAACATCTCGTCGCGGTAGCGCGCCGCCGTCATGAAATCCAACTCTTTGGCCGCCTGCTCCATCATCTCCCGCGCCTGCGCGATCGCATTCTCCAGGTCCGTGGCCGACATATACTCCATCACCGGGTCCGCCACCATCGAAAGCGGCGCATCCATATCGTACACCACGCCCCCTGCACCTGTTCCGAACGGCCGCTGGATCGCCGTGGCCCCCGCCGCGGCCACCTTGGCCGACGGCAGCGATGTCGCCAGCGGAGAACCCTCGCCGAGGGTCGATTTGCTCATCTTGTGCACCGCCTGCGGCGTGATGCCGTGTCTGATGTTGTAATTCATCTGCTTTTCGCGCCGCCGTTCCGTCTCGTCTATCGTCTGTCGCATCGAGTCCGTGATCTTGTCTGCGTACATGATCACCCGCCCTTCGAGATGTCGCGCGGCACGTCCGGCCGTTTGGGTCAGCGACCGTGCGGAGCGCAGGAAACCCTCTTTGTCGGCATCCATAATGGCGACTAAGGAGACCTCCGGCAAGTCCAGCCCCTCGCGCAGGAGGTTGACTCCCACCAGCACGTCGAACCGGCCGGCCCGCAGGTCGTCCATGATCTCGATCCGCTCCAGTGTGTCCACGTCCGAGTGGATATAGCGGCAGCGGATCCCCACCTTCTCGAAATACTTGGTCAGCTCTTCGGCCATCCGTTTGGTAAGCGTCGTTACCAGCACCCGCTGGTCTTTTTCCGCCCGCAGCTCGATCTCGCCGATCAGGTTGTCGATCTGGTCTGCCGTGGGGCGGATCTCGATCTCCGGGTCCAGCAGCCCCGTGGGGCGGATCACCTGCTCGACCACCACCCCTTCCGATTTGTTCAGCTCGTAGTCTGCCGGCGTCGCACTCACATAGACCGACTGGGGCACCAGCGCCTCGAACTCCTCGAACTTCAGCGGCCGGTTGTCGATGGCCGCCGGGAGCCGGAAACCGTATTCCACCAGGTTCTTTTTCCGCGCGTTGTCGCCGCCGTACATCGCCCGGATTTGCGGGATCGTGACATGGCTCTCGTCTATGATGATCAGGAAGTCGTCAGGGAAATAGTCCAGCAGGCAGAACGGTCGTGTCCCTGGCAGCCGCCCGTCGAAATAGCGCGAATAGTTCTCGATCCCGGAGCAGTAGCCCAGCTCCTTGATCATTTCGAGGTCGTATTCCACCCGCTGTTTCAGCCGTTTGGCGTATTGCTCCTCGCCGCGTTGCATAAAGAAGTCGTACTGCGCCGACAGGTCGTGCTGGATCTGGACTACTGCCGAGTTGATGCGGTCGCGCGTGGTGACGAAGATATTCGCGGGGTAGATGGTTACCCGGTCGAGTTGCGAGAGCCGTTGCCCGGTAATCGGGTCGATGGCGTGTATCTCCTCCACCGTGTCGCCCCACTGCACGATTCGGTAAGCCTTGTCGCCGTAGGCCACATGCACGTCCACCGTGTCGCCCGCCACGCGGAAAGTCCCGCGGCTGAACTCGATGTCGTTGCGTGAGTAAAGGCCGTCGACAAGCTGGTATAAAAGTTTTTGCCGCGGAAAGTCCTGTCCCTGCTTGATCTCGATGGTGTTGGCGTGGAAGTCTTCCGGGTTCCCGATCCCGTAGAGGCACGACACGGAGCTGACCACCACGATGTCGTTCCGCCCCGACAGCAGCGAGCTGGTGGTGCTGAGCCGTAACTTTTCGATCTCGTCGTTGATCGAGAGGTCTTTTTCGATATAGGTGTCCGAAGTCGGAAGATAGGCTTCGGGTTGGTAGTAGTCGTAGTAGGAGACGAAATATTCGACGGCGTTCTCGGGAAAGAAGCCGCGGAACTCGCCGTAGAGCTGCGCCGCGAGGGTCTTGTTGTGGCTCAGGATCAGGGTGGGCTTGCCGATGTTCTTGATGACATTGGCCATCGTGAAAGTCTTGCCCGATCCCGTCACGCCCAGCAGGGTGTTGTGCCGCGTCCCCTCCTGCAACGAACGGGTCAGCTGCGCGATGGCCTCGGGCTGGTCGCCGGTGGGGGCGAAGTCGGAATGCAATATAAAGTCCATAGTTTTTTATATCAGTCGCTTAGGGCCTTGCGTCCGGAATGGGTATTTGTACCGCCAGGAAACGGTAAAAATGCGTAGGACACTGTCCCCGCAAATGTATTACTTTTGCAGCTCATTCTTTGTATTCTGCATATGAAACGATACCTCTGCGTTTTTATTTTGGCGGCTTTGTCCGCAGGCGTTCCGGCCGCATCGGCTGAGAAGGCGGACACCGTGAAAAAAGAGTCCCGCGTGAAATTCAGGTTCGGCGGCCGCCTCGACGCGCAGGTCTTTACGGACAGCTACGCTTCGAAGACCCGGAACGGCGGCATTTTTTACTATTTTCCGTTGGCGCCGGTCTATAACAAGTACGGCGAGGATATTAACCGGGAGAATTCGCTTCGGTTCGGCGTGGCCAACACGCGGTTGAGCGTGGGGGCCACGGCGGCCGACATCCTTGGGGCGACGGCCACGGCGTTCGTCGAGACGGACTTTATGGGCACGGGGGATAACCTGGGTGTGTTGCGGCTGCGGCACGCCTACGTCAGTCTGGACTGGAAACGGAGCCGGCTGCTGATCGGTCAGACGAACAACCTGGCGGTGCCGGAGGAGATCTTTCCGAACACGGTGGCTCACGGCAGCGGCACGCCGATCAATCCGCAGTCGAGAATCCCGCAGATACGTTTTACGCAGCGGTTGGGCGATCTGGTGCGGCTGACGGGAGCGCTGGGGATGTATGCGGGGACGGAAGGCGAGGCGCAGGCTTACGGGATGGTGCCGGACATTGCGTTGAGGCTGACGGTGGGCGGCCCGAAGGGGTCGATGGTGGGTTTCGGCGGGGGCTTCAAGTCGATCCGGCCGCGCAACCTGACGGCGGACTCGGTGCGGACTTTCAAGCGGATGGTGGCGTTCAATGCGTCGGTGTTCGGCCTGCATACGTTCGGCGGGGGACACAAGTTGTCGGCTTTCGCGATGTGGGGACAGGACCTTTCGACGCTTAGTATGCTGGGGGGCTACGGTCCGCGGCTGCGGGATATAGCGGCGGGCGACGCTGACTATGGCTACACGGCGACGCAGACGGTGGCGGTGTGGCTGAATTACGAGAGCAAGGTGATGAAGGGCTGGCAGCCGGGCTTTTTCACGGGCTGGACGAAGAATCTGGGCACGGGCAAGGAGGTGGACTTGGCGAAGGCGGCGATCCCGGACAAGGGGATCGACTGGTATTTCCGTCTGTCACCGCGCCTGTGGTATCATTACCGGATGCTGTCGTTCGGGCTGGAGTATATGTACAGCCTGGCATCGTGGGGCCGGGAGTTCGACTCGCATTACCGACCGACGGAGCGCTATGCGAATACGCATAACCACCGCGTGACGCTATTAGCCCGCTTTAAATTTTAACCGTCCGGTTTTATCACAGCCGTCGTATGGAACTTCTGTTTTTACTTCGGCTGTAAGCGAAGCGAGCCGCGCGGGCCGAACCGAGGCGCAAGGAGGAAGTCCGAAGCCAAATTTTCGAGCAGCCTGCCGGACCTCTTGTGTTTGGTGCAACAGGTGGGGCCGGATGCCCGGTGCGTGTGCTCGCGCCGAGCGTGAGGCTGGTACCCTAAAGTTGCG
>CAZAPI010000125.1:2548-5208 GCA_964486945.1 uncultured Rikenella sp. | reverse complement strand
GAGGAAGCCCGAAAGGCGACCCACTCCCGGCGTAAGGCCGCAAAAAAGTGCCGTCCCTTCGTCGGTTCTGGGCCGAAAAGATCGTTGCCGCCCATGGACGAGCGCCAATAGGAACCCTGAGGAAATAAGTAAGTTGCGAGCGGAATGTACGCCCGCCGGAAGATAAGACGGGATGTGGCCGACACGTTTAAAACGAAAATCCGCAGCGGGCGAACATCTCCTTGTCCTCCGCGACTCCCGAACCGATCGTCGTCAGCAGGTCGCCCACGATCGCCGCATTCACCCCGCTGCGCAGCGCCCGCTCCTGGATCTCCGGCTTCAGCAGCGTCCGGCCTCCCGCAAAACGGATGTAGACCCCTGGGTTGATCAGCCGGAACATGGCGAACGTCCGCAGAATCTCGTCGTCCGACAGCGGAGGCGTGTTTTCCAGCGGCGTCCCCGGGATCGGGTTCAGCACGTTGACCGGGATCGACGCCACCCCCATCTCCCTCAGCGTGAATGCCATCTCGACCCGCTGCTCCGGCGTTTCGCCCATGCCGATGATCCCCCCGCTGCAAATTTTCAGTCCCACCTCTTTGGCCCAGGCGATCGTCCGCTGCTTTTCGGCCAGCGTGTGCGTCGAGCAGAGCTTCGGGAAATGCGACGGCGCCGTCTCGATATTGCAGTGATAGCTGCCTACGCCGGCATCTTTGAGCATTTGGAGCTGCCCCTTCGACAGCAAGCCCATCGAGGCGCAGAGCATGCCGCCGCGGAACCCCTCGCATTCGGCCGCGATGGCCCGGTAGATTTCCGCACATTTTTCCACCTGCGCGTCCGTCATCGTCCGGCCGCTGGTCACCAGCGAGAAGCGGCCCACCCCCTTGTCGTGGTTGTCGCGGGCGTGGCGGAGCGCTTCCTCCGTCTCCGTCAGCGGATAGACCTCGATTTTCGTTTGGTGGTGCGCCGACTGCGAGCACCACTTGCAGTCCTCCGAGCAGCGGCCGCTGCGGGCGTTCATGATCGAGCAGGTGTCGAGCTTGTCGCCCATAAAATGCCGCCGCACCCGGTCCGCCGCATCGCACAAGGCCTCCGTGTCGGCGTGGTGCAGCAGTTCGAGGGCTTCGTCGGCGGTTATAAGGTATCCGTCCAGTATGTCGGCGGTGATTTCCTGAAGGTTTTTCATCTGTTCCCGGATAAGTTTTGCAAATATAGAGAATATAAATTTTGGAATTATCCGGGAAATACCTACTTTTGTATCGCAAAAGCAATGGCACCGTAGCTTAATTGAATAGAGCAGTTGACTACGGATCAACAGGTTACAGGTTTGAGTCCTGTCGGTGTCACTTCGGAAAAGCCTCTTTCGCCATGGATGTGAAAGAGGCTTTTCCGTTTGGCGGGGCGGGGTTCGCCGCCTTTTGTCGGCCAGTTGTGTTTTGCACCAGCTTCAGCGTGTTGTCGGGCGGGTTCCGACCCGCCCACGGGCCGGGGACGGCTACGACAGCATCTTTGTCCCGGCGTTTCAGCCGTTCGATGGTTCCCTGCCGCGCCTTTATATCGGCGGCCGCCATATTGCGGGCTTCCGTTATTGGTGAAGTAAGTTCCCGAATCGAGGCGGCCCCGGCCCGACCGCTGTCGCGGGATGCCGATTTTTGGTATCTTTCGGGGACAAAAACCTTGGAATCATGAAATCACAGAAAAAAGTGGTGGTCTTCACGGGAGCCGGCATGAGTGCCGACAGCGGCGTTTCGACCTTCCGCGACGCGGACGGCTTGTGGGAAAACCACCGGATCGAGGATGTCTGTACGCCGGAGGCGTGGGCACGGGATCCGCAGGGGGTGCTGGATTTTTACAACGCCCGGCGGGCGCAGCTGGACGAGGTGGAACCCAATGCGGGGCACCGGGCGGTGGCCGAACTGGAGAACCATTTCGCGAACGTGGTGGTCGTGACTCAGAATGTGGACGACCTGCACGAGCGGGCGGGAAGCTCGGAGGTCATCCACCTGCACGGCGAGCTGCGCAAGGCGCGCAGCGAGCGGAATCCGCAGGTGATCGTACCGGCGCAGGGGCCGACCCATATGGGCGACACGGGGCCGGACGGGGCGCAGCTCAGGCCGTACATCGTCTTTTTCGGCGAGGCGGTGCCGGAGTACGAACGGGCATTGGAGGCGGTGCGGGATGCCGACCTGTTCCTCGTGATCGGCACTTCGCTGGCGGTTTATCCGGCGGCGGGACTGTTGTACCGAATCCGGCCCGAAGTGCCGGTGTGGCTGGTGGACCCGAGGCCGGCGCGGGTGACGGTGCCCAATCCGTTGACGGTCATTGCCGAAGGGGCGGCCAAAGGGGTGCCGCCGCTGGTTGCGGAGCTGGTCCGAAAGGAAACCGAGCGGTAGCGGCTCGTAAATATCCTATACGAATGCGGTAGTTGTTGCCGGCTTGAGTGAAAACTATTTTAGGAGCGGTTCGTTTAACGGGCCGCTTTTTCTGTCCACCTTAAATTTTACGAGGAAATGAAAAAAACACTTTACCAAAGCAGGATAGCTGGCTGTGGCCGTTGTAGCGATCGCGGCTTGCGGGGGTGGTAGCGCTTCGGCGGTGACCGGGCTGACCCCGGAAGGGCCGGGCTTGCCATTCCACGGCATACCCGGCCCTGGTGTTATCGTAAAAACCGTCCGAAAACCCGG
>CAZAPI010000125.1:0-2448 GCA_964486945.1 uncultured Rikenella sp. | reverse complement strand
GGGGAGCAGGTCGGAAGCCGGGATAGTGGTCCGTATTCCCGATCAGAACGGATAGCCGATGGCCAGGTGGAGACCCAGGCCGTCCCTGAAGTTCTGAATGTTGTAATAGCCTTTCTTGTCGGGGTTGGAGTAGGGCGTGTGGATGCCTATCCCTAAGTCGAGGCGGAGCACCAGCACGCTGATGTCGTACCGCAGACCCGCCCCGGTGCCCAGCGCTATCTCGTTCCAGAAACCCTTTGCCCGAAGCACGCCGCCCGGTCGCTGCGGGTCTTTTTTGAGCAGCCAGATGTTCCCGGCGTCCACGAATACCGCCCCGCCCAGGCGGCCCAGCATCTTGAAGCGGAACTCCAGGTTGGCCTCCAGCTTGAAGTTCCCGGTCTGGTCCCAGTAGCCGTTGACTTCGTCTTTCGGCGGCCGGTAGCTTCCCGGCCCCAGCGACCGCACGGTGAAGGCCCGGATGCTGTTGGCCCCGCCGATGTAGAACTGCTCGCTGTAAGGCAGCACCTGGGAATTGCCGTAGGCATAGCCCGCCCCGACCATAAAGCGCGACGCCAGTATGTTGTTCTGCCCGATTTTATGGTACCATTTGAATTCGGCCGTCCCTTTGACGAATTGCGAGAAAGGGGTGCCGAACAGTTTTTTGGTGCCGTGCGAGCCGAATATGTCGTAGATGCCCGCCAGGATGTTGCCCGCGTCGGTCACCGTTCCCTGAAACATGAAACGGTTGTTCTGCCGCCGCCCGTAAGTCCTGTCGAACGTGTAGGTGTAGCTGATCGAGGGGATGAACTGGTTGCTGAAGCTCAGGGCCACCGCCGGGTTTTGCTGCATCGTCGAGTCGAACTCGTGCGAGGTGTGGAGCAGCTTGTTGTAAGTCAGTTTGAAAACGGTCAGGTTGTGCGAGCTGTACGGCGAAGTGCGGAAATCGTAGCCCGCCGAGATGTTCAGCGACAGCAGCCGGAAATATTTGGGCCGGTTCATCAGGTCGGCCCCGATCTTGTAGGTCGTCCGGGCCGGGTAGGTCAGCTCCTTGTATTTGAATCCCGGCGCCAGGATGCGAGGGATGCTGAGCGAGGCGTTGAGGCCGAATTCGTAGGAGTTCACCGCCGTGGGTTTGCTCTCGTACTGGTTCTTGTTGCCCGTCTGCCATTCGTAGGAGCCGGTCAGGTTCAGGGCCAGCACTTCGCCTCCCTTGAATATGTTGTTGTGCCGCAACCCGAAGGTAATTCCCGGTCCGAGGTAGCTGTTCGACTTGGAGGTGAGATCGGCTTCGAAGTCGGCCTGCATCGGTTTGTCGAACGTGGCCGCGATGCGCACGTCCAACGAGTCGCACTTCTCGCTCAGCGAATCGAGCGACGGCACGGTGAGGTTCACCGAATTGAATATCCCCAGCTTGTCGAGGTTCGTCTGGGTCGTGTTCTGGGCCTCGACGTTGAAGAGCTGTCCGGGAGTGAGCTGGATCATCTCTTTGAGGATGCGCGGTCGGATCTTCAAGGGTTGCTGGTAGCGCACATGCACCTGCCCCAGCGTCATGGTGTCGGACGGGCCCGGGACGGGGTTGCGCA
Organism: uncultured Rikenella sp.; assembly: GCA_964486945.1. GTDB lineage: Bacteria > Bacteroidota > Bacteroidia > Bacteroidales > Rikenellaceae > Rikenella. The sequence goes on along the minus strand of CAZAPI010000125.1, from coordinate 886 downwards.
GGCTGACGCTGATGCACCCCACCCGGTAGGGCCGCATCGCTGCCGGGGGTATCCCCTCGGCCAGCCGCATCCGCAGCTCCACCCGGTAAAACGTCTGGGTCGTGTCGGCGTCATAGGTGATGTATTCGGGGCGGAAATAGTAGTAACCGAGGCTGCGCAAGGCTGTGGTGATGCGGTTTCGCTCCGCCGCCAGCGTGTCGAGGTTATAGATTGCCCCGGTGCGCAGCAGTGTCCCGGCATGGAGGCTGTCCATGATCCGGCCTACCTCGCCCGGTGCGGTCATCTATTCGATCGAGTCATAGGGATGGGGGGCCGGAACGAGGAAGTGGTAGCTCACTTTGGCTTTCCGGTCTGGCTTGTGCTTGCGGGGCAGCAGCTCGTAGCTGCTCTGTACGCCGAAGTAGCCGTAGTTTTCGAAGATTTGGTCCGAGACTTTGATGCGCAGGTCGGGCCGCACTTTGGAGATCAGCACCGGCTGCTTGGCCAGCCTTTTGTAAAGCCAGTGTTTGAACCCTGTTTCTTTCGGGGTGTAGAGGTAGTTCCACGCCCAGAGGCCGGTGGGAAATCCGGTGCGCCAGCGGGGCGACCAGAGTGGGTTGTTCGGGGCCACGTTCAGCGGTTGCGACGCGGCGGAGGTCACCTGTTTCGGGATTTTCAGGCTGTCGGCTTCGGGTGTGAATGTTATCTTCTTGACTCCGGTGTAGAGCATTTCGCCCTTGGCCAGCCGTTTGGTGGTCGAGCATGAAGCCAGTATTGCCGCCAGCGGGAGCAGGTAAAACAGGCTGTGTCGTAAATGTCTTATCATATTTATTTTCAGGTTTCGATCCGGGTTGTAGGCTTTGCAGGCGGCTGAGCGCTTTAGCGCGGAGCCGCAATGGGGCGGGTA
>CAZAPI010000124.1:0-5228 GCA_964486945.1 uncultured Rikenella sp. | reverse complement strand
GGAGCTTTTCTTCAGAAAAGCGACAGTTCTCTGCGGGTAGTGATAAACAATTGTACATTTAAGGCAAAGGTAGCAAAAAGCGTTCCGGTATGCGAAACGCAGAGTATCAAAGCAGCCCCCGCTCCGCGAAGCTGAACGGAACGGTATCCGCGATAATCACATGGTCCAGCAGCCGCATGTCGAAATAGGAAGCCGCCAGCTGCACTTTGTTGGTATTCATGATGTCCTGTTCGCTCGGATAGGCAGTGCCCGAGGGGTGGTTATGCACCAGCACGATCCCCGAGGCATTGCGGTCCAGCGCCCGGCGGATCACGATCCGCGGGTCGATCACCGCCCCGTCGATCCCGCCCTGGCCAACCCGGAACTTCTCGATGATCCGTTTCGAGCGCGACAGCAGCATCACCCACACCTCCTCGTGCGGCAAGTCCGAAAGCAGCGGCTGGAAAATCGTTACGATGTCCGCACTGCCCGAAATGTAGTCCGGCGTCGGGAGCTCCGCCGCCCGCCTGCGGCGGCCCAATTCCAATGCCGCCGCGATGCTCACGCCCCGCGCCAGCCCGATCCCGTTGAACCTCTGCAAGTCCGACAGGCTCTTGCGCCCCAGTTCCACCAGGTTTCCTCCTACGGATTCCAGCAGCAAGCGCCCGATCTCGACCGCCGAATTCTCGACCGTCCCAGAGCCGATCAGCACCGCCAGCAATTCCGCGTCCGTCAAGGCCGAAGCCCCGCGGCTCATCAGCTTCTCGCGCGGCCTGTCCTGTTCGTTCCAATCCTTGATCGAGAGCCGGGCCGGTTTGACCTTTTCCATAACTTTCCCTTACAGTCCGAACTCGTGCAGGTAGGTCGGCATGTCCTTATCCCCGCGTCCGGAAAGGTTAACCACGACAATATCATCCGCCTTGAACGTCAACTGAGGCAGCGCCGCCAGCGCATGGGCCGACTCGATGGCCGGGATAATCCCCTCCAGCTGCGAAAGCTCGCGGGCGGCGGCCAAAGCCTGCCTGTCGGTAGCGGCCAGCACCGTCGAGCGCCCCGTCTTCGCCAGATAGGCGTGCAGCGGACCGACACCCGGATAGTCCAGACCGGCCGAAATGGAATAGGGCTCGCGCACCTCCCCGTTCTCGTCGAACAGGATCACGGAACGGCTCCCGTGCAGTATCCCCTCGGTTCCGCAAGTGAGGGATGCGGCATGTTCGTTGCCGTCCGTGCCGTGGCCGCCGGCCTCGACCTGCACCAGTTTCACGCCGTCGGAGTCGAGGAAGTGGTAGAACGCTCCGGCCGCATTGCTCCCGCCGCCGATGCAGGCGATCACATAGTCCGGCAGTTCGCGGCCCTCCTGTTCCTTAAGCTGTTTACGTATCTCCTCGCTGATGACCGACTGGAGCCGGGCCACGATGTCCGGGAACGGGTGCGGCCCAACCGCGGAACCCAGCAGGTAATACGCTTCCGGATGGGCTACCCAGTAGGCGAAGGCGATGTCCACGGCATCTTTGAGGGTGGCCCCTCCGGCCGTCACCGCTTCGACGTTCGCGCCGAGCATCTTCATCCGGGCGACGTTCAGGGCCTGCCGTTCCACGTCCACGGCTCCCATATAGATGGTGCATTTCAGCCCCAGCTTGGCGCAAACCGTGGCGGTGGCCACTCCGTGCTGCCCGGCGCCGGTCTCGGCGATAATATGGGTACACCCCATCTCTTTAGCCAAGAGTATCTGCCCCAGCGCGTTGTTGATCTTGTGCGACCCGGTGTGGTTGAGGTCTTCGCGCTTGAGGTAAACGCGCGCGCCGTATTTCTCGCTCAACCTGGGGGCGAAGTAGAGCGGCGAGGGCCGCCCGGCATAGTGTTTCAGCAGGGCGGAGAACTCCTGCCGGAATTTCGGGCTTTCGATGATCTCCACATACCGCCCGGCCAGCTGGCCGATGTTCTCCTGGAGTTCGTCGGGGATAAAGGCGCCCCCGAATTCACCGTAATAGCCGTTTTGATCCGGTCCGTATTTCATATTCCAATGTTATGTAATCGATCGTTAAAAAGTAAGCGATACGCAGTATCGCCCGCCCGACGTGGCCACGTCGGCTGTTTTGTAGGGGTTTGCGCAACCCTATTAAACGGACGCCTCCGCTGGCTCCGGCCCCACTTGTTGCGCCAAGAGCAGACAACTCCCTCCAACCCGAAGAACAGGGTGTACAAACTAAACGATCGGTTATTTATGCGTTCGCACTTTGTAATTTACGCCGAGGGTGATATTCATCTGGTCGGCCGGTGAGCGGAACGGATTCCCCTCGTATTTGGTCACCCCCTTGAAAACGTCCGACAGGCCGATATTGTAGCGGAACTCCGCTGTCACCGAAAACCGTTTGATGGCGAAAAACATCCCCGCCCCGAACGTGATGCCGTACTCCCAGCGATTATCCCGCACGGGGTCATACTCGTATTTTCCTTCGGAATAGACCTCGCCCGTGGCCTTGTTGTACTCCCGGTAATCCGAGCTGAACGCGTAACTGAAGTACGGCCCCGCGCTGAGGTAGAACCGGGTGCCCCCCTTGCTCAGCGGCAGGTAGGGCTGCCACAGGATCGGGATCTCGATGGTGTTCCACTTGCGTTCGTAGACCTCGTCGGACTCGAAGGACTGGTGTACGCGGTAGCCGCGCTGCGCCCAGTTGATGTCAGCCTCGATGCATCCCACATATTTCTGCGCCGGCACATCGAACTTATAGACCAGGCCACCGACCATCAGCCCCATTTTCATCTCGGTCTGGCGCGTCGGCTCGAACCGGGCGTTGCCCATGGCGTAACCGCCCCGGATACCGACATAGTGATCCACCTTGACCGGAGCCCATGCCGCGCTCAGGGTCTCGGACGGCACGCCCCGCTCCTGCGCCGCCGCCGGACAGCAGCATATGGCCGCAGCCAGCAGAAACGCCGCTAAGTATTCGATCCGGTTCAGAGTCATAAATATCCTAATTATAAGTAACATTACGGCTGTTCGAAGAGTTCCCTCAGGTTCACCGGCACGGTCACATCCCAGTTCTCCTTGGCCAGTATCTCGCGCCCCGTGGCCGGATGCTCCCAGATACGGATTCGCTCCGGCTGCCGCCGCTGCACCAGCGAGCCGGTGTCCCACTCCCCGTTCTTATTACGGTCTTCTGTGATCCGCAGGCGGTACTTGTTGGCCGGCAGGTAGCGCAGTTTGTAGCTCCTCCCCGGCACGGCATGCCGGATCCGCTGGTAGGTCTTGCCTTCCAGGGTCTGCAATTCGAGGATATATTCGTAATCCGGCAGCAGGTCGTCTGCCCCGAGGTCGATGATCACCGTGCCGAACTTGCTGGAGTCGGCTACCTTGAAAGTGGATTGCAGCGTGTCGTTCCCCTGGAACGCGATGTTCATAAAGACGCTGTCCGGAATAAGCAGGCTGTATTCGTCGTCCGCTCGCCAGTCGGCCCGTATGGTGAGCCACCGCCGCGTAAGTGTATCCAACTCGACCGTAAAGGGTTCCGGGGTTTCGGTCTTTTTGCCCGGTTCGGCCTCGGCGGTCTGCCGGTCGCGGCTCGGCAGCGCCGACTGCCCTTCGGAGAGCTTGGTCAGCTTGATCCGCGCCTGGTCCACCGACTGCAAAGGATAATTGAACCGGAGCCGGATATTGTTCTCCGGGTTCAGCGGATTGGCGGCCATCACCTCGAACCCGAACGGGTTTTTAACCGGCAGCTCGGCGTTCCTGCGGGGCTTGTCCGTTTGGGTGGTATCCACGTCTACCTGTTGGAACAGGGTGCTGTCGGCCAGCAGCTCGGCGTCGGTGCGTTTCGGGTCGCCGCGCCGGCGGCTGATGTGCCGGGCCATTTTGATCCATTTCTTTTGCAGTTTGGCCGCCCGCCTGGCTTTCCGCCGGGCCTCCTTAACCTGTTCGATGCTGTCGGCATAGGCGCTGTTCGACTTCGGCCGCCGGGCGTTCGGGTCGACGATGCGGTGCACAAATGTCAGCTCTTCGGATCGCAGCTGCGGGTTCCACAGGCTGTCCTGGCTCATGTAGGTGATCTTCGCCCGGATGGTGTCTTTCAGTGCATCGGCATCCTCTTTGGTCGGCGGAGCGATCCAGTACCATACGGTATCTCCCTTGACGCCGTTTTCGCGCATCAACCAGGTCGAATCCAGCCCGACGGGGACGAACGACACGATCTCGGCAGGCTGTATGGCGTTGAAAACGATCTCCAGTTTCTGCCGTTCGGGCCGGCTGTTGGTCAAGACAGTCTGCCGGCGCACCGGTTCTTCGAGAAACAGGTTGAAGCGCAGCTGCGGCGGGTCGATCTGCCTGCGCGGGCCTTTACGCCCGGTCGCCGGTTCGATCCACATGTCGAAATCGGGCATCCGGGTGGGGTTGTATACCGTGTCGAGCATGGCGACGTAGTCGGTCCCGGACTCGTACCGCTGGTTGCCGTTCTTGTCGAGTATGGCGTAAATGCGGTAGTCTTTGTCCTGGAGGATGTCGGCCAGGAAGAAACCGGAGCTGTCGCTGCGGAAAATGGCGTCGGCACGGGCTTTGAACAGGGTGGAGTCGTAGGCTGCCACGGAGTCGGCTTTGGCGTCGAAAAAGAAGAGCAGGGCGCCGATCACCGAGTCGCGGGTCTGCGCGTCGACGGTCAGGCCGCTCATCAGCAGGGTGTCGAGGTCGGGCCCGGTCGAAAAAACGAAGGCGTAGTTGCCCAGCCGGTTGCCTTCGTTGTTGTCGGCGATGGAGTTGCCGAAGTCGAGGCGGTAGGTGGTGTTGCTGTCGGGCTGCTGCTCAAAATCGACGACTACGGAGCGTCCTTTGACGCTCAGGATCGGTTTGCTCCCGTTCGGATTCGGGGGCGAAACGATGAACTCTTTCTGCTGGTCGCGCAGTACGACGTATTCGTTGAAGTTCAGGGCGATCCGTTTGCCTTTGAAATTAACGGCCCTTTGTGCGGGCACGGTGCTGATGATCAGCGGGGGCAACGAGTCGCGGGGGCCGCCCTGGGGCTGCGCGATGGAGGCGCACTGCACGAAAACGGCGGCGGCCAGCAAGGCGAAAAACAAGTATCGTATCCGTATGGTTCCCATATATCCGTTCGGTTATTTGTATGTATCCGCATAGGTGCTGTTCTCTTTATTCACAAAAGAGACTCCGTTGGGCTTCCGGGCTGCAATTGCCCATTTCTGCGGCGAGCTGTGCGAGCCGTGCGGGCCGGAGCCACCCCCGGCGGAGGGCCGCAACTGCG
>CAZAPI010000123.1:0-5232 GCA_964486945.1 uncultured Rikenella sp. | reverse complement strand
GGGGGCAGGGGCGCCCGAAAACGACAGAACGGGGAACTGAGGCCGAACCCGAGAGCAGCTGGGTACCCGTGGCAAGACGAAGAGCGAATAGCCGCCATTCGTCAGAATGGCCGGGCCCGCCGCCAAGCCGCTTTACGGCTTCCGCCCCCTGGCGGCGGCCCGAATCGGACTGTTATAGCCAACAAAAAAGTTCCCGCGCCAGCGGTCAGGCCGCCGGTGCTGCTCGGCACTCAAGCCGGAAGTATACTCCGCCTAAGGCGGAGGGCTATATAGGGTAGTTACAGCCCTGGCGAGTGCCCGCGGCACCCTCCGCTGGCTGCGGCCCGAAAGATTGCATATAAAACCCTGCACAAAAATGAAATCCCGCCGGAACGGGCGGGATTTAAATCGCAATGCGTTATAACCGGAAGTTATGGCGGAAAGGTTACAGCAAGCCTGTTGCCAACGCGTCCAGCTCCGCGAGCGGCATACGCCGCCGCACGGCATGACCGATGCCCTCCATCAGCACGAAATCGATCTCCGCCGCCTCCCGCTTCTTGTCCGAAGCCACCGCTGCCAACAATTGCGCCCCCGTCACCCCCGTGTCCCGCGCCACGGAAGTCGGCAAGCCCATAGCCCCCGCAACGGCAACGATCCGCTCCATGTCAGAAACCGTCAACAACCCCAGCTTATGCGACAGCCCCGCTGCGATGCATAAACCGATACCCACCGCTTCGCCATGCAGATAGCGTCCCGTGCACTTCTCGACCGCGTGCGCGAACGTGTGCCCCAGATTGAGCAACTTCCGGTCGCCCCGTTCCGTCTCATCCGCCGCCACGACCGCCGCTTTCATCGTCACCGAAGCCGCGACGGCCCGGTGCAGCAGGTCGCTACTTCCCGTGAAACTCTCGAACGTATGGTTCTCGAACAGCTCGAACAGCGCCTTGTCCCGGATCAGTCCGCATTTGACAACCTCCGCCAGCCCCGCCCGCAGCTCCCGCACAGGCAGCGTGGCGAGCATCCCCTGGTCGCACAGCACGAAATCCGGCTGATTGAAAACCCCCACGATATTCTTATAGCCGTCCAGGTTGACCCCGTTCTTGCCCCCCACGCTGGCGTCGACCTGGGCCAACAGCGAAGTGGCCACAAAGCCGAAGCCCGCCACCCCCCGCATATAGGTCGAGGCCACGAAGCCGGTGATGTCGGTCACGATGCCGCCCCCGATGCCCACGATATACGACCCGCGGTCGACCCCCAGCCGGAGCAGCTCGCGGTAGATATACCCGACGGTGTCCAATGTCTTCCGGCTTTCGCCCAGACCGATCACCACGCGGGGGTACCGGCCGGTAAGCTCGGGATAGGCTTCGACGATGTTCGGATCGGTGATAATCACGGGTCTGCGTCCTTCGAGCAGTTCGTCGAGCAGCGTCAGCGCCTCGCCGACCACCACTCGCGAAGGCTCTCCGGGCCGCCCGGTGCGGGGAACGAGAATCTCTTGCGTCATAGACACAAAGATAAAACGAAAAATCAATTTGTTTCCGTGATGATTCAGAAGTTCACTCCGCCCTCTTCGTTTTGCTCCGGAACCGCAGTCTGTCGGGCATAAATGATGATTTCGGAACAAAAAAGAGGGCGAAAAGAGCCATAAAGCACAAGAGAGATAATTTTTAGACAGATTCTAATACCTTTGCAGGGTTATGGCACGAAACATCTTCAAGACACTTTATATCCTGCTCGCCGCCCTCACGCTGGGCGCATGCAGCGACGTGAACGACAAGAACCAGCTCGCCGTTTACCTGTGCGACAGCCCCGCCGACTACGGCAGCCTCAACTTCTATATCGCCGGTGTCGAAGTGCGCGCCGCCGGCAGCGACGCGTGGACACCCCTCGTCATCTCGCAGGAATACGTCGCCCTGATGGAGCTCGTCAACGGCAAGATACAGGAAGCCGGGCGGGGGACCATGCCCCATGGGGCATCGTACGATGCCGTCCGGCTGGTCTTCTCGCCCGACAACGCCTATGTGTCGGTCGCCGGAGAGAGCGTGCCGCTGGAGGTGGCCGAGGCCGACGCCACGGTGACAGTGCCGATTCCCACCGTCACCATGGACGGGCCGAACGAACCCCTGCTGCTCGACATCGACATCGCCTCATCCGTGGTGGCCGATACCGCCGCCGCTGGCGGCTACCGTTTCCGTCCGCAGGTATCGTTCGTGAACGTCGAGGAGTGCGGCGTGGTGCAGGGCGGCCTGCAAATGGGCGAGGCCGCCGTCGCCTCGCGCCTGTGGCTGCGCTTTACCAACGACGCCACCGGTGCCGTCAGCTCGACCTACTGCTCCCTCAACCCCGCCGGCGCGTTCTTCATGCGCCTGCTGCCCGGAGATTACACCCTCGAAGTGATACTTCCCGGCGACGAGGGGATGGCGACCTACCCCTCCGGAATCTCCGTGGAGCGGCAACAGGTCACCGATCTGGGAACCATCATTCTGGGAACTTACGGAGTGTAAAGCGGGGGTGGAGCGGCAACGACATATATGGAGCTGGATAGCGGCGGCCGTGGCGGTCGCCGCGGGACTGGCGTCCTGCAACACCATGCGCTACGTGCCGCAGGACAAGTACCTGCTGCGCCGCAACGTCGTGGAAATCGACGGGCTGCACAAAGCCTCGCGGCGCGACCGCGTCACCCCGAAAGAGCTGATGCAGTACGTCCAGCAGCGGCCCAACAACCGGCTGCTCGGCGTGGGGATCTACCTGGGGATGTACAACATCACCGATACCGCCAAACACAACGGCTGGCAGCGCTTCTGGCGCGACAAAGCGGGCGAGGCGCCGGTCATCTACGACCCGCAGCAGACCGAACGGTCGAAACAGATGATGCAGGTCTACCTCACCTCGCGCGGCTACCTGGACGGCACCGTCTCCGACTCGGTGGAGTACCGCCGCCGGGGGCGCAAAGCGACCGTACGGTATATCGTCCGCGAAGGCAGGCCTTACACCATTTCGCAGATACGCTACCGCATCGACGACAAATTCCTGGAACCCATTATCCTGGAGGATACCGCCGCCAGCCTGCTCCGGCCGGGGATGGTTTACGACCGCGACGCGTTCGACGCCGAGCGCGAGCGGATCAGCGCACGGCTCCAGAACATGGGCTTCTGGGCCTTCAACAAAGGATATATCACCTATGTGGCCGACACCGCGCACCTCGACCACGCCATGACCCTGACCATGCGGGTGCGGCAGCGCGTGGCCTACGTGACGCCCGACGGCGAACAGGTGATGGAAAACCACCCGGTCTACCGCATCAGCCGCATCACCGTCAACACCGACTACGACCCCACCAAGTCGCCCGAAGAGCTGGAGCGGCTGCCGTGGGACACCACGCAGTACAACGGGATCGACCTGCTCTACCTCGACAAACTCCGCCTGCGGGAAAACATACTGGCGGGAGCGATCCGCCTCTCGCCCAACGAGCTTTACGACAAAAGCACCGTGCAGCGCACCTACGACAACATCCGCAACCTGCAATACAGCTCCAACATCCTGTTCAACGAGCTGCCCTACGACACGCTGCATCCGGTCGAAGTGACGCGGGCATCGGCTACGGGCGCACCCGTCTCGACGATGGAGCGGAATCTCTCGTGCCTGATCCAGTGCACGCCGAACGTGCGGCAGAACTTCAACGTGGACGCCGAAATATCGACCACGGCGGACTACTACTCCATGGCGCTGACCCTCGGCTACCAGAACAAAAACCTGTTTCGCGGGGCCGAGAACTTCACCGTCAACTTCCGGGGGGCCTACGAGCTGATGAAAAACAAGGGGAACCGCAACTCCTACGAGTTCGGGGTAAGCGTGGGGCTGGACATCCCGCGCTTCCTGCTGCCCATACGGGCCGACCGGCTGGCGAAATTCCCGCAGCAGAAGACCAATATCTCCGTCACGTACGACATCCAGCGGCGGCCGGACTACAACCGTACCATTGCGGGGGGTGCATTCGGCTACTCGTGGTCGCTGCGCAACGGGGCGCGGTTCCAGATCAACCCCGTGGACATCAACGTGGTGGACGTGCCGTGGATCGACCCCGACTTCAAGAACAGCATCGAAAACCCCTATCTCAAGAACAGCTACGAGTCGCAGCTGATCGCGGGCCTTTCGGCGGGCTACTATTACCAGACCAACCCCAACCCGAAGGCCGACAACCTCTCGATCCGGCTTGTGGGGGATGCCAACGGGAACCTGCTGCGGGCATTGACGGCGTGGATGGGCAAATCCACGACCATCAATGCCGGACAGGCCGACCAGGAGAGCTTCTACAAGATTTTCGGCATCCGCTACGCGCAGTACGCGCGGCTGAGTTTCGACATCAGCCAGCGGGTGAACCTCACGTCGACTACCCAGATGGCGTGGCGCTTCTTTATCGGCGGCGGGGTGGCCTACGGCAACTCCAAGACGCTGCCTTTCGAGCGGCTCTACTTCGCGGGGGGGGCCAACAGCATGCGGGGCTGGCAGGTGCGCACGCTGGGGCCGGGCGAGACGCTCTACAAGAAAGAGACTTATCCCAACCAGTTGGGGGATTTCCGGCTGGAGGCCAACCTGGAGTACCGTTTTTCAGTGGTGGGGGACTTCGGGATGGCGGTCTTCCTCGATGCGGGGAACGTGTGGATGAATGCCAAGGGGTCGGCGCCTGAGGCGCGGTTCAAGTTCAACAGTTTCTACAAGCAGATCGCGCTGGACACGGGTCTCGGGTTCCGGTATGACCTGGGGTTCGTCCTGTTGCGGCTGGACTGGGGGGTGAAGCTCCACAACCCGAATGTGCCGCCTCCGGAGCGGTGGAACAGCGGCTTCAAATGGAAGGAGACGGCCTTGCATTTTGCGATCGGCTTGCCGTTCTGATGCGATTTTTCGGCGCTTTTTTGGGGGCGGGGCGGGCCTACGCCCGGAGTGGCTGCAGGCACCTGCCGACGCGGAGACTCAGTTCCTCGCTCTCTTAGGTTCGGTTCGCTGCCCAGGCCACTGGTGCTGCAGGACACTCCGGCAGGGCTGGAACTACACTCTGCTCGGGCCGCCGCCTGGGGCGGAAGTGGCAAAGCCGTTTGGCGGCGGGCCCGGCCATTCTGACGAGTCGCGCTATTCGCTCTTCGTCTTACTGCGACTCCGCGCCAAAGCGCTCCGACCCCACGAAAGCTATTTATAAAATCGTACCGTTTTATTGTCTATATTTGCAAAACAACCCGAACAATCACAAAACAACAA
>CAZAPI010000122.1:0-5289 GCA_964486945.1 uncultured Rikenella sp. | reverse complement strand
CCGCCCGGACCGCCCGGCATGCCGCCCCGGGGGCCGCCGCCGTGCCCGCCGTAGGCCCCGCCCCGGTCTTCGCTGCCATAATTGGCGGCCGAACGCCCCTTGCGGGTGTCGAACTTATAAGTCAGGCTGACCATGAAGTAACGCTTCAGCACGTTCGACAAAGTCGTCTGCGTGTAAGTGTCATTGCTGCTCTGGCGGAAAGCCCTGTTCTGGTTCAGCAGGTCGTAGGCCGAAATCCGTACCTCCGCCTGCTTGTATTTCAGGAACTTATACCCAACAGCCGCATTCACCAGCGCATAGTGTTGGGAGTAGGCGGCCTGCGTTCCGAAAGAGTTGCGCCACGTGGCGTCCGCATTGATGAACAGTCCTTTCCAGAGGAAAATATTCAGGAAGCCCGACAAATCGCTGCCCACATACCGGTCGAACGTGCGGGCAGACTCCTGCGTCTGTCTGTCTTTCTGCTGACTGGTCGTGAAGTTCAGCGACGGGCGGTAGGCCAGCGTGAAGTCCACACTCTCCGAAATGTTGCTCGTCAGCGACAGGTTCAGGCCCATCCGGTTGCTGTGCGACATGTATTTGATATTGTCCTCCATGGAGGGCGTTTTGCCGAACTGGTAGCGGAAACCGATGTTCATGTTGCTGCGTAGCGGGTTGATCCGGAAACTGTAGATACTGAACAGGTTGGCACTCAGGTAGCCGTTCAGGTTGACCGGTGTCGAGACCTGCGCACCCTTGACGATCGTCGTCCCCTTGATCTCCTCGTCCTCGGTCAGGTAGCGCCGGTGGTTGGCAATGTAATCCTGCGTCAAGGTGGCGAACGCGAACAGGTTGAAATTGGTCGATTTCTCCGGATTGGCGATGTTGTACTGGATCTGCAGGCGGTCGGTGTAGCTCTGTTTCAGGTTCGGGTTCCCGATGTAGACCTGCAGCGGGTTGCTGATGTCGAGCACGTCCTGCAACTGGTTCACGCTCGGCGTGGAGGTGCTGCGGCGGTACTCGACGTTGAGGCTCTGCATCTTGGTCGGCTTCCATTCGAACCGCACGCGCGGCAGCCACGCGTCGAAATTGTACCGGTTGTCCATCGTCCGGGGATAGGTCTCGTCGTCGTTCAGCGTCGAGTACTGGTAACTGAGCGAGGCGTTGAGGGTCATTTTGTCTTTTTTGACCCAGTTGTAGCCGATAGTTCCCGCCTGTTGGGTCTGGTTGCGGTTGAAGAGGTTCGAAGTGGTCGGGTCGAGCTCCAGTATCTCGTTCAGGATCGGATCCCAGTCGTAGCTCAGGATCCGCGAGTCGGTCTTGTCATAGCTGATCCGGTAACTGAATTGCAGGCGCGAGGACTGCGAGAGCGGTTCGGCATAGCTGAAGCGGCCCGAGATGTCGAAGCCCGGCGTACCGAGGGTTCCGATCTGGTTCAGCGTGCTGTAAGCCAGCCCGCCTGTTTTGGTGTACAGGTCGACCGGCGACGGTGAATTCCCGTCGCCCGATCCGTCGTCCGGCGAACCGTACAGCGACTCCTGTGTACGGTCGCCCCAGCCGTTGCTGCCGCCCACCGATCCGCCTGCCGACAGGGTGCGTCCCGCTTTGCCGAAACGGTGCATCCACCACAGGTTGGCCGAGGCGTCGTAGGTCCCCAGTTTCGTGGAGTAGCGGTTGTCGGCCATGTTGTTCAGCGCGGCGTCCAGCCAGGTGCTCTGTATGCTGGCGCTGTTGCCGTGGTTGGTCGTGTAGGTGACGCGCGGCATAAAAAAGATGCGGTTGGTCTCGTTGGGGTTCCACTCGATCCGCAGGTTGGCGCGGTGCTGGTAGTTGTAGCCCTGCGTGGCGGTGGTGTCGTAATACTGGCGCGACATGTTCTTGTAATCCTGCCCGATGGCTTGCCAGATGTCGGCATTGACGTTGTTGAAGAAGTAGCTGCCGCCGACTTTCACCTTCTCGAATTCGCCCTGGTAGTTGAGACCGGCCATCGTAGTGGTCTGTATACCGCCCCGGACGCTGGTGGTGAACTGGCTGGCGTCGATGCCGCCGCCCATGCCGCCCCGCCGGCCCGTCATGGAACTGGCGATGTCGTTCAGCGTGAAACCTTGGTTGTTGACGTTGTTGCGCGAGGCGAGCACCGTCCAGCGCTGGTTGGAGTTGAAGATATTGGCCGCGGCCCCCACCGAGTAGCGGCTGTCGGAGCCGTAACCCCCGTAAACCTTACCGAAGGTGCTGGTGCTCACGCCGTTCTTGGTGACGATGTTGATCGCCTTGATGCGCTCGCCGTCATCGAAGCCCGAGAATTTCGCCTCGTCGCTCTTGTCGTCGAAGATCTGCATGCTTTCGACCACGTCCGCCGGCAGCGTTTTCAGCGCCACGGCCGGGTCGTCGGCGAAGTACTCCTTGCCGTCCACATAGACCTTGCCCACCGTCTGGCCGTGCACCTCCACGGCACCGTCCTCGCCGGTGGTCACCCCCGGCATCTTCTTGAGCAGGTCTTCGCTCGATGCGTCGGGATTGGTCTTGAACGCCGCCGCGTTGTATTGCAGCGTGTCGCCTCTCATGGTGGCCATCGGAGCCTTGGCGGTCACTTTGACCTCTTGGGTCACCTGTGCCTCGGGCGACAGCCTGATGGTGCCCAGGTCGATGGCTTTGTCGGTCGGGGAGCCGATCTCGCGGTAGAAATTCCGGTACCCGATGAAAGAGACCGTAATGTTGGTGCTCTTTTCGCGGCTGACGACGGAGAACTCCCCGTCGCTGTCGGTCAGGGTGGTCCGTCTGGCCGCATCCGGTTCGGAAGCGTTGATGATGACATAGGCTCCGGCGATGGGTTTGCCGTCGTCTGCCCCGATCACTCTCCCCTTGAGGGTGATTTGCGCCGCCCGGGCGGCTGTCGAGAGCACCAGCAAGGTGAGCAATCCTAAAACTCGTTTCATGTTGCGGGTGGTTATTTTCGTTTTTGTTTCGTTCGGTCTCTGTTCCACATTTCGGGCCGTTTTCGTCCGGCTTGCCTACTTAAGACGCGCCCCGGGGGAAAAGTTTAATCGATTGTTGATATTTTTTCGCCGAAAAGGCTTTGCGGAACGAAAAATTGCGGGCCGCCGCGCCATTTTCGGAAATAAACGATAACTTTGTATGAATCTGTTAACGAATTCACAGTAGCCGACCCCGTTCACGGCGGGAAAAATCAGCATACACGAATAAATAACCCAAATACACACAAACGATCATGGCAGAAGAAAAAGCTAAGAAGCTGATGACCGAATTCCCTCCCGTTACCACCCAGGAGTGGGAAGAGGTCATTGCCAAGGACCTGAAGGGCGCCGACCGTACAAAAAAACTGGTGTGGCGCACCATGGAAGGCTTTTCGGTAGAACCTTACTACCGCGCCGAGAACCTGGACGCGATCGGACACATGGGCACCGCCCCGGGCGAGTTCCCCTACGTGCGCGGCGTCAAGGCCGACAACAACTGGCGCGTGCGCCAGACCGTCGAAGTCGGCGAAGACGTGGCGGCGGCCAACCGCGAGGCACACGACGTGCTGATGAAAGGCGTCGATTCGCTCGGTTTCGTCATTAAAAGCAAGGAATTCTCGGCCGCCGATATGGACGCCCTGCTCAAAGGCATTACGATTACCGCCGTAGAGCTGGCTTTCAGCGGCTGCGGGGTCTATCGGGCGGCGGAGCTGTTCCTCGACAAGGTCGCGGCCGAAAAGCTCGACCCGGAGCAGGTATTCGCGGTGTTCGGGATCGACCCGCTGATGAAGCTCTCGAAAAAAGGCACCTGGGGCTGCTCGGCTCCGGACGGGGCCAAGCAGTTCGAAAAGATCAAGGCGCTGCTGACCCGCGCGCCGCAATACAAACGGGTGCGCGTGATCACGGTGGGCGGCACGCTGTTCCACAACTGCGGGGCGTCGGCCGTGCAGGAGCTGGCTTTCGCGCTGGCCATGGGGCACGACTATGTGGTGCGCCTGACCGATATGGGCCTCGACGTGGATCAGGTGGCACCGGCCATTAAGTTCAATTTCTCGGTGGGTACCAACTATTTCCTGGAGATCGCCAAGCTGCGCGCGGCCAGATTGTTGTGGGCCAACATCATGGCCCCGTACAATCCCAAGCGGGGTTGCTCGTCGCGGCTGCGGGCCCACGTACAGACTTCGGCCTGGAACCAGACGGTGTACGACCCGTATGTGAACATGCTGCGGGGGACGACAGAGGCGATGAGCGCGGCCATTGCGGGCGTCGATTCGATGGAGGTGCTGCCGTTCGACCACGCTTACGAGAAACCGACCGAGTTCAGCAACCGGATCGCGCGGAACGTGCAGTTGCTCTTGAAAGAGGAGTCCCATTTCGACCAGGTGGCCGACCCGGCGGCCGGCTCTTATTATATAGAGGAATTGACCGCTTCCATCGCCGCTGAGGCGTGGAAACTGTTCAAATCCGTCGAAGAGCTGGGCGGCTATGCGGCGGCTTTCGAGGCCGGGTTTGTCCAGGAGCAGATCGAGGCGACCGCCAACAAGCGCGACCACAATATCGCCACGCGGCGCGAGATCCTGTTGGGAACCAACCAGTATCCGAATTTCAACGAAAAGGCTTCTTCGGAAATTGCGGAGACGACCGTGACACGGGGGATGAAGAAGTGCAACTGCGGGTGCAAACATGCGGACAGGGAGCCGGAGTTCCGGCCGCTGAAACCGTACCGCGGGGCGATGGCTTTCGAGGAGATGCGCCTGAAGACGGATCGTAGCGGCAAGAAACCGAAGGCTTTCATGCTGACCTGCGGAAATCTGTCGATGGCCCGGGCGCGGTCGCAGTTCGCCTGCAACTTCTTCGCCTGCGCGGGGATCGAGGTGATGGACAATACCTATTTCAAAACGGTGGCCGAAGGGATCGCGGCGGCCAAGGCTTCGGGGGCGGAGATCGTGGTGGTCTGCTCGTCGGATGACGACTATGCGACGGTGGCGCCGGAAGTCAGCGAGGCGTTCAAGAACACGGACGCGATCGTGGTGGTGGCCGGCGCACCGGCCTGCCAGCCGGAACTGGAAGCGGTGGGTATCTCGCACTTTATCAGCGTCCGCAGCAATGTGCTGGAAACCTTGAAAAGCTACCAAGCAGAGTTGGGTATTTAACCGTTCGTTTTCTTTTGCATTGCGCAGTACGGAACCGTTCTCTTTCTGAAGAAAGAGAACCAGAAAGACTTCCGAACGCATCCCTGCGGGATGCTCTGGAAAGTTCTTTGGGCCCTTTCCTTTCAACCGACGCTGCCAGCAAGGGCAAAGCAGGCTTGCACGTTCTGCCGAGCGGCGAGGAGGAA
>CAZAPI010000121.1:0-5291 GCA_964486945.1 uncultured Rikenella sp. | reverse complement strand
TCCGCTTTTTTCAATCGAACAGCGTTCCGAAACAAAAGACAACCTGCGGACTTTGGCGGGGTAATGCGGGAAAACCGAAAGTAAAAGGTAAGGTTTCCTGCGAATAGAGATAAAAACGAACCGTCATCAGAGCGTCGCGATTCGGAGGATCAGTTCGCGGAGCAGTTCACCGTGCTCTGCCGAGCCCGCGTTCATCCCTTTGGACTTCATATCGTACTCCCGCAGCCAGCCCAATATCGTGAACACCTTCGCATTCGGGTAATTCGCCGAGGCCCCGATATACTCCCGGGCGAAAAACGGAGACGGCAACTTCAGCAACTTCGCGATCTCGATCTCCGAGAGCCCCGTCATAGCCGGTCGGCCGTGCTTTTGGTTCTCCCATTTGGCGATACCCAGCGTCACGATGCGCTGGAAATGGTTGAACAGCGTCGCCAGCGTCACCATGATCGGGTTATCCTTCGGGTTCGCCGCGAAATGGTCCGCGATCATCAGCGCGCGTGCCATATCCCGCTCCGAGAGGGCCCGGGTCAGCTCGAAATTGTTGAAATCCTTGCTGATGCCGATATTCTGTTCGATGTGGGCCGCCGTGATCTCGCGAGTTCCCTCCGGCAGTCTGGTGAATAGCTTCTCGACTTCGTTGTCGATCTTTTGCAGTTCCGTTCCCAGGTGGTCCGCGATCATCTGGATCGCCTTGGGCTCGATTTTACAGCCCTTCGAGGCGAACAGTTCGCGTATCCAGCCCTCCATCTCGTAGTCCCTCGGCGCGGCCGCTTCCAGTGTCACCGCTCCTTTGCACCCCGCGAGCTGCTTGTATACTGCCGAGCGTTTATCGAGACTTTTCCCTTTGTAGCAGATCACCAGCACTGTGCTGGCCAACGGTTGCCCGGCGTAGATACCCAAAGCGTCGAAATTGCGGAGCGATTGGGCTTCCCGCACGATCACCACCTGCCGCCGGCTCATCATGGGGTATCTCCGGCACAGGGAGACCACCGTCGGCCCGTCGGTATCTTTCCCGTACACGACCGTCTGGTTGAACTCCCGTTCTGCTTCGCCTAAAGCATGGGCGGCGATGTACCCCGATATTTTGTCCGTGTAGAAGCCCTCTTCCCCCATCAGCAGGTAGAGCGGCGCGTAGGTTCCGCCCTCCAGCGCGGCCACGATCTGCCGGGCCTGCTGCTGGACCTCTTTGAAACTTTGCTTTGCCATATCCGTTCAAAGATAATACTTTTCCGAAGCCCTGGAAACCGGCCCGGCCGGCTCGATACGAAAAATCCCTTTCCACACCGGGTGGAAAGGGATGAATATCGCGTTTGCGTAATATCCGGAAAGCCTTACTGCACCGGGGTTTCCGCCGGAGCCTCTTCCGTCGTAGCGGCTGCCCCCGTGTTCTGCAGCTGGAAGTTCTGGATGCCGTCCGTCTGGTTCTCGATAGCCTGCTGGAGCGCGTCGTTGCTCTTGGCGATGTCTGCGCGCGGCATGGCCATCGTAGCCACCAGGCTCAGCGCCACGATCGCAATCGCCAGGCCCCACGTCAGCTTTTCGAGGAAGTCGGCCGTCTGGCGTACCCCCATCACCTGGTTCGAAGCGCCGAAGTTGGCGGCCATCCCGCTCTTGGGGTTCTGCGCCAACACGGTGAGGATGATCAGGAAGCTGGCGACAATGATCAGGACAATGAAAAAAACGTACATAACAGTGGTGTCTCTATGTGTATGTGTGTGTAATCCGGTGTACTACCGCTCGCCGGCGCGCGCCTGCACATCGGCAATCAGGTCTGCAAAGTAAGCGCTTTTTTCCGGATATTTCAAACTTAATTGGTAATAAATTTCGACCGCACGGTCGGGCAGGCCCTGCGCCAGGTAGATGCCGGCCAGTGTTTCGGTGGCGTTCCGGCCGTCTTCGGCTACCGACTCGGCCGAGATGTCCTCCTGCATGCAGGCCGCATCCGCTGGCGGCGGCACAATCCGCTCCGCGCCGTTCGCATGGCTGAGGAATTTGTCGATCACGCTCACCGTATCGGGCCGCGATCCGTATGCGGCATCCGTGTACTGCGGCCCTGGCATGATATAAGCCGCCCCGGCCTCCGCATTTTCCGGCGAAACTTCGTCCAGCAGCAGCCGGGGAAAGGGGTGCACGAAAAGCCGAACGTCTGCCCGCCGCCACGCCTGTCCATAGGCTGTCGGATCGTTGTCGCGAAGCGCCCGGAGCTGCATGTAACGCCCCAGCGTGAACCACGGGTAAGCCCGCACCAGCTCACTGAGCTGCGCCGCCGCACCCGGTTGCTCCAACAGGGTGTAATCGTCGAGGTATGCGCCGATCGGGAAGTCCATTACCAGTTGGATAAGGCTTCGTTGAATATGTCGTCCACCAGTTTTTCCACGATCTCCGGGATCAGCGTCCCTTCGGCCTGCGTCAGCAGCACGTTGGTGTTGTAGTCTCCGTAGTTGCTGAATGTCTTCTCGAAGCTGAACTGCGGTTCGGCCTTGTTGACGAATTTGACTTTCACGGTAATGGTGAGGCGGTTCTGCAAGGCGTACTCGTCGCCCGAAATGGCCACCGGGTCGGAGCTGTACCCCGTGATCTCGCCCGAGAATGCCAGGTCGCCGTCCTCGCGCACCACTTGCAGCCGGGTCTGGCTGGCCAGTTTGCGTGTCAGCTCGTCCGTCAGGGTCGGGCTGAGGATCGGCGCCACCATGGCGGCCATATTGTTGAAATAGCTGACCGAAACGGTCTTGCTCAGGGCGTAGTTCACCGACGCGCCGGAGAAAGAGTATTTCACCGAGCAGCCGGCCGCTGCCGCCAGGACGAGCATGGCTGCCGCCGTGGCCTGCGCGTAGCGCCGTATGGATGTAAATGGGTTCATAGTTCTTGGGTCGATAGCCGTTATTTGCCTGTTTCGGACATCTGTATCCCCAGCTCTTTGATCTTCCGGTAGAGGGTGCGCTCGGAGATGAACAGCTCCCGGGCCGCCTCTTTGCGTCTGCCGCGGTGTTTTTTCAGGGCCTGCACGATCGCTTCGCGCTGCGCCTCCTCTTTGGTCTGCGGGGCCGGTTTGTATTCTGCTGCGGGATCGTCTGCCGGGATCTCTTCCGCCGCTGTCTCTATATAGGAGTCGTTCCTGGGCTGGGCGAATGCCGTCGGCAGGATCGGCTCCCCGATCTTGACGGGCAGGGACGAGGGATACGACACCGGGTGTCCCGCCCCGTGGTGCTGGTTTGCGGCCAGTTCAGCCACCATCCCTTTCAGTTCGGATACTTCGCCGCGCAGGTCGAACAGCAGCTTATAGAGGATGTCCCGTTCGGTGGTGTTGGCGAACTCCCCGCCTCCGTTTGCAGCATGAAGCGGCATAAGCTGAACGGCACCGGACGATGCCGAGTAATCCGGCAGGTAGTGCATCAGGATGTCGGGGTCGATCTCGCGTTTCTCCTCGACGGCCGAGATCTGCTCCGCCACGTTCTTGAGCTGCCGCACGTTGCCCGGCCAGTTGTAGTTTTCGAGCATCAGCCGGGCGTCGGGTGTCAGGCTGATGGGCGGCATGTGGTACTGTGCGGCGATATCGGTGGCGAACTTGCGGAAGAGCAGGTGTATGTCCCCTTTCCGTTCGCGCAACGGAGGCACGGCGATGGGCACCGTATTCAGCCGGTAGTACAGGTCTTCCCGGAACCGTCCGGCTTCGACGGCCAGCCGCAGGTTGACGTTGGTGGCGGCCACCACCCGCACGTTGGTCTTCTGGGCTTTGGACGACCCCACGCGGATAAACTCGCCGCTCTGGAGCACGCGCAGCAGCCGCACCTGGGTGGTCAGCGGCAGCTCGCCCACTTCATCGAGGAAGATGGTTCCTCCGTCGGCCACTTCGAAATATCCTTTCCGGCTGTCCGTGGCTCCGGTGAAGGAGCCTTTCTCGTGTCCGAAAAGCTCGCTGTCTATGGTTCCTTCCGGGATCGCGCCGCAGTTCACGGCGATGTAGTTCCCGTGCTTGCGTGCGCTGTAGGCGTGGATGATCTGGGGAAAAAACTCTTTGCCCACGCCGCTCTCGCCGGTGATCAGCACGCTGAGGTCGGTGGGGGCCACGCGCAGGGCCACTTCCAGCGCCCGGTTCAGGGCGGGGGTGTTGCCGATAATGCCGAATCTCTGTTTTACGCTTTGCAGTTCCATGGTTCTTCACGCAAAGATACATTTTTTTGCGTCTCTGCTGTCAATGGGGATGCCGCACGGGGATGTTAAAATGACAATCGTGCTAAATGGCATAATTATTGAAGTTTTTTGCCTGGTCGATTATTCACTTAAAACCAAATATCATGCAAGATGTTTTCATGTCACGTATGGAGAGTTCGCGCCGTGCGGTAAAATACTGGTGGCTGCTTCTGCTCCTGGGGATCGCGGTGTTCGTCGTCGGGATTGTTATCTTCACTTATCCGGGTCTCAGCTATGTGGCGATGTCGTTGACGTTCGCCATCCTGATCCTGGTCTCGGGGGCGATCAACATCGCGCTGGCGGTGTCCAATTCGAATGCGGTGATCGGCAAGGGCTGGCTCTGGGCGGGAGGCATCATCGAGGTGCTGATCGGCCTGCTGTTGATCTGCTATCCGTCGATCTCGGCGGCTACGCTGCCTATTTTTCTGGGTTTCTGGCTGATGTTCCGCAGTTTCGGGATGATCGGTTCGGGAGGCGACTTGATGTCGATGAAGGTGCCGGGCGGGGGCTGGACGGTGTTCGTGGGTATCCTGCTGCTGATCTGCTCGGTGTTCATCCTGGCGCAGCCGCTGCTGTTCGGCATCGAGGCGGTGGTGATCTGGGTGGGGGTCTCGTTCCTGGTGGCGGGCGTCTCGATGGCGGTCTTCTCGTTCCAGCTCAAGGGCTTGCATAAACATTTTGCCAATTGACCGTCCGGTCTTATCTCTATCCCTGTGCGGAACTGCCGCTTTTTGACTGTGTTTTGCCTAAGGGTTCGACCCTCGGTCTTGCTCGTTGCGCCTCGGCCAAGCGGACAAGTTCGTTTGGCTCTCGGCAGTGCTCTCGGCAGTGCTCTTGGTTATGCTCTCGGTTGAAAAAGGTGGTTCGTCGGATTCCCGGGATGTGTCTACCCCTCAGTTTCTGCGGCGAGCGTAGCGAGCCGTGCAGGCCGGAACCGGCGGAGGCCTGCAACTGCGCTACGCTTGTTTTGCCCCCGCTGGTACCGGCCCTGTGCCGGGGAAGGCTCCGGGCCGACATAGGGAGATCATGGTACTAAATCGTAGGGTTTTCGTAAATATTCCGTGGAGCGGGCGGGCCGAACCGACGCAGTAGCCGAGAGC
>CAZAPI010000120.1:2721-5325 GCA_964486945.1 uncultured Rikenella sp. | reverse complement strand
GGTGGTTGACAAAGGCCCGCCCGATCGAGAGCCGCTGCTGTTCGCCCCCCGACAACTCCGCCGGTTTGTGGGTCGCCCGCTGCCCCACTCCCAGCAACTCCAACAATTCGGCAGCCCGCCGCGCGGCCGCGGAACGGGACTTGTGCCCTATGAGGGCCGGGATCATCACGTTCTCCAAAGCCGTGAACTCCGGCAGCAGGTGGTGGAACTGGAACACGAAGCCGATCTTCTCGTTCCGGAGCCGCACCAGCTCACCGCTGCGCAGTCCCCCCACATCCTGCCCGGCAATCTCCACCGTACCCCGCTCGGGCCGCGACAGCGTGCCGAGTATCTGCAACAGCGTGGTTTTCCCCGCGCCGCTCGGCCCCACGATGGCGGCCACTTCGCCCTGCGCTATGTCGAGGTCGATCCCGCGGAGCACTTCCAGCGTGCCGAACCGTTTCCGTATCTCCCTGCATCGTATCATCATGAGGCAAATATAGCATTTTTAACGACAAAGCGGGCTGTCTCCCTTTGTGGAAGACAGCCCGCCGGTATGAAAAATCAAACTGTGCGTCAGTCCGCAATAACCTTGCCGGTTTTCTTCTCCTTGCGGGTCATCATGTCGTACGCCACCGGCGTAGCCACGAACACCGACGAGAATGTCCCGATCACCACCCCGAACATCAGGGCGAAGACAAATCCGCGGATCACCTCGCCTCCGAAGATGAAGATGGCGAGCAGCACCACGAACGTGGAACCCGCCGTGTTCACCGTACGCGCCAGCGTGCTGTTGATCGCGTGGTTGATGTTGTCCCGGCGCGAGCGGCGCGGGTAGAGGTGCTGGTTCTCGCGGATACGGTCGAAGATCACCACCGTGTCGTTGATCGAGTACCCGATGATGGTCAGGATCGCCGCGATGAACGACTGGTCGACCGTCAGGTTGAACGGCAGCAGGCCGTAGAGCAGCGAGAAAATACCGATGGTCAGGATCGCGTCGTGGAACAGCGA
Organism: uncultured Rikenella sp.; assembly: GCA_964486945.1. Taxonomy (GTDB): domain Bacteria; phylum Bacteroidota; class Bacteroidia; order Bacteroidales; family Rikenellaceae; genus Rikenella. The sequence continues at coordinate 4,335 of CAZAPI010000120.1, read as the reverse complement.
CACCACGCCGCCCATCCCGTACTGCCAGTTCTTGAACCGGATGGCGATATAGGCCCCGATCGCCAACAGCGAGAAGATCACGGCGATGAACGAGTTGACTTTGATGTCGTGCGCGATGCTCGGCCCGACTTTCTCGGCGCTGATGATCCCGTACGGGTTGCTCACCGTGGTGGTGAAGTCGTCGATCGAGATCTTCTGCTGGTACAGCGGCGCCAGCGCCTTGTACATCATTTCGTTGATCTCGTTGGTCACCCCGTCGGTATCGTCGGCGTATTTATACTGCGTCACGATACGCATCTGTTTCTGGTCCTTATTGCCGTACTGTTTCACTTCGAGGCCGTCGGTAAAGACTTTGTCCAAAGCCTCGCGCACCTGGTTGGCGGTCACCTGCTGGTCGAAGCGCACCACATAGGCACGACCCCCGGAGAAGTCCACCCCGTAGCTCAATCCCTTGGTCGCCAGCGAAATGATCATCACCACGATCAGGGTACCCGCAATAATGTAGGTGTATTTGCGCAACCCCACGAAATCGATCTTGGTATGGCCGAGGAAATGTTCGGTCCAACGGTTCCAGAACTTGATGTTCCGCCCCTTGTCCAGCATCGCCACGAAAATCAGGCGGGTGATGAAGATCGAGCAGAAGAGCGAAGTGATGATACCGATGATCAGCGTAGTGGCGAAGCCCTGCACCGGACCGGTACCGAAGATAAAGAGCACGATACCCGTGATCAGGGTGGTGGCGTTACCGTCGATAATCGCCGAGTAGGCGTTCTTGAAACCGTCCGTAATCGACAGGCCGATCCCCTTTCCGGAGTGTATCTCTTCCTTGACGCGTTCATAGATGATCACGTTGGCGTCCACCGCCATACCCATCGTCAGCACGATACCGGCGATACCCGGCAGGGTCAGCACGGCGCCGAAGCTCACCAGCACCCCGAACAGGAAGAAGAGGTTGGCGAGCAGGGCGATATTGGCCACGAAACCGGCCGTGTGATAGAAGAACAACATATAGACCAGCACCAGCACGAACGCCAGCACGAACGAGGTCATCCCCGCATTGATCGACTCCTGTCCCAGCGACGGCCCTACGACAGCCTCCTGCACGATCTGCGCCGGAGCCGGCAGGCGGCCCGATTGGAGGATATTCGCCAGGTCTTTCGCCTCGGCGATGGTGAAGTCGCCGGTGATCTGCGAGCGTCCCCCGGTGATCTCGCCGTTCACGCGCGGACAGGAATATACGTAACCGTCCAGAACCACGGCGATAAAGCCGCCGACGTTGTCCGCCGTCAGCCGCGCCCAGGTCTTGGCTCCGGCCGCGTTCATGCTCATCGACACCTCGGCCGAAGATCCGGTCTGGGAATACTCCCCGCTGGCATCGGTGATCACGCTCCCGTCGAGGGCCGGACGGCCGTCGTTGCTGCCTTTGATGGCATAAAGTTCATATACGTTCGGGCTGCCTTTGATCCCTTTGATGCCCCACATGAAGCGCACGTCGCGCGGGAACAGGGAACGGACCTGCGGCATGTTCAGGTAGGTGTTGACCTTGGCCGTGTCGTACGACTGGGCCATACCGATCACGCCGCCCTCCTGGAACGGCTGGAAAACACTGAACAG
>CAZAPI010000120.1:0-2621 GCA_964486945.1 uncultured Rikenella sp. | reverse complement strand
GCGGTATAGGTGGTCCAGAATTCGAGGCTGGCGGTACCCTGGAGCAACTTGCGCACGCGTTCCGGGTCTTTGACCCCCGGCAGCTCGACCAGGATACGCCCGGTGTTACCGATGCGCTGGATATTGGGCTGCACCACGCCGAAGCGGTCGATACGGGTGGAGAGCACTTTGAACGAGTTGGAGATCGCTGCGTCGGCCGATTCGCGCAGCACCCGGATCACCTGTTCGTTGGTGGACTCGGGCGTGATTTTCCCCCGCAGCTCGTAAGTCCCGAAAATAGCGGCGAGCCGCCCTTCCGGAGCCACGTTGCGGTAGGCGTCGGCGAACAGCGTGATGAAATCGTCGGTGCTGTTGCTCATCGCTTTCTTGGCATCGGCCATGGCCTGCAGGAAAGCAGGGTCGGTACTGTTGTTGGAGAGTGCCTTGAGCACGTCCTCAACCGCGATCTCGAGGGTGATGTTCATCCCCCCCTGCAAGTCGAGTCCGAGGTTGATCTCTTTTTCCTGACATTCGGCATAGGTGTATTTCACCAGCCCGAGGTTGTACACGACCTGCGACTTCATGGAGTCGAGGTAGGCCTGTTCAACGGCCGAGTTCCCGCCGGACGCTTTTGCGGCATCTTTGCGCACGCTCCGCGTCACGAACGAGAACGAGAGCTGGAACGCGCAGGCAATGGCCAGCATGATGGCCAGGAACTTGAGTGCGCCTTTATTCTGCATGGATTGTAAAAGTTTTTATTTTGTTTTGTTTTTTAGTCGTCTGTCAGAAGTTGCAAATATATACTTTTTTCCTGAGACTCGTCCAAATTTCGGTTTTTAGGGTCGCGTAACGCCTTTTTGCGATGCCCCCGCCCTTTCGTCCGCCTATTAATAGAAGGTATGGATTTTGCTGTGGACCCATGCGTGTCTGCGCCGGCCCGGACCGGCGGAGCGCAAATCGCCCGGAAACCAATTTGTCGCCGGCCGCACCACTGTTACGGAAAAAACAGTAACTTTGCCCTCAGCTTACAAAATAACCATCCAACCATGTCAGAATTCAAATACCAGGAGCCGTTCCCGATGGGCGAGGACACCACCGAATACCGCCTCCTGACCAAAGAGCATGTCTCCACCGTCGAGTGCGACGGCCGCAAAATCCTCAAGGTGACCCCGGAAGGGCTGAACCTCCTGGCACGCGAAGCGTTCCGCGACGTATCGTTCTACCTGCGCGCGTCGCACTTGCAGATGCTGGCCAACATCCTCGAAGACCCGGAAGCCAGCGACAACGACAAATTCGTGGCCTACACCATGCTGGCCAACCAGGTGGTGGCCGCCGACGGCGAACTGCCGACCTGCCAGGACACCGGCACCGCCATCGTGATCGGCAAGAAGGGCGAGAACGTCTACACCGGTACCGACGACGCCGAATGGCTCTCGAAAGGGGTTTACGAGACCTACCGCGACTGCAACCTGCGCTACTCGCAGGTGGTGCCGTTCACCATGACCGACGAGAAGAACAGCGCCACCAACCTGCCGGCCCAGATCGACATCTACGCCGAACCGGGCAACGCCTACAAGTTCCTCTTTATGACCAAGGGGGGCGGGTCGGCCAACAAGACTTTCCTCTACCAACAGACCAAGGCGCTGCTCAACGACGAGTCGCTGACCAAATTCATCCGGGACAAGATCAAAGACCTCGGAACATCGGCCTGCCCGCCGTACCATCTCGCCGTGGTGATCGGGGGGACTTCGGCAGAGGCCAACCTCGCGACGGTGAAAAAGGCTTCGGCACACTACTACGACAACCTGCCGACCAGCGGCAACGAAGGGGGACGCGCATTCCGCGACCTCGAATGGGAAGAGAAGATCAAAAAGATCTGCCAGGAATCAGGCGTAGGGGCGCAGTTCGGGGGCAAGTACCTGGTGCATGACGTACGGGTGATCCGCCTGCCGCGGCATGCGGCGAGCTGTCCGGTGGGGATCGGCGTGAGTTGCTCGGCCGACCGCAATATCAAGGCGAAAATCACCGAGGAAGGCATCTTCCTCGAACAGCTCGAAAAGAATCCGGCCCGCTTCCTGCCGAAACAGGCCCCGGGACTGGCTCCGGCAGTGGAGATCGACCTCGACGAGGGAATGGACGCCGTGCGGGCCAAACTGACGCAGTATCCGATCAAGACGCGCCTGAACATCAAGGGCACCTTAATCGTGGCGCGGGACATCGCCCACGCACAGATCAAGAAGATGCTGGACGAGGGCAAACCGATGCCGGACTACTTCAAGAACCACCCGATCTACTACGCCGGGCCGGCCAAGACGCCGAACGGCATGGCTTCGGGTTCGTTCGGGCCGACGACGGCGGGACGCATGGATCCGTATGTGGACCTGTTCCAGGAGCACGGCGGATCGATGATCATGGTGGCCAAGGGGAACCGCAGCAAGGCGGTGACCGATGCCTGCAAGAAGCACGGCGGGTTCTACCTCGGCTCAATCGGAGGACCTGCGGCGGTGCTGGCCAAGAACAGCATCAAGTCGGTCGAGGTGGTGGACTTCCCGGAACTGGGGATGGAGGCCGTACGCAAGATCTATGTGGAGAATTTCCCGGCGTTCATCATCGTGGACGACAAGGGCAACGACTTCTTCGCG
>CAZAPI010000119.1:0-5342 GCA_964486945.1 uncultured Rikenella sp. | reverse complement strand
AGCCGCAACTACGCCCAAGGCTTCGTTGCTTAATCCCGCAGGCGGTCGCCGAAAACGACTAATGCTAAACCAAAAGTCCCCGCGCCAGCGGGCGGGCCGAACCTGAGAGAGCGAGTAGCTGAGTTCTTTTGCGCAATCCGGAGGATTGCCGGGCCTGCCGTCAAGCCGCTCTGCGGCTTCCGCCCCCTGGCGGCGGCCCGAAAACGGGAGTTCCTGTGCCAGCCCCCCCCCCAGCGGCGCTGAACCGATACCCTCGCCAACAATGCCCGGTCGTGCCCGCAGTGACATAACGGGTCATACCCGCGAATCTGCTTTCGGTCCACCGGTATATGCGCCGCGCGCATCGCCGTGATTCCCTTCGAGAGCATGCCTCCGCCCCCGGGCATAAGCTGATTGTCCCGGTTTTCCACCCGTCGTAAAAATGCTGATAAATATGGAAACGATTGCTGAAAAAATGCAAAATCGCCCGGCAACGACCCAAAGCACCCCGCATGTGTGAAAATCCCGGAAAATAACGTATATTTGCCCACACACATTTGCGCCGCGAAAAAGCTGTAGGTGTGCTAATGATTTGGTGTACAATCAATTAATTCATAAATTACAACAAAATGTCCAACGTAAAACGCGTTTATTCGTTCGGTAACAAAAAAGCCGAAGGAAACGGCAAGATGAAAGAACTGCTCGGCGGCAAAGGGGCCAACCTGGCCGAAATGAACCTGATCGGTATTCCCGTGCCGGCCGGCTTCACCATCACCACCGAAGTATGTACCGAATTCTATACCCACGGCAAAGAAGGCGTGATCGCCATGATCAAACCCGACGTCGAAAAAGCCATGAAAGAGGTCGAAACACAGATGGGTATGGAATTCGGCTCCACCACCAACCCGCTGCTGATGTCCGTCCGTTCCGGCGCCCGCGTGTCGATGCCCGGTATGATGGACACCATCCTGAACCTCGGTATGAACGACCAGGCCGTGCAGGCTGTGGCCAAACGCAGCGGCAACGAACGTTTCGCGTGGGACTCGTACCGCCGTTTCGTGCAGATGTACGGCGACGTGGTGCTCGGCATGAAACCCGAATCGAAAGAAGACCACGACCCGTTCGAAGTCATCATCGAAGAGATCAAAGCCAAACGCGGCGTTGAGAACGATACCGAACTGACCGCCGACGACCTCAAAGAAATGGTCGTCAAATTCAAGGCGGCCGTTAAACAGCAGACCGGCAAAGACTTCCCCGACGATCCGTGGGAACAGCTCTGGGGTGCCATCTGTGCCGTATTCGAAAGCTGGATGAACGAACGTGCCATCCTTTACCGCCAGATGCACAAGTATCCGTCGGAATGGGGGACCGCCGTGAACGTGCAGGCCATGGTGTTCGGGAACATGGGGGACAACTCGGCCACCGGGGTGGCTTTCACCCGCGACGCCGCTACCGGCGAAAATATCTTCAACGGAGAGTACCTGGTGAACGCACAGGGCGAAGACGTGGTTGCCGGTATCCGCACCCCGCAGCAGATCACCGTCGAAGGGTCGCGCCGCTGGGCCAAATTGCAAGGCATCAGCGAAGAAGAACGCAAAGCCAAATACCCGTCGCTCGAAGAGGTGATGCCGTCGGTCTACAAAGAACTCGACGAAATCCAGAACCATCTGGAAACCTACTTTAAAGATATGCAGGACATCGAGTTTACCATCCAGGACGGTAAACTGTGGATGCTCCAGACCCGCTCAGGGAAACGTACCGGCGAAGCGATGGTGCGCATGGCCATGGAGATGCTCTCCGAAGGGCTGATCGACGAAAAGACCGCCGTGCTGCGTGTGGAACCCGCCAAACTCGACGAACTCTTGCACCCGGTGTTCGACAAGGATGCGGTTAAAAAAGCCAAAGTGCTGACCAAAGGGCTGCCGGCTTCACCGGGGGCTGCCACCGGCCAGATCGTATTCTTCGCCGACGACGCTGAAGCCTGGAAAGGAAACGGCAAGGAAACCATCCTCGTCCGTATCGAAACCTCGCCGGAAGACCTGAAAGGGATGAACGCCGCCAACGGTATCCTCACCGCACGCGGGGGGATGACCAGCCATGCGGCTGTGGTGGCGCGCGGTATGGGTAAATGCTGCGTCTCCGGCGCGGGCAGCATCCAGGTGGATTACAAGGCCCGGACGATGACCATCGGCGGCACCGTGCTCAAGGAAGGCGACTGGATCTCGCTGAACGGTTCCACCGGCGAAGTTTACGAAGGCAAAGTGGCTACCCAGGCCGCCGACCTGTCCGGCGACTTCGGGAAACTGATGGACCTCGCCAGCAAATATGCACATCTGAAAGTGCGGGCTAATGCCGACTCGCCGCGCGACGCCAAACAGGCATTCGCATTCGGGGCGCAGGGTATCGGCCTCTGCCGTACCGAACACATGTTCTTCGAGGGCGACCGCATCAAAGCCGTGCGCGAGATGATCCTCGCCGACGACGAACAGGGCCGCCGCAAGGCATTGGCCAAACTGCTGCCCATGCAGCGCGAAGACTTCGAAGGCCTGTTCGAAGTGATGGAAGGGCATCCTGTGACCGTGCGTCTGCTCGACCCGCCGCTGCACGAATTCGTACCCCACTTCGAGAAAGAACAGCGCGAAATGGCTGCGGAAATGGGCGTAAGTTACGAAACGATCAAAGAAAAGGTTGAGGCCCTGGCCGAAGTCAACCCGATGCTCGGGCATCGCGGGTGCCGTCTGGGGAACACCTATCCCGAGATCACCGAGATGCAGACCCGTGCCATCATCGAGGCTGCCATGAACGTCAAGAAAAAAGGCGTTCCGGTACATGTCGAAATCATGGTTCCGCTGGTCGGCAACCACAAAGAGCTCAAATACCAGAAGAAGATCATCGACGCCACCGCTGAAGAGGTGTTCGCAGAACGCAACGACAAGATCGACTACATGATCGGTACGATGATCGAGGTACCGCGCGCTGCCGTGACGGCCAATGAGATCGCCGAAGTGGCCCAGTTCTTCTCGTTCGGTACCAACGACCTCACGCAGATGACCCTCGGATTCTCGCGCGACGATATCGGGAAATTCCTGCCGGAATACCTCCGCAAAGGCATCCTCAAGCAAGACCCGTTCCAGATCCTCGACGTCAAAGGGGTAGGGCAGCTCATCCGCGAAGCCGTGTTCAAGGGCCGTACTGTCCGTGAAGGGCTGAAATGCGGTATCTGCGGCGAGCACGGCGGCGAGCCCAGCTCGGTGGAATTCTGCCACTATGCCGGCTTGAACTATGTGTCCTGCTCACCGTTCCGCGTGCCGATCGCCAGACTGGCTGCGGCGCACGCTGCTTTGAAACAGGAAAAGTAAATGACCATGCGGCTTTTTCGGTAAAGCCGTATTATAACGAAGTCCGGGACTATGCACAGCGTGCATAGTCCCGGACTTTTTTTAGTGCATTTGTGCGATAAAAGTTATAACCTGTTCATGCCTATAAGATTTTCCCTGGAAATGAAACGATCGCTTCTCCTGTTCCTCCTCCCCCTCGCCGTTTCGATCGGCCTCCGCACAGCTCACCTCCCGAGCGCGGCGACAAATTCTCCAAACGGATCGAAAACGACTGCTCCGGTGGCGACATCTACGTCGAAGCCGACGGCAGCCGGCACGGCGACTACAATTCCGGCAGCAAAGGCCAGACCGAGCGGCTTCTCTTCGGCGACATCACCGCCCCGTCGGATACTTTTTCGACCCCTCGTTCGAAGCCTCGCGGGAGGACTCCATCGGGTTCCGTATTTACATTTACCCCGATTCGGCCGGGGGCAGATACTCGAAGTGAAATATACCCCGAATTACGAGGTGGCTTGCCGCCAATGGGAAAAAGAATGCCCGGTCATCGGCATTCCCGCCGCCGGATATTTCATAACCCCCGAAGCCCGGCGCGACTCCATCGCCGCACATGACCGGGTCATGGCCTCCGAATTCCATGAAGAACTCCCCAAACGCTTCCGCATAGCCGCAAAACGCCCTTGCCATCCGGCTTTGCGACCGTATCATGCAGGCTGTTCGCGACTGCGCCAGCACCGGTAATTCAACCGTTCCCCGCCGGCCGAGCGCCCCCTCAGAACTCCTGGCGGCAATCCTCGCAATAGTAATTCGCCCGCACCTTTCTCGACGGCGACATGGTGATCGTCGCCAGAGCCAGCCAGAATACCTTGGCCCACTTGTGCCGCTCCCGCAGACCCAGCGATACATGCTCCGAGCCGCAGTGCGGACACACTTTCCTCTTTACTGCCGGGTCCCCCTCCGGCGAAGGTGCCAGCAACTTCATGGCCGCCTCATAGCATTCGTCCGCCACCGCCAGCCTCACCCCGAGATCCTGCGGTGTGCCCCACGGCATCACGTCATTCACATATTCGTTGGTCAGGCATGCCTTGATGCCTGCCTCCTCCAGCCGGCCCTTGGCCAGCGAAGCCTCGAAAGAATCCGGATAAATGCCTACGATTTTCATTGCTCGGGAAAATTGGATACTTCACGAAAGGTAGGAAATTTGGCGGTCGGATGCAATACGTGTGGTTTGAAACTTGATACATGTTCCGTCAAAACAGCTCTATCGTATGGAAACCCCGTTTCGATCGGTCGACAATACCGAACAGCACCGATACGAATTCCGCATCGGCGACCCGCCGTCCCATATCATTTCCAGGAGCGGCCTGATCTATCTGACGGCCTGCTGCCGGTCGCTCTCTTCTGCGAAAAGATCGAGGACGAGTGCATGGCGGTTGTCCTGTGCCAAAGCCTTTGCGCTCGGCCTCCGGGGCAGCGGCGCCGTGCTGCTGCTCTGCGCCTGTTCGCCTGCGACGTATCTTTATCGTGATTCGGCGGGTGCTGGTCTTTCGTTTGAAAAGAATAGGATCCGGGTCGGGCGGGCCGCATGGCTCGGCAACAGGTCGCGGAGGCTGTGGGGGTAACCGGCAGAATATCAACGCCATCGAGGCTGGGTGCCTCGTTCTCTCCACGGAGCTGGCCCTCAAGATTGTCCGCGTTTTCGGACGGAGGGGTGCGGAGAGCTTCTCCCGGGAGGAGCCGGGCTGACGGGAAACGAAAAACGGGTGTAACGTAAAGACGTTACACCCGTTCCCACTTTTTTTGTGACACCGACAGGACTCAAACCTGTAACCTGTTGATCCGTAGTCAACTGCTCTATTCAATTAAGCTACGGTGCCGTTCCGCACTCCCGGCCTTTCGGCCCCGAATGCGTTGCAAAAGTAATCAATTTCCCGCTTTTCCCAAAATCTTCCGGTTATTTTTGTGCCGATTCGTTCCGCTGCGCAGTCGGTAAGGATTATGTGGGTATATTTCCGGAGCCTGCGGTGC
>CAZAPI010000118.1:0-5402 GCA_964486945.1 uncultured Rikenella sp. | reverse complement strand
AGGGGCACACCCTCGACAAGCTCGGGCGGCCCCTCCGCTGGCTCCGGAACGAAAACAGTTCCTGCGGCACTATCCCTGCGCTTTGGCGAAATATGCTTCCGGTTCGAGTGCCGAGCGACACCTGTGGCCCGCCCGCTATCGCGGGGATTTTTTGCTCATCTGCACCCGTCAGGGGCGTGCTCCGTGGAACTCTCCGCACCTTTCGTCTCGGCAATAGCCCCTAATCTTTTTTTTCCGCCGCCTTTTTCAGCTCCCGCTGCCGGTAGCGGCACCACGGCGCGATGCCGCATGTTGCACACTTCGGCGTCCGCGCCGTGCAGACATAGCGCCCGTGGAGGATCAGCCAGTGGTGCGCCGTTCCCAGCAGCTCCCGCGGAATATGCGCCACCAGGGCCCGTTCCGTCTGCAGCGGGTTTTTCGACCCCGTCGTCAGCCCGATCCGCTCCGCCACCCGGAACACATGCGTATCCACCGCCATCGCCGGCTTGCCGTAAGCCACCGACACGATCACATTGGCCGTCTTGCGCCCCACGCCTTGTAAAGTAACCAATTCTTCGACCGTGTCCGGCACCTGCCCCCCGTAAACCTCTTCCAGTCTTCGGGCCATCGCCACCAGGTGCTCCGCCTTCGAATTGGGGTACGACACCGAACGGACATACTCGAACACCTCGTCCGGCGTCGTGTCGGCCAGGTGGCGCGGGGTCGGGAACCGCTCGAACAGCGCCGGCGTCACCATGTTCACCCGCTTGTCCGTGCACTGCGCCGACAGCATCACCGCCACCAGCAGCTCGTACGGCGTGCGGTAGTGCAGCTCCGTTTCCGCCACCGGCATATTTTCCGAGAACCAGCCTATGATCCCCGCAAACCTCTCCTTGACAGTCATAATCGATCGGATTTATGTCGTAAAGGTAGCGAAAAATCATCCATAGCGCCGCCGCGCAACGAAACCAGCGAAGAAATATTATCTTTACATTCCGTATAACGGCAGGGGCGTTCCCGTTGTCCGGATCGTTCCGATTTAAGTCCCCCTTTCGTTATATTTGCAGACGACACACATACCGCAGCCATGAAAAAGATACTTCTTGCCCTGATATGTATTTTCGGCATCTACGGCGCCGCCTTCGCCCAGCGGCTGAGCGTCAGCCTCGACCGCGGGTGGACCTACACCCCCGGGTGGGAGATGCGACTGTCCGCCGCCGGGCAGGCCGTCGACCTGCCCCACACCTGGAACACCGACGCCCTCGGCGGCAAACCCGACTACTACCGCGGCCTGGGCTGCTATCTCAAAGCCATCGAGATCCCCAAAGAGTGGCAGGGGCGGCGCATCTTCCTGCGCTTCGGCGGCGCCAACTCCGTCTGCGACCTCTACGTCAACGGCAAACACGTCGGCCAGCACCGCGGCGGCTACACCGCTTTCGCATGGGAGGTCACCAGCCACATCACTTTCGGCGGTCGCAACGTCCTTTGGGTGCGCGTCAATAACGCCCCCGACCTCGACCTGCTCCCCCTGACCGGCGACTTCAACATCTACGGCGGCCTCTACCGCAGCATCGAGCTGATCGCCGTTCCCGCCACCCACATAGCTTTCGATGACTACGGCTCGTGCGGGCTGTACGTCACTCCCACCGAAGTGTCCGAATCCCGGGCCGACATCAACACCCACGTCGGCGTGCGCGGCGGCAGCGGGGCCACCGCCGTGGCCACTTTCATCCTGCGCGACGGCGAAGGCAACGTCCTCGATTCCCTGACCCGGCGCGTCAAGCTCGACGCCGAAGGTCGCAGCGACGTGGGAGCCACCTTCACCATCCCGCAGCCGCGTCTGTGGAACGGTGTCGAAGACCCATACCTCTACAATATGGAAGCCCGCGTCAGCGGCTCCGGCGGTTACGACACCGTGCGGCAGGACTTCGGCGTGCGGTGGTTCTCCGTCGACGACAACAACCGATTCCTCCTGAACGGCACCCCCCTGCGCATACAAGGCGTCTGCCGCATCGAAGACTGGGACGGCATCGGGAACGCGCTCCGCCGCCAGAACCACCGGCGCGACGTCGAGCTGATGCGCGAGATGGGTGTCAATGCCGTGCGGTGCGCCTACTTCCCCAATGACCCCTATTTCCTCGAGCTCTGCGACCGCGCCGGGATCCTCGTCTGGAGCGAGATCCCCTTCGTCGGGGCGGGGCAGTACCGAGATACCGGGTTCAACGACAGCGACCCTTTCTGGCAGGATGCCCGCCAGCAGCTGCGCGAGATGATCCACCAGCTCTACAACCATCCGTCCGTCGTCTGGTGGGGCCTCTTCGACCAGCTCACTCAGCGCGGCGACGACCCCCTCACGCTGGTGCGCGAGCTGGCTAAGATCGCCCGCGAGGAGGGCGGCGGTCGCCTGACCGTCGCCGCCAGCAACCAGGACGGCGACCTGAACTTCGTCACCGACCTGATCGGCTTCAACCAGTTCATGGGGTGGACCTCCGGCCAGCCCGGGGACTTCGCCGAGTGGACCGCCGATCTGCGCAAAGGGTTTCCCGCCCTCAAGAGCGGCGTGAGCGAGTACGGTGCCGGGGCCAGTATCTACCAGTGGGCCGACAGCCTCTACCGGCCCGACTTCGCCGGGCCTTGGCATCCCGAGCAGTGGCAGACCTACCTGCACGAAACCTATTGGAGCGTGATCGCCTCCAAGCCTAATTTTTGGGGCACCTTCGTCTGGACCATGTTCGACTACGGCGCTGCCCACCGCACCGACGGGGCGCGTCCCGGCGTGGCCGACTACGGGCTGGTCACCTTCGGCCGCAGTGTGCGCAAGGACGCTTTCTATTTCTATAAGGCCAATTGGAACGTTACCGAGCCGTTCGTGCATATCGCCGAAAAGCGGCGCGAGGTGCGGGGCGGAGCGGTGCAGACTCTCCGCGTCTTCTCCAACCAGAACGATGTCGAGCTTTTCGTGAATGGCGTTTCGCTGGGGCTTCGGACTAACGACGGGCTGGGGCGGTTCGTGTGGGAGAACGCCGCGTTGAGGATGGGGGAAAATACGGTCGAGGCGGTCGATCCGATGACCGGACAGCGCGACCGGGCTGTGATCACCGTTCGGCCGCAGGTCACCCTGCCCGAACCTGCCCTACCCGGCGGATCGGGCAGGGCAGTGTCCGGTTCCCGCACCCGCCCCGGCTACCGGCAGTAGGGGGCCGTTTTTTCCGGCACCGACTGTTGTTTACGGTCCCTCAGGGACTTTGTTTATTATCCTTTTGAGTGGTTTCGGTGGTCTGTGCCTGCGAGGGACTTGTCCCTCGCAGGCACGTTGCGTCTTTGTGTCAGGGTTTGCGTTCCCTTGCCACAGGGAGGCGCGCTCCGCCGGTGCCGTAATCTCTCTACGGAATGCACTACCTGCTCTTTCGTTTTCGGGCCGCCGCCCGGGGGCGGGAGCCGCAGAGCGGCTTGGCGGCAGGCCCGGCAATCCTCCGGATTGCACAAAAAAAACTCAGCTACTCGCTCTGTCGGGTTCGGCCTCAGTTCCCCGTTCTGTTGTTTTCGGGCGCCCCTACCCCCTCGGGGACGCCCGGCCATTCTGACGAATGGTGCTTCTCGCTCATACGGGTTCAAGCCGGAGCCAGCGAGGACTGCGATAGCAGGCCTTCGCCCGGGGTGGGTTGGCTTTCGGGCTTCCTCCTTGCGCCTCGGCCATTCAGGCAAGCCTAATGGCAACTCGGCTGCGGCGTCGGTTCGGCCTGACCGCTATCGTGGGGGCCTTAGGGCTTCGCATCAGTCGTTTTCGGCGACCGCCTGCGGGATTAAGCAACGGAGCCTTGGCGAAGTTGCGGCTCCCGCCGGGCGAGGCGGTCGCCGCACAGCCTCGCTCCGCTCGGCTGGCAAAAGACTTGCATCGGTACCCTGTGGGAGGCTTCAGGCTGGCGCTGACGCAAATCTTCACTACTATTTGCTCTCTGAGGTTCGGGCTGCCGAAGTCGCGGGCACTCCGAATGGGCTGTAACTTACCCTATTCGGGTTGCTCACGCCCCTCACGGGGCGGCCCGGCGTTCCTTTCCGGAACGCGCTTCTCGCTCTTCGTCTTACTGCGGCTTCGCGCTCACGCGCTCCGCCGCTGGCACTCCGAATGGGCTGTAACTACCCTCTGTTCGGTCCTCCACTAATGCGGGAACTTTTCTCGATCGCCGGCGACCGCAAGGTCGTGCGGGCCGAATGCCGCCGAATATCGTCCCGCCCGACATATAATTTCAACCCTCCGGATCCGTTATATAATAGCGTCCTGTCCGAGGCCGGATACGCCTGCCCCGTGGCATAATTTGTGCAGAGGCAGACATCGGACAAACCCGTCTACACAAACCCTCCAGCCATGAAAGCCAAACTATTCCTCCTGGGACTCGGGGCGGCCATCGGCCTCAACCTCACCGCCGTACAGGCCCGAGACTACAGCCGCCAGGAACGTAAAGTCCGGCGCGAAGCCGAAGCTGCCGCCACCGCCCGCACCGTCGATTCGATCCTCACCGCCCGGCGATTCCTCTTCGTGCCCACCCGCGTGGTGACCCAGCTGCCCGGAATGCCCTACATCACCCTGAACACCTACTACGAAGTCGCCGTCACCCCCGACAGCCTCGTGTGCAGCCTGCCGTACTACGGCTACGTTTACAACACCGTTTCCGACCCCGACCGCTCCCCCTTCTACTTCACCGCCGTGCGGCCCTCGATCGACCTGCAAAGCCTGCCTGCCGGGAAGAACAAAGGATGGATCGTCATCAATGCCCGCGAGCAGTACAACCAGTGCGGCTATATCCTGACCTTCGAAACCTTCAGCAATGGGAACGCCTCACTCACCATCCAGGGCATCGGCACCCAGCACCTGCAATACCTCGGCAACCTCTTTCCCATTTCGTCCGGCCAGCCCGCCGCCATCAATCCCGGGATGCGGTAGGAAATAGCCATTCGTCTTCATGTCCCGATGCGTACCTCTCAGCAGTATTTGTCCTCGGGCGCGCGCCCCCGCCCCCGCTTATGCGGTCGCTGTGCCCCGACAATGCTGCACCGTGCTACTCGCTCGCCGATTTACTGCGGCTGCGCACTTACGTGCTCCGCCGCCGCAAAAACTGAAATGCGGACTCGCTCCGAACAGGAAACGATACGCGTCCGAAATAAAATAAAATTACTTACCTTTGTTCTTTAAAATGTGCGGGAAGCATCCCGCGCCAAAGACCAGAACCATTTACCCTGAATGAACGATAAAACCGAAAACCTGACCGACACCATCGTCCGCGCCATGCAGGACAAGAAAGCCGCCCGTATCGTAAGCCTCGATCTGAGCTCCCTCGACGGGGCCGTCTGCGATACCTTCGTGATCTGCAACGCCGAGTCCACCACCCAGGTGGGCGCCATCGCGGCCGGCGTCGAGGAAACCA
>CAZAPI010000117.1:0-5414 GCA_964486945.1 uncultured Rikenella sp. | reverse complement strand
CGCCAGCAGCAGGGTCTGGTGCTGGGAATGAATATCGACCAGCCGGTCCGCCACAGCCCGCAGGGTCGCCAGGTTGACCGGGATGTCGCCGATGAAAGCCCGGCTTTTCCCCGCCGACGAGATCATCCTGCGAATAGCAACGGTGTCCTCCCAATCCAGATCGTTCTCTTCGAAAATCGGCAGCAGTTCTTCTTGATAAGGAGCAATATCGAATTCCGCCTCGATCACGCACGCCGCCGCCCCGTCGCGTATCACCGCTGCGTCGGCCCGCGCCCCTCCCAGCAGGGACAAGGCGCCCAGCAGTATGGACTTCCCGGCCCCCGTCTCCCCCGTGATGATGTTCAACCCGGGGTGGAACGCGATGTCGAGGTGCGCGATAATGGCGTAGTTCTCTATTTTCAGTTCGCGTAGCATGACTGTTTCCCGTGCAATGAAAGCGTTATTCTCCGCCGAGTTTCCGGCAGAGGCAGTCTGCGATATCCTCCGCCACTTCCGCCTTGGATTTCAACGGCAAAACCGTCGGCTGCGCATCCGGTTCCCGGTCGAATATGGTCACCTTATTGGTGTCCGTGCCGAATCCCGCCCCTTTGTCCTGCAGTGAGTTGAGCACGATGGCATCCAGGTTTTTAGTTTGCAGTTTCCCGCGGGCATAATCCTCCGCCGAGGCCGCCGAGGTTTCCAAGGCAAAACCGATGGTAATCTGCCCGGCCCGCTTGATGCGTCCCATCTCTGCCGCAATATCTTTCGTGGGCTTCAATTCGAGTATGAACGGCTTATCCCCGTCGTGTTTATACTTCTCCCCCATCGGAAATGCCGGAGTATAGTCGGCCACCGCCGCGCAAAACACAGCCCCGTCCATCTGCGGAAACAAACGCGCGCACGCCTCGTACATCCGGGCCGCCGACAGTGCCGTTACAATCCCGATATTGGTATATGTCCGCGACAAAACCGCCGTGGCATGCCCCGTCACCAACGTAACGTCCGCCCCCCGCATGGCCAGCGCCTCCGCAATGGCATACCCCATCTTTCCGGTCGAGAAGTTGCTCACGAACCGCACCGGGTCGATCGGTTCCACGGTCGCCCCCGCCGTCACGAGCACCTTTTTCCCGGCCAGCGGCAAGACTTCTTCTTCTTTCTTGTCCCCGGAAAAACGGGACGAGAGGTATCGGCATATCTCCTCCGGTTCCGCCATCCGCCCTTTGCCCACCAGTCCGCTGGCCAGCTCCCCATCGCCCGGCTCGATAATCCCCACGTTATCCCGCCTCTTCAAGATCGAAAGGTTCTCCTGCGTGGCCGGATGCTTATACATATCGAGGTCCATCGCCGGGGCCACGCTCACCGGACAACGCGCCGAAAGATAGGTGCACAGCAACAGGTTGTCCGCCACCCCGCGCGCCATCTTGGCCAGCGTATTGGCCGTAGCCGGTGCAATGAGATAATGATCGGCCCACTCTCCGAGGGAAATATGCGAGTTCCACGCCCCGTTGGTAGGATCGAAGTTATCCGCCAGCACCGGATGCCGGCACAAGGTAGCCAGCGTCAGCGGCGTCACGAAGTCCCTGGCGGCCTGCGACATGACCACGCGCACTTCGGCCCCCTCCCTGACCAGCAACCTAATAAGCATAGCCGCTTTATAAGCGGCTATGCTTCCGGTGACTCCCAGCAGAATGTGTTTCCCTTGCAGTGACATAATATCAATCGTCCTTTTATTCGTGCTTAGTGCCGTTTGGTATTGTTCTTTGTTGATCTTCGATCTTGCTCCTCGCCGCTCGACAGAGCGTTCAAGCCTGCTTTGCCCTCGCTGGCAGCGCCGGTTGAAAGAACGGACCGAAGAACTTTTCCGGCGGCCGCCCGTCGGGCAGCCATGCTGAGGCTACTCTCTTAAGGGCCGGGAGCTTTCCAACGAGCACACTAAAGAGTGTGTATTACATTAAACGCGCCGTTGAAAAAACAGGCCCGGAACAGGCTAAGGCCGACACGCTTGGATTAGCGGAGCTCTGGAAAGTCTTTCCGGTCCTTTTTCTGAAGAAAGAGGACGGTTCCGTACAGCACAAAGTACAGATAAACGAACTATTTTTCTTTCGGTTGCGGGTTCCGTTCGCGAAAGTCCACCTCGCCGTCGAGGTACTCTTCGATAGCGATCAGGGTCGGTTTCGGCAGCCGTTCGTAGTGGCGCGAGATTTCGATCTGCTCCCGGTTCTCGAAAGTCTCTTCGAGGTTGTCCGAAGCGAACGAGAATTCGGAAAGTTTGCCCGCCAGTTCCTGCTTCAACTCGCTGTTGATCTGGTTGGCCCGCTTGGCAATGACATTCACTGTTTCGTAGATGTTGCCCGTGGCCTCATCCAGGTCGCTCAGGGTCCGGGTGACCGTGTTGGTCGGGACATTCTGGGTTTTGATTTCCATAATATGGTGTTGACTTATTTTACTTCCAGTATCTGTTCTGCACTCTCGCGCGAGATCCGGCTGTCGCTCTTTCGGATCCTCGAATCGCTCTTCTTCAACTTCTTCGCCTCCGCCTTGATCTGCGTTTGCAGGGCCTTGAGGGTCGCCTCATCCTGTTTCAGTCTATTTTTGGCCTGGCTGCGCTCCAGCTGGTCGCTGATCGTCTTCAGGTTAGCTTTCTGCTGTTTGATGCTCTCTTTGAGGCTTTCTGCATCGATGCGGTTTTTCTCGATATCCACCGCCGCCTGTTGGTTGTTGTCCACGTAGGACTTCGCCTCGCGGAACATCTTGTCGAGATCCTTGAGGTAATTTTTGCTGTCCGGATAATCGCTTTTGAAGTTATAGTACGAATCGACCATCTTCATATAGCGGTCCAGTTTCCGGGCCGGGATACTGTTCTTGGCGTAGTTGTACCACGACTTGCAGATCAGGTACATCATCGTCTCGCGGTAAGGTGTTTCCGGCATGTCCTTGAGCGAGTTGCGCAGGGCCGCCACCGAAGCCGGGTAGCGCTGCAGCTTGAAATAGAGCGATGCGTTGATGAACTCCTTTTCGTACAGTTTGTTCTGCAACTCTTCGAGCATCCGTTTGATATCCTCCGCCTTGATGCTCTGCGGGTAGCGGTTCAGGTATTCATTGAAGGTGGTGATCGCCTTGTGTGTCTCGGTCTGGTCGCGTTCGGCCGGGCGCGAGAGGTGGTACCAGCACATCGGCAGCAGGAACTCCGCCTCTTCGGAGAAAGGCCTGCGGCTGAACGCCTTGCGGTACTGGTCGAACCCGTCTGCCGCCAGGTCGTACATCCCCTGGTTGTAATAGGATTTGGCTGTGTAAAAGAGGATCGTGTCCGCCCGGTCGCTGCTGTAAAGGTCGTTGTACACCGCTTCGAAATAGACCGTCGCGTTGCGGAACTTCTTATTACGGTAGGAGTCCAGCGCCGCCTGGTAGATCTGTTCGGTATTCTTGCTCTTGAGCAGTTTGTTCATGCCTTTGCCGAAAGCCGCGCCGCAACCGGCACCCGTCACCAGGAAAGCCAGCAGAAAGACAGTGAGCCGTATGTATCTCATAAAAGGTAGTGGTCGTGTGCGTATATATCAATTTACAAAGGTAATAAACTTTTTTGAAAGCATAATTGATTCGTTTGGGCCGGGCGACAGGCCGGAACGTAAAGCCCGCCGCAGGGGCAAAATACGATTTTATACTTATCCGGAAGACGGACAGCGGAACGGAAAAAAGCCTACCTTTGTCCCAAAATTTCCGTTAAATCATCAAAATTACCATACTGTGGATATTTTCGAACGAATCAAAAATGATGCCGGCGGCCCGATCGGCCAGTACCAGAAACTGAGCCACGGCTACTACTCTTTCCCGAAACTCGAAGGCCCCATCGGCCCGCGGATGCTGTTCCGCGGCAAGATGATGTTGAACTGGAGCCTGAACAACTACTTAGGGCTGGCGGCACATCCGGAGGTGATGAAAGCCGATGCCGAAGCAGCGCGGGAATTCGGAATGGCAGCCCCGATGGGTGCCCGCATGATGAGCGGCCAGACCAAATACCACGAGGAGCTGGAGCGCCGCCTGGCGGCTTTCGTCCACAAACCGGACGCTTTCCTGCTCAACTTCGGATACCAGGGGATGGTGTCGATTATCGACTGCCTTGCCGGGGCACGCGACGTGATCGTTTACGACTCGGAGGCGCACGCCTGCATCATCGACGGGCTGCTGATTCACAAAGCCAAAGGAGGCAAGCGGTTCGTGTACCCCCACAATGACATGGACAAGTGCCGCACGATGCTCGAACGGGCAACGAAGCTGGCCGAAAAGCAGGGCGGCGGCGTGCTGGTGATTACCGAAGGGGTGTTCGGAATGAAGGGCGACCTGGGCAAACTGGACGAGATCGTGGCGATGAAGAAAGATTTCAATTTCCGCATCCTGGTGGACGACGCCCACGGACTGGGCACCATGGGTAAGACCGGGGCCGGGACGCCGGAACATTTCGGGGTCGAAGACCAGATCGACGTACACTTCGGGACTTTCGCCAAATCGTTCGCCGGGATCGGCGCTTTCGTGGCTTCCGACCCGGACATCGTGAATTTCCTCCGCTACAATATGCGCTCGCAGCTCTACGCCAAGTCGCTGCCGATGCCGATGGTAAAGGGGGCGATGAAACGGCTCGAACTGATCCAGGAGCATCCGGAATATCGCGAAAAGCTCTGGACGATCGTGAAGGCGCTCCAAAAGGGCTTTACGGATGCCGGCTTCGACATCGGAGTGACCCAGTCTCCGGTGACACCGGTCTACATGAAGGGCGGGGTCGAGGATGCCACCAACATCGTGGTGGACCTGCGCGAAAACCACAACTTGTTCTGCTCAGTGGTGGTCTATCCGGTCATCCCCAAGGGAGAAATCATCCTACGCATTATTCCGACGGCGGTGCATACGCTGGAAGACGTGGAATACACGGTCAATGCGTTCAAGGCCTGCCGTGGCAAGCTCGAAGCGGGCGAATACCACAAGCCGATCCAGAACATGGCCGACCCGATGTAATCGGGATTATGTTCGACCGATACTCTTTTTCAAAAGCTTTTTTCCGATCATTCGGAGAAAAGCTTTTTTTATTGATCGGTTAGTTTTGCAAAAGTCGCCGATCGGCAGGCCAATAAAAGACACAATACCTCCACCCGACATAACTTTCTGTCGGAGAAGTGCCGCCCGCTGACGCGGAAACCGTTCTGACCATCCTACGATTTAGCGGCATGATCTCCCTATGTCCGCCCGGAGCCTCCCCCCGGCGGAGGGCCGCACGGTTCGCCGCCATTTTTGCATCAACAACGCCCGCGGCAGATTTGCGATTTTCGCTCATACGAAAATCGCAAATCTACCCATAAAGCGAGCAGGCGGTGTCTTCGGACATTCCGAATGGACTATAACTACCCGAACAGTACGGAACTGCGCTGCCGCGCGGGGGCGTCTGT
>CAZAPI010000116.1:0-5438 GCA_964486945.1 uncultured Rikenella sp. | reverse complement strand
TTACAAAAACGAACGGTAAAAAATTACAGGGTATTAATTTTGAGTAATTCGTCCATATAGCGGCGGTCGTTCGCCAGGCGGGGCACCTTATTCTGTCCCCCCAGCTTTTCGCGATCCTGCATCCAGCGGTAAAAAGTCCCCTTGCGGGCCACCACCAATTGCGGCGCCATCAGCGTCGTATTGCGGAACCGCTTGGCCGCATAGTCCGAATTGACCTCCTGCAACGTCTTGTCCAGCACCTCTGCGAACAGCATCGCATCCGACGGAGCCGTGTCGAACTCCACGAACCACTGGTGCCCCCCCTTGGCCCGCCCATCCATGAAGACCGGCGCCGCCGTGTAGTCCAGCACCTTGGCCCCCGTCGCCCGGCACGCCGCCGCCATAGCCCGCTCCGCATTGTCGATGATGATCTCTTCGCCGAAAGCGTTGATATAACTCTTCGTACGCCCCGTAATCCGGATTTTGTACGGGGCAAGGCTCGTGAACTCCACCGTATCCCCGATCATATACCGCCACAACCCTCCGTTCGTGGAGACGATCATCGCATAGTTGACCCCCATCTGCACATCGGCCAGCGTCACCGCCTTCGACGGATCGGAGAGCTCTTTTAGCGGCAGAAACTCGTAGAAAACCCCGTAATCGAGCATCAGGAGCATATCCTGTGTCGAAAGGTTGTCCTGTATGGCGAAGAAACCTTCCGAGGCGTTGTAGGTCTCCATGTATTTCATCCGGGGCGAAGGAATCAGCCGCCGGTACTGCTCCCGGTAAGGGGTGAAGCTCACGCCGCCGTGTATGAAAAGGGAGAGGTCGGGCCACACTCCGAGCAGGTTGTCCTCGCCCGTGTATTCGAGGATCTTGTTCATCAGCACAAGGTTCCACGAGGGTACTCCGGCAAACGAGGTGATGCGCTGTTTGGAGCATCGGCGGCAGATGGCTTCCACTTTGCGCTCGAAATCGGGGATCAAGGCGATCTCCATCGAGGGCTCGCGCACCAGGTTGACCCATTTCGGGGCGTTGTGGATCAGTATCGCTGACAAATCCCCGCTCTGCGCCCCGCCGCCCATGCTGTCGAGGCGGTGGCTGCCGCCCAGGGTCAGGGTTTTGCCGTCGAACGCTTTGCTTTCGGGATTGTTGTAGGCGAATATGGCCATCACGTCTTTCCCGCCCCGGAAATGGCACTGTTCGAGTGATTCGCGCGTGACGGGGATATATTTGCTCCGGTCGCCGGTGGTGCCGGACGATTTGGCGAACCATTCCACTCTGCCGGGCCACAAAATGTTCTCTTCACCGGCCCTGACGCGTTCGATCTCGTGTTGCAATTCGTCGTATCCCACCACGGGCACCTGCCGCTGGAACTCCTCGACGGAACCGAAAGCGCCGACGCCGTACCGCTTGAAGTATTCGGTCCGGGCGCCGTAACTGACCAACAGCCGGAATTGCTCGAACTGAACGTCCCACGGCTGCCGCCGAAATCGGTCGATGGCTTTGAGCCGCTTGGCGTAATAAGCGGACAGTATCGAATTAGTCAATGACATAGCTTTTCAAATATCGGTTCGTTTATTCGTTCGTTGTAACAGGCGAGACGAAGTTTCGCCTGCTCGCCGCGAGCATGCTGCCCCGCGCGGGAGCGCAGTTCTTTCCGATCGAATAGGCGCCTGCCTGCTCGAAGGGCAAGAATGGAAATTTCGACTTTTGGACGAAATTTTCATTCTGCCCCGCGGGCGCATTCCGAAGTTGTACTTAGCGTCGCACGCCTGGCGGAATTTGCCCTTTTGAACTCACGTTCAACGAGTCGTCTTTCGCTCCTCAGGTGTGGCGCGCGCATTCGTCCACGTGTTTTGCCAGAGTTTGCACGCCCCATTTTTTGGGGGGCACTGCTCTTACGCCGGGCAGGCGGTGCCGCGGGCACACCGATGCAGCTGTACGTTCCCCAAGCGATCGGGACTGCAATTATCCCGACGGTTACTTAAAAATAAGTTTGAGTATATCGTTGCCGTTTGCTAGGATAACGATGCCGAAAACAATGATCATGCCCACCAGCTGCGCCCGTTCCATGAACTTGTCGCTCGGCGTGCGCCGCGTGATCATCTCGTAGAGGATGAACACCATGTGTCCTCCGTCCAGCATCGGGATCGGCAGGATATTCAGCACTGCCAGCATGATCGAGATCAGCGCCGTGATCTGCCAGAACTGGAGCCAGTTCCACTCTCCCGGGAAGAAATTGCCCATCGCGATGATCCCACCCACCGACTTGTACGCCTCCGTTTCCGGCGAGGCGATCAGTTTGAGCTGTTTCAGGTAGCTGCCGATCGATGTGAACGCTCGGCCGAAGCCCACCGGGATCGCCTCCAGGAACGAATACTGGCGCGTGCTCACCCGATAGATGTCCGCCAGGTTCACTCCCGCTAAGTAAGCCCCCACCTGCCCTTCCCGGGATACCGGCACCGCTGCCGTCAGCCGCTCCCCGCCCCGCACGAATGTCACCAGTGCCGTATCCCCCTTGTGTTCCGCGAACGCCGCCCGGAATTCGTCGAACCAGCGCATCGGCACGCTGTCGACCGCCACCAGCGAGTCGCCGGCCATCAGCCCCCCGGCTGCCGCTCCTCCCTCCGGCTGCACCTTGCCCACCACGAACGGCGTGCGCAGGGCGATGAACTCCTTATCCTTGAGCATCGCTTTGATATACTTGGTGTCGATGGTGAGCATCAAAGGCTTGCCGTCGCGTTCCACCTGCACGTCGCGGGCGTCGTCCAGCAGGATAACCGCCGGGATCTGCCCGTAATTGTCCACGTATTCGCCCCCAACAGACAAGACTTTGTCCCCGTCGCGGAAACCGATCTCGTGCGCCACTTCGCTGAACATGAAACCGTGTTCGACATCTTTCGTCCTGATGTACGAATCGCCCCAGGCGTAGGTGATCCCGATATAGATGCCGATCGCCAGCACGATATTCATCAGCACTCCGCCCACGATGATCAGCAGCCGCTGCCACGCCGGTTTGGAACGGTATTCCCACGGCTTCGGCTCGCTTTTCATCTGTTCCGTGTCCATCGACTCGTCCACCATGCCCGCGATCTTGCAGTAGCCGCCGAACGGCACCCAGCCCATACCGTACTCCGTCTCGCCGATGCGGAACTTGAAGATCGAGAACCAGGGGTTGAAGAAAAGGTAGAACTTCTCGACCCGGGTATGGAATATCTTGGCGAACAGGAAATGGCCGAATTCGTGGATCAGCACCAGTAACGAGAAGCAGGCGATCACCTGCAGGACTTTAATAAAAACCTCCATTTATCGAAGAAAGAAATATTAACAGTTTAAAAATGAGCCGAGTATCTGCCCGCGCACCGTATCCCGCGCCGCGGCGTCGAGCGTCACGTAATTTTCGAGTGTCTGCGGCGCAGCCTGGGGCACTGTCTCCAACGCCCGCCGGACGATCCTGTATATATCGGTAAACCGGATCCGCCCTTCCAAAAATTCCGCTACCGCAACTTCGTTGGCCGCATTCATCACGCACGCCCCCCCTTTGCCGTAATCGCCCCGGAGCACGTCGTACGCCAACCCCAGGCAGGGATATTTCTCCATGTCCGGCGCCTCGAATGTCAGACCGCCGCACTGCGAAGGCTCGAATGCCGTCGCTCCCTTAACCGGCAGCCGGTACGGGAAAGTCAGCGCATACTGTATCGGCAGCCGCATGTCCGGCACTCCCATCTGTGCCTTGAAAGCGCCGTCCGCAAACTCGACGAACGAATGTACCGCCGACTGCGGGTGCACCGTCACGTCGATCCGCTCGGCCGGCAGGTCGAACAGCCACCGGGCCTCGATCACCTCGAAGCCCTTGTTCATCATCGTCGCGCAGTCCACCGTGATTTTCCGCCCCATCTCCCAGCAGGGGTGTTTCAGCGCATCCGCCGCGGTCACCGTTTCCAGCTCCGCCGCAGGAATGTCCCGGAATGCCCCGCCCGAGGCGGTCAGCACCAGCCGCCGAACCGAGGACGAGGCCTCGCCCACCAGGCATTGGAAGATCGCCGAGTGCTCCGAGTCTACCGGGATGATCGGCGCATTGTATTGCTTCGCCTCGCCCATCACCAATTCTCCCGCAACGACCAGGGTCTCCTTGTTCGCCAATGCAATCTTCTTGCCGGCCCGTATCGCCGCAAGCGTCGGCGACAGTCCTGCAAACCCCACCATGGCCGACACGACGGTATCCACGGAGGTGGAAGCCGCCGACATGGCCGCGGCGTCAGCCCCCGCATACACTTTGATCGGCAGATGTGCCAATGCTGCGGATAAAGGGGCGTAAAAAGCGTCGTCCGCGATCACCACGCAGTCCGGTTCGAATTCCTCCGCCTGCCGCGCAAGGATTTCCCAATTCGTATGGGCTGCCAGCATCTCGACCTCGAAAAGCTCCGGATAGGCCCGCACCACGTCGAGGGTCTGGGTCCCGATGGAACCCGTCGAGCCCAGTATGGCGATCCGCTGGCGTTTATTCTTCTGCTGCATACTTCCGGGGTTAGAATACGATATAGTTTTCCGGGTCCACCGCCGTCCCGTTGTACCACAGTTCGAAGGTCATGTGCGGGATCTTGCTATCGGTCAGCTGGCCCGTCACGGCCACCGGCTCGCCTGCCCGGATATGCTCGCCCGTGGTTTTCATTACCTTGGCAACCTGCTTATAGATGGAGACCATGTTCCCTCCGTGCTGGATCACGACGATATTGCCGTTTTCCGGGTTCCACGAGTTGAGGATCACCGTCCCGTCGAGCACGGCCAGCACCACCTGGTTCGGCGCCGGGGCGATCTCCACGCCGTAAACGCCGGACTTGGGCGAGAATGGCTTGGCGATCATTCCTTTGACCGGAGGCAGCATTTCGAAGGTGATCTCGGTCCGCGTGCGCGCGGCGCTTCCGTCCTCCAGCCGGTAAGGCGATCCTTCGGCGGTCATCTGCTCCCGCAGCGCGGAGTCGAGCCCGATCCGCGAAGAAACGGTCCCCCTGACTCCCTGTCTGCGCAGGGTATCCGCTTCGGAAACGGGCACCTGTCCGTCGAGTATTTTGGCGAAATTGGCATGGTATTCCCGCCACCGCCCCACTTCGGCGGAAAGCGAGTCGAGTTTCATGATATTGGCGATCAGTGCCTCGCGCGAACGGCTGCCGGGATAGCCCGGGATCAGGTCGAGAACGGGGGTGTAGGCCACGGTGGTCAGGGATGCCACGAACACGACCAGCAACAGGGCCACCACGGCCAGGGCCATGTTGATCCGGCTGACGAAGACGTGCCAGATTTCCTGTCCGGTGCGCACGTTGCGCAGCGAAAGTTTGTTCCGCTCGCGGAGGTAACCGACGATCTCTCTGAATTTCATGTATCTGTTTTATGACGTACAAAGATAGTTTTTTCCGGCGAATACGCCCCATCCGAGGCTATTAACGGTTCGTTTTTAT
>CAZAPI010000115.1:0-5466 GCA_964486945.1 uncultured Rikenella sp. | reverse complement strand
ATTTACCAGATTTCCTATCAAGGATAAAAGCTAAACACTTTCATCGAAATATGTCCGTCGGGATCGCTCCCGGCATGACAAAGGTAGAAAATGTTTCGCAACGAACAACACTCAACGGGGTATTGCGTTGCAAAGTTCGGGCAAACTTTCTGAAATTCCGCTATTGCGGTCCAAGATTGTTCGGCGTAAATTCGTTGCTGCCGGGCGAACCGATTCGAGGTCTAAAGAAAGAAGCTGCATCCGAATGGATGCAACTTCTTGTCTCAAAGGTGTGGGGGTCAGACCTGCTCCGGGTCGAGTTCCGTCACGTACCCCTCCTCCAGCAACCATGTCCGCCCCGGATACTGCCGGATATTGGCGATGTTGTGCGTCGATATGATTACCGTCCGTCCCTCGTCGGCGATGCTCCGGAACAGTTCCATCACGTCCATCGTAGCATTCGGGTCCAGGTTGGCCGTCGGCTCGTCCGCTAACACGATCTGAGGGTTGTTCAGCAACGCCCGCGCGATTCCTGCCCGCTGGCGTTCGCCGCCCGATAGTTGGTAGGGGTAGGAGTGCGCTTTGTGGCTCATATAGGTCAGGTTCAGGACCGCCTCGATCCGGTTGTTGATCGCCCCGGCGTCCCGCCAGTCCGTAGCCCGCAGGACGAATTCGAGATTCTGGTACACCGTACAGTCGTCCAGCAGGGTCGCCTCTTGGAACACGATGCCCAACTGCCTGCGCAGGTATGGCACCTGTTTTCGGGCCAGCGAGTGCAGTGCGAAACCGGCGATCTGTCCGCGTCCGATCAGCAGGGGCAATTCGCCGTAGAGCGTTTTCAGGAGGCTGCTTTTGCCGCTTCCCACGCGCCCGACCAGGTAGATCAGCTCGCCGGGATAGGCATAGAGGCTGACATCCCGCAGTACTTCCCGGCGGGAGTTTTTTTGAAATATCACGGCGTCCGTGAGCTGCAGCGACGGCCTTTCTTGCACCATATTCATATGTACAAATATACGTTTTGTTCCGTAATCTCGCGAAAGTAAAGTTCGGCTTAGTCGGATTTTCTTGCTATTTTGCAATATACTAAACGCCACGGGGTTTTATTCACCTTTTAAAAATTTCAAATTATGGGAACAAAGGCAAAAACTTTCGTTGGTATGGCGGCATGCGCTGCATTTGGGTAGGTGTCGCTTCCGCACAGGAATCCTTGTTGTTAGGCCGGTAGTTTACCATACCGATGGCGTCCCAGTGTGTTTATGATACGATCAACAAAGAGTGGCCGATTCGGACTGGTTCTTCTTGCTCTTGGGCCGAACGTCAGTATATTAAAGCTGTACCTACCCGCATTTGGTACTACTTAGCATTTATTAAGGATCAACCGGAATAAAGGCACCGCAAATAAATATCCCTCTGTTTATTAACCTAAATTTCAAACCCCAATGAAAAGAAGTTCAACGAGAGCCGGTGCCAAAGAGCCGTTCTCCGACGGCGACCGATGCCGAGATCGGAGCGGTTTTCGACGGATGGGTTGCGATGACACTGGGAGAGGGTAAACCTGAACAGCTGAACTGAAAATCGACTTTGATGCAAACGCACTGACGACTTCGGTATTCAGCCGCGGCGGAGTGCCGGATTCGGACATGCACGCCTCACCGTTGTTTCCGTGTGCCTAATTGCGAGGGGTATAGTCCTTGGCCAGCCCTCCTTCCGCCGTCTCCTTGTAGAGGTTCGGCAGGTCGTGGCCTGTCTGGCGCATCACTTCCACCACCTGGTCGAAGCTCACCCGGTGTTTGCCGTCCGAATAGGTCGCGTAAATATTCGAGTCCAAGGCCCGCGCGGCTGCATAGGCGTTCCGTTCGATGCACGGGATCTGCACCAGCCCGCAGATCGGGTCGCAGGTCAGCCCCAAGTGGTGTTCGAGCCCCATCTCTGCTGCATATTCGATCTGTGCCGGCGTACCGCCGAACAACTGGCACGAAGCCGCCGCAGCCATCGCGCACGCTACCCCCACTTCGCCCTGGCAGCCGACTTCGGCGCCCGACACCGACGCATTGTGCTTGACCACATTGCCGAATAATCCTGCTGTTGCCAGCGCCCGCAGCATTCGGGGTTTGATAAAGTCCCGCGTCTGTTGCAAATGGAACAAGACCGCCGGCATCACGCCCGACGAGCCGCAGGTCGGCGCCGTGACGATCTCGCCGCCGGCGGCGTTCTCTTCCGAGGTTGCCAGGGCATAGGCGTAGACCAGCCCCCGGCTGCGCATCGCTTCCGAATAGCCTTGGGACCGGATATAGTAATCTCCGGCCTTTCTCCGTACACCGAGGCCGCCCGGCAGCACGCCTTCGGTCTCCAGCCCGCGCCGGATGCCCTCCTGCATTACGGCCCACACCCGGTCGAGGTAGTCCCAGATCTCCGGCCCCTCGCACTGTTCGACATATTCCCAGTAAGAGCATCCCGTTTTTTCGCACCATGCCTGAATCTCGGCGATGGTGCTCATTCGGTAGATCGCCGCCGGCGGTTCGGCGGCCGTCTCTTCGTTGGCCAGCGACCCGCCGCCGATGCTGTAGATCCTCCAGCTCTCGCGCGGCTTTCCGGCATCCCTGTAATAGCTGTCGAACTGCATGCCGTTGGGGTGGAACGGCAGGAAAATGTCCGGTTTCCAGTGGATCAGGGTCGGTGCTTCGGGTTCCAGCACGTCGAGGATGGCTTTGTCTGTAAAGTGCCCTTTCCCGGTGGCGGCGAGGCTGCCGAAAAGCGTCACTTCGTAACGCGTAGCGCCGGGGTTGCGTTCGAGAAACTCCAGGGCCGCCTTGCGCGGGGCCATCGTGTGGCTGCTGGAGGGGCCGTTCCCGATGCGGTAGATGCCTTTGATCGATTCCATGGATGTTTTTGCGTTGGATTCCCAAAGGTACGCTTTTTCCGTTTGCGGGTTCTGAAAAAGTAAATATCTATGGAAAATCAGCAAAAAATGGATAAATGATGATGGTTGCGTTGTCGGTCAATGACTTAAGGAGGAAGGTGCCGAAGTTGCCACCGATGCGAAAGACAACCGGGCGAAGGGAAAGAGTGCCGAAGTACGTCCCGCATACAGCACGCTTGGCAGTCGTTTCGTCGAAGTTCATCTGTGGAAAGCAGGTCTTCGATCCGCTTATCCACAGGCTGCGCCGGGGCTCCGGAAATGTCTATTTTACCGTTCTTGTTGATGTCGATCCGGCCGTCGCGGTAGATTTTGCCTTTGGGCCGGCATCCCGAACGGATCACCGGTTTTCCGGTTTTGTCGAAGCCCTGCGCCGCGGCGCTTTCCGCCTGACACAAGGCGACCAATGTCGGAAGCAGAAAGGGCTGTATTGAAAAAGTAAGAATCGGTATTAGCAGCATACATGTGGCGATAATAGCCGGCCACCGTCTGCTACAGCACCGCCCCTTTAGCCCGCGGATACAAAAAAACACGGGGAGAACCACCACCCCGTGCCCTCGCAACCCTCCCCGGCAGGGAGGCCGCATCACGAATAAAAACCTTACACTACAAAGTTTTTATTTAGTCACTTTATTGAAAAATGTCACCGTATTGAGGCGGTTGCCAGCGTTCGCGATCGGCGAAAGCTCGGCTCCCGTTTCGTCGAAACGCAACACCGAATTGTCCTCCATCACATACACATAGCCGTTCAGCGGATTGACATCCACCCCATTGAACGAAGCCCCGCTTTTAGGCTGGATCATCGTCTCGACCGAACCGTCGCCGAGATCCACTTTCACCATCGAGGAGGTCGGGGCATAATCCGGAGCGCCTCCGTAAACCAGGTTGGTGCCGTACAATTTCTGCCCGTAAATAGCGATCCGCTGCACTTCGACATTCGGAATCGTCGTATAGGTTTTGGCCGCGAGGTCGAGCTTGTGCAACGCGGCCGGGGCACCCGTAGAATAATCGGTCCAGGTAGCCAGATAGACCGTGTTGTCGCCGGCCACCGCCAGTTCGTTCGGATTGGTCGGAACGGTTATCTCTCCGGTTTCCGTAAAGCTCGGAATGTCGATCACGGTCACCGTATTGCCGCTTCCATAGCCAGAATTGGCTACGCAGAGTTTCTGTTCGCCCACTTCGACGATCCCTTCGCTGTATTTGAAAGCACCGCTGTACGGCGTGTAATCCACCGCGTAGTCGATCGTGTCGATGCGGGCCACTTCGCCGCTGTAAAGCGACACGAACACCTTGCCCGTAGCGCAGGCGAGCCCGCGCGGTTCCCGGTCTTTGTTATCCGCCTGTCCCATGTCGATCTCTTCGAGAATGCGGCCCGAAGCGGCATCCATCACCAGCACTTTATTGGTTACGTCCACGGCCACATAGAGTTTCGAGCCGTAAATCTTCATGTCGACGGCCGTATTTCCCAGCACAGCGCCCGGATTCGCCGTCGTAAAACGGTCTGTCAACGCATTCGTGTTCAGGTCATAATAGTAAAGCGTCGAATTGTCGGAGCCGAAGGAGCCTTCACCAAGGATGTATAGGCCCTGGGTCTTGGGGCCCGGAATGTCCACGCTGCCGCCGTTGTCGTTACAACCGAACAGCCATAAAGCGACCGAGGCGGCCAGCAACAGGTTGATTTTTTTCATCTTCTTATAATTGTTTGGTTAATCGTCTCTTTTGCCTGCCTATACGTAGGGGAACGGAACCGCAGCGGGAACCCTCTCCGATACAAATTCCCGGTACGCGGCACGACGTGCCGTTTCCCGACGTAAAATTTTTTCCTGCCGCACGGACAGGAAAAGTTTCCTAATTACATAAGAATTCCATACAGGCGTTCTCCGGCTTCAAATCCCCGAAAGCGGACAACAATAACGGCAAGGCAGGTCTTCTGACTTACCCCGGAGTGCACTGGACGTTGCCTTCCCGTTCTTTCGCGCCGCTCATTCCTGAGAACGGGCGACCCACGAACAGTGGCATAGAGTTAAGATTGTCCTGCACCCGCTATCCGACCGTCCGGTCGGATGGGGCTCACAGCAGCGGGACTGTCCGGGACTTGCACCCGGTTCCCTTTTGATCGCCCGCACCCCCGCATTAAAGGGTGCATTCGGCGAACCATTGCCGACGACAAAGATAAAAGATATTATTGAATCGCTAAAACTCTGTTGGCATTTCTTTAATCCTATGGAGTAATTTTTCTTTTCGGCTATCCGGCACTTCCCGGCAACTGAAAAACCATGTACCGCCGTGGGCTGAGTTATTCTCCGCAGTCGGATAATTTCGGGATTTTTTCGGAGATTAGACCGGATATGAACCATTAAATTGAAAGGACAAGATGAACAAGAACAGCAGGTACGGGAGGAGTTCCGTGTTGATTCCGAAGACGCACTGCGTGATGGGCCGGGAAACAAGAAAAGGAAATGACAACGTAAAATCAAACTGGTAAGGTATGGCAACGGTCAAGATAAAATACCGTCCCTCCGCTCAAGAGGGCAGGGAGGGCACAATCTACTACCAAGTCATCCACAAGC
>CAZAPI010000114.1:0-5472 GCA_964486945.1 uncultured Rikenella sp. | reverse complement strand
TCAGCAGGTATACCACTGATTATCAACGACAGGGCGGATATTGCACAGGTGATCGGCGCGGAAGGGCTGCATATCGGCCAGCATGATATGGAATACGCCGATGCACGGCATTTGCTGGGGCCTGAAGCGATTATCGGATTATCTGTCGAGAACGAGGAGCAGGCCCGCGCATGCCTCTCGCTGGAGGGACTGGACTACATAGGGGCCAGCCCGGTTTTCTCCACACCGACCAAAACGGACACGGCACCGGCCTTAGGATTGGAGGGGTTGCGCCGGGTACGGAATATCGTGGGTACGGACTTACCGATGGTAGCAATCGGGGGGATTAAGCTATCCAATATCCAGGACATTATCCATTCCGGAGCGGACGGGATAGCCGTTGTCAGCGCCATATGCTCGGCCGAAAATCCAACAGAGGCAACTGCGTCCTTATGGGACGCTGTAAAACAAGCGAAAAGATGAAAATCAACGAGATAGGGGAGTTCGGACTGATAGGGCGCATCGCCGCTGATTTCAAAAGCCTGATCCCGCAGGGGTGGGAGGGAATCGGCGACGATTGCGCGGTCATACCGTGGAACGAAGACAAATCGCTGGTCGTCACCACGGATTTGCTGGTCGAGAATGTCCATTTCCTGCGCAAAAAGATCACGCCGTACCAGCTCGGCTGCAAATCGCTGGCCGTGAACCTGAGCGACATAGCGGCGATGGGAGCGAAACCCGTGGCTACGTTCCTGAGCATCGGACTGCCCTCCGAAACCGTCGAAGTGGAGTGGTGCGATGCCTTTTTCGATGGTTACCGCTCATTCGGCGTACCGCTCCTGGGCGGCGACACCACCTCTTCGTCGGAAGGCATCGTAATCAATATCACCGTTTTAGGCATGGCCGAGAACGACCATATCAAACGGCGGAGCGATGCCCGGCCGGGAGATTTGATTGCCGTGACCGGGCCGCTGGGCGATTCGGCGGGGGGGCTGCAAGCCCTCTTGAAAAATATTCCGCATGACACAGATATAAAAGAGCTCATCAAACGGCACCACAAACCCCGACCACATTTGGCGGAAGGGGAGTGGCTGGGCACGCGCGAGGAGGTACACGCCATGATGGACGTTTCGGACGGCGTGGCATCGGATTTGTTCCATATCCTGCGGGCATCGGGCGTGGGAGCCGCCATACAGACGGACGCAGTTCCCACGTCGCCGGTTTTACGAAAAATCGCAGGGCAGCAGGGATGGAACGCCGTGGAACTGGCCTTGACGGGAGGGGAGGACTATGTATTGCTCCTGACCGTCGATCCGGCACGGATAAACGACCTGCAAAAGGGATTCGAAGCCCGGTTCGGACACCCGCTCCATGTCATCGGGGAGTGCAGGAGCGGAAAACCGGAGATCACCTACCGCGGAACGGACAACCACTTCACAGGATTCGAACACTTTTAATTCAGCAAGATATGAAACGGGTACTCACCATAGCAGGCTCGGACAGCGGCGGGGGCGCAGGCATACAGGCAGACATCAAGACCATCTCGGCCTTGGGCTGTTACGCTTCGAGCGCCATCACGGCGGTCACGGCACAGAATACGCTGGGCGTCGCGGCCGTCGAACCGTTGTCGCCGGAAATAATCGAAAAGCAGATCCGCGCCGTACTGGACGACATCGGGGCAGATGCGGTGAAAGTCGGCATGCTGGCTACCGCCGAGATCGTGGAGCTGGTCGCCTCGTTGCTGAAAGAGTACGCCCCGCCTTTTATCGTGGTCGACCCGGTGCTGGTGGCCACCTCTGGCGACGTGCTGACCGAGGGGAGCGCCACGGAAGCGATCGTCACGCACCTAATGCCGCTGGCAACGGTCGTTACGCCCAATATTCCGGAAGCGGAACGGCTGACCGGGCTGACCGTCGAATCCACGATGGATTACCGGTCGGTATGGAACATCCTCCGGAAGCAAGGCGCCAAAGCGCTGTTGCTCAAAGGGGGGCATCTGGCGAACAACGAGCTGACCGATACGCTGTTCACCGCCAAGGGGCAGTTGTCGCACGCCTACACGCACGAGCGGATCGACACGAAAAACACGCACGGCACCGGCTGTACGCTCTCATCGGCGCTCGCCTGTTACCTGGCCCTGGGCCATCCGCTGGTCCGCGCGGTCGGGCATGCCACGGACTTCATCCACAAGGCGATAGCGGCCGGACAAGACCTGCACATCGGCGAAGGACACGGCCCGGTAGACCATTTTTTCCTTTACCGCGGAAACCGGTAAAGGGAAATTCCCGGACATCTGACAGAAACCCCGGTAAATGCCTATCTTTGCCGGACAGGTTATGAAGATCGACCAACTTTTTTCCAACCGGAACATCATCATCGCCGCGACATTGGCCTTTGTCGCGTGGGTGCTCTTTTTCGATCGGAACAACTACCTCGACTCCCGGCAGCTGGACCGGAAAATCCGCGAACTGGAAGCCGAAAAAGACTTCTTCCTCCATAAGATCACGGAGGACAGCGCCGTAATTGCGGGACTGAAAGACAGCGCCTTTCTGGAACGGTTCGGTCGCGAGAACTTCCTGATGCGCCGCCCCGGAGAAGAGATCTACCTGATCGACGAAAAATAATCTTCCCCTTTTGGGGGAGTTATGCCTCCGACTCCCCACCACACCCACGCCATCGCCCCCTGGAATTACATGTGTAGACAGATCGGGGAGAACGGCCTCAAGACAGCCGAAGAAAGCCGTTTTACGAACTGTACCTCAACGACCCTCAGCAGCATCCGGAATAACAAGTCCGTCATCGACATCTGCCTTCCGGTCACTCCGGCCCGAACGATACCGAATATTCTGTTACTGACCGTATGGCAATGAAAAAGGGGCGAATACGCCCCTTTTTCATTGAATTACCGAATGACCGATCCGCCCACGATCGTTTCCCGGATCTCGATCCCGTCATCGAAAAGGATTATATCGGCATCTTTCCCCTTTTCCAATGTTCCTTTGCGATCCAGGATACCCATCAGGCGGGCGGGGCTTTCGGAAGCCATCCGGACAGCGTCCTGCAACGGAATCCCCGCTTCCCCGACCATCGTGCGTATCAGCCGGATTCCCGTAGCAATGCTTCCCGCGATAGCCGAACGGTCGGCCAGCTTGCAGACCCCGTCCTCGATAACCAGCCGGGAATCCCGGCAATCGCTCGCATCGCCGCAGGCGGCGGCCATCGCATCCGTGACCAGCAAGACCCGCTCCACGCCTTTGATCCGGCAAACCAGGCTCAGGATGGCCGGCGGCACGTGAATGCCGTCCGCGATCAGCTCCACGCTCATATCTTC
This sequence comes from uncultured Rikenella sp., assembly GCA_964486945.1. GTDB lineage: Bacteria > Bacteroidota > Bacteroidia > Bacteroidales > Rikenellaceae > Rikenella. The sequence goes on along the minus strand of CAZAPI010000114.1, from coordinate 2,162 downwards.
CACCAAATAAACTCCCTCGACCGTGCCTTCGCGCTTGTACTCGCGGTCTTTATGCACGGAAGTCATCGCGTTGTAGAAATGAGTGGCATGTGTGAAACCTGCCTCCCAAGCCCTCTTCACCGTCGGATAATCGGCTGTGGTATGGGCCAGCGAAACCACCACGCCGCGCGAAGTGGCATACCGGGCGAATTCCAAAGCCCCCGGCAGTTCCGGCGCGGCGCTCCAACGCTTGATACAAGCCGTACTCTCCAGCAGTTCCATGTACTCCCGCGGATCGGGATCATAGATATGATCGGGATGCTGCGCCCCTTTCATCACCGGGTTCAGGTAATTGCCCTCCAGATGGAGCCCCAGGATGTTCGCCCCCGTCCCTTGCGGCCCGGCCATAACGCGTTCGCAGGCTTCGACCGCCCGACGGAACGTATCGACAGGTGCCGCCGCGATAGTGGGGTACAGGGCAGTCGTTCCCTGCAAGGCATGCGCTCGCGCGATGGCCGCAAAAGCCTCCGGGGTAGCTTCCGAAAAATCATGCCCCGCAGCCCCGTGCACATGCGTGTCGATACAGCCCGGAGCCACATAGCAGCCCTGCGCGTCGATCACCTCCGCCTCCGGCAGCTCTGCGTTCCGATCCGTAATCTCCGCGATTTTCCCCTGCGAAATCACGACCGCCCCGCCATGCACGATGCCCGAGGGGGTCAATATCCGCCCGTTGATGATTTTCAGGAACCTGTTGTCCATAGCCAGTGATCTTAAAACCTATACCCCCGTAAGAACTCCTCCGTATCCATCGCCCGTTTACCCGCCAGCTGCAAACGGTCGACATAGAGCCACCCGTCCCGGCACGCTACCCGGAGCCAATGCTTTCCGTCCGTGTCGAAACCTTGTCGGTCAGGCCGTTCCGTCCCCTCAAACAATTCATAATGTGCCTCCAAAATCTTGGCCGTCGCCGCCGCCGGAGAAGCGCCCCCCGGAAAATCGCACCAGGCCCCCGGATATGGGCTGAGGCCGCGAACCTTGTTATAAAGCTGCCGGACAGGATAGTCCCCCCACGTTTTTCCCGCCGCCACCAACCGGCAATCCTCCTTGAAAATCTTCGGCGCAGGTTTCAACGTCCCGGCAGGAATATCCGGCTGTTCGACCGGTTCGACCGTCCCCGCCGCCAGCGCTTCCACCGTCTCGACCACCAATCCCGCCCCGATCTCCATCAGGCTGTCATGCACTGTCCCCACCGTATCCGTTTCGGCGATAGGCAGTTCCCGTTGCATCAGTATCGCTCCCTTGTCGATTTCGTGATTCAGCAGGAACGTGGTCACTCCCGTTATCGTATCCCCGTTTATCACCGCCCAGTTGATCGGCGCCGCGCCGCGGTATTGCGGCAGCAGCGACGCGTGCAGGTTGAATGTTCCGTACTTCGGGGCCGCCCAGATAATCTCCGGCAACATCCGAAACGCCACGACGACAGCCAGATCCGCGCGCAACGCCTCGAAGGCGGCCACGAATTCCGGATCTTTCAGCTTCACCGGCTGCAAGAGCGGCACGTCCGGCAAAGCCTCTGCGACATACCGTTTCACGGCCGACTCCTGCACTTTCAAGCCCCGGCCCGCCGGTTTATCCGGTACGGTCACCACCCCGACGATGCGATAGCCCCTCTCGACCAAGCACCGCAAAGGCTCCACCGCAAAATCGGGGGTACCCATATAAACGATCCGTAACTGCTTCGCGTCCATAACCTCCCTATTTTTCGGCAGCCGTGAAAAGCCCCAGCGTGTGTCCCATATCTTTCTCTTTGGTCTCCAGGTAATGGACATTGTGCGGGTTCGGCGCAATCACGATCGGCACGTTCTCCACGATCTTCAGGCCATAGCCCTCCAGTCCCGCCCGCTTCTGCGGATTGTTGGTCATCAGGCGGATATTCCTCACCCCGAGGTCATGCAGGATGCTGGCCCCCACGCCGTAATCCCGCTCGTCGGCCTTGAAGCCCAGCTCGATATTGGCCTGCACCGTGTCCAGCCCCTCGTCCTGCAATTTATAGGCTTTGATTTTGTTGAACAGTCCGATGCCGCGGCCCTCCTGGTTCAGGTAGACGATCACCCCTTTACCGGCCTTTTCGACCATCTCCATCGCTTTGTGCAGCTGCGCTCCGCAGTCGCAGCGGCAAGAAC
>CAZAPI010000113.1:0-5479 GCA_964486945.1 uncultured Rikenella sp. | reverse complement strand
AGTCCCGACCCGACAGCATAGGACCCCGGCAGGTTTAGGATGCGCAGCATCCGCGAAAGTTTTTCTGGTTCTCTTTGTGAACAAAGAGAACAGTTGCATGCGGGTACATACCGAATAAAGGAACGCTAAATAACAAAAGTACGACAAATGGCCGTGTTGCGCAAGATAGCGATATTCTACTACGACGGATTCCGGAGCATGACCGTAGGGCGCACCCTGTGGGCCTTGATCCTCATCAAACTTGCCATTATGTTTTTGATTCTGAAAATATTCTTTTTTCCCGCCACCCTCCGCGGCATGGACGACAGCCAGAAAGCCGACTTCGTCAGCCGTGAGCTTATAGACCGGTAAACCAAGAACAACCAACACGATATGCTGTTACTCGACACAGACTTCGGTGCAGTGGTCGACTGGTCTCGGGCCCAGTTCGCCCTGACCGCCATCTACCACTGGCTCTTCGTGCCGCTGACCCTCGGGCTCAGTTTTCTGATCGCCTTTATGGAGACCCGATACGTGTGTACCGGCGACGAATTCTGGAAACGGACCGCAAAGTTCTGGATGAAACTGTTCGGCATCAACTTCGCCATCGGCGTGGCCACCGGGCTGATCCTCGAATTCGAGTTCGGAACCAACTGGAGCAACTACTCCTACTTCGTCGGCGATATTTTCGGCGCACCGCTCGCCATCGAAGGCATCATGGCCTTTTTCCTCGAATCCACCTTCGTTGCCGTGATGTTCTTCGGGTGGAACAAAGTTTCGAAAGGCTTCCACCTGGCCGCCACCTGGCTGACCGCTGTGGGGGCCAACCTGTCGGCCTTGTGGATACTCGTGGCCAACGCGTGGATGCAGTATCCCGCCGGGATGCGCTTCAATCCCGAGACCGCGCGAAACGAGATGGTCAGCTTCCGGGACGTGCTTTTCTCGCCCGTGGCCATGAACAAATTCTTCCACACCGTCACTTCGGCGTTCGTGCTGGCCGCTGTGTTCGTGATCGGGGTGAGCGCGTGGTACCTGCTGCGGAACCGCGAACGGGGAATGGCCCGCAAAAGTATCAGGATGGCTTCGTGGTTCGGGCTGGTCGGCCTGGTCTGCGTGATTTGGACTGGCGACGGTTCGGCCGTGCTGGTGGCCAGGCACCAGCCGATGAAACTCGCCGCCATGGAGAACTTGCGGCATGGGCAGACCCATGCGCCGTTCGCCGTGGTGCCGGGCATCGAGGTGCCGTCGATGCTCTCCGTATTGGCGCACCATTCGGCCGGAGCTTATGTGATCGGGATCGACGACCTGACCGAAGGGAACCCGGAGCAGGGCATCCTTTCGGGTGACGAGAAGATTGCGCGGGGCAAATATGCGATTGAGGCGTTCGCGGCGTTTAAAGATGCGCAGAAGGCCGGGGACAAGGCTGCGGCGGATTCCATCGCGCGGCTGTTCGATCCTTCGACGGCCGAAGGGCAGGCGTTCTGCGACGAGTATTTCCGCTATTTCGGCTACGGCTACCTCCAATCGCCGGCGCAGACTGTTCCGGACGTACCGCTGGTGTTCTGGTCGTTCCGCGTGATGGTGGGGTTGGGGGTGTGGTTCCTGGTGCTGTTCGTCTGGATGCTGGTGCTCGAAAAACGGGACGCGATCGGTCGGAAACGGTGGCCGCTGCATCTGGCGCTGTGGTCGATCCTGCTGGCTTATATCGCGTCGCAGGCGGGATGGGTCGTGGCGGAGGTGGGACGCCAGCCGTGGACGATTCAGGATATGCTGCCGACGGCGGCGGCGGTGTCGCGCCTGGACGTGGCTTCGGTGCAGGTGACGTTCTGGATTTTTGCGGCGCTTTTCACGATGTTGCTGATCGCGGAGATCGGAATCATGTCCAAACAAATCCGAAAAGGACCGTCCGATTAACAGATTCATTAATCTCCCGGTTTTATCACTACCCTTTGGAGAGTGATAAAACGAACAAATAAATAAGTCGATAATGGATACATTCGTACTGTTGCAGCACTACTGGTGGTTGCTCATATCGTTGTTAGGCGCCCTGCTCGTCTTTTTGCTCTTCGTGCAGGGAGGCCAGAGCATGCTCTACACCATCGGCAGGACGGCGGAGGACAAGAGCTTGATGCTCAATTCGCTCGGGCGTAAGTGGGAACTCACTTTCACCACCCTCGTCACATTCGGCGGTGCCTTCTTCGCCTCGTTCCCCCTCTTTTACTCCACCAGCTTCGGCGGCGCCTTTTACGTCTGGATGTCCATCCTGATCGTATTCGTCATTCAGGCCGTCTCGTACGAATTCCGCTCCAAAGCCGGAAATTTCCTCGGGATAAAGACCTACGACGCATTCCTGTTTATCAACGGCTGCCTCGGACCACTGCTGTTGGGCGTTGCCGTGGGGACCTTCTTCACCGGGGCCAACTTTATGGTGGACACCGCCAATATCGGGAACATCCATCCCGCCGCCGCGACCATCTCGCACTGGACCACTCCGTGGCGCGGATTGGAAGCCGTGCTGGACTACCGCAACCTGTGCCTGGGGATCGCCGTGTTGTTCCTGGCGCGGTCGCTGGGGCTGCTCTATTTTATCAACAACATCGACGACACCATGATCCGTGGCCGCTCGCGGAAAGAGCTGCGCATCGAAGGGCCGGCATCCGTGGTCTTTTTCCTGATCTTCCTCGTCAGTATCCTTTTCGCCGACGGGTGGGCGGTCGATCCATCCACCGGCATCATATCCGTCGAACCGTATAAATACTGGCACAACATGCTGGCGATGCCGGCAGTGCTTGTGCTGTTGCTGTCGGGTGTCGTGTCCGTGCTGTGGGGGCTGGGTCGGGGAATGTTCTCGTGCAGCCGCAAAGGGATCTGGTTCGCGGGGGCCGGAACCGTGGCCGCGGTGCTGGCGCTGCTGCTGACCGCGGGTTGGAATAATACGGCCTATTACCCGTCGCTGGCGGACCCCCAAAGCTCGCTGACCATCTGCAACAGCAGCTCGTCCCCCTTTACCTTGCAGGTGATGAGCGTGGTGTCGATACTGATCCCGTTCGTGGTGGCCTATATCTGGTACGCCTGGCGGTCGCTCGACCGGAAGGCCGTTACGCGCAGCGAGATCGCAAGCGGCGACCATGTCTATTGATGCGCGCCGGCCGGAACAATTTGCGACCGTATCGCTCTGTTGTATAGGATAATTTGAATTTAATATCTACCTTTACAAATAAGAAATACAAACCTAAAATACATGAAGGGAGGGGAGCAATATGTCTGAAACTGAAAAAACGAGATATTCGGACGCTGAGCTGGCTGAATTCAAGAAGATCATATTGGACAAACTCGAGAAGGCCAAGGCCGACTACGAGCTTTTGAGGGCGACCATCACCCATACTTCGAGCAACGGAACGGACGACACTTCGCCGACGTTCAAGATCCTCGAAGAGGGGGCGGCGACCTTGTCCAAGGAGGAGTCCGGGCGGCTGGCGGCGCGGCAGTACAAGTTCATCCAGAACCTGGAAGCGGCGCTGGTGCGGATCGAGAACAAAACCTACGGGATTTGCAGGGAGACCGGAAAACTTATTCCGAAGGAACGGTTGCGCGTGGTGCCGCACGCTACGCTCAGTATCGAAGCGAAGGAGAGCGGGGTCAAATAGGTCCCTGCCTTTGAGATCCGGGCATCCTGTTGCCCGAACACTTTACGGAGGGGATACTTCACACGGTATCCCCCTTTTTTTGCGACACCGTTCCTGGCGCTGAATGTGTCGGGACGGATGAAAAACCGAAACTCCTATGAAACCGAAACACCGGATCATTATCGCCATCGGAGCCATTATCCTCGTGCTGCTGCTCATATTCTGGAGCATTGTCGCCGAAGCGCAGCAGGTGCGGCCGGTCCTAAACGGCGACGCTGTGGCACAGCCGGTGAAAACGGGCCTCGAAGCGCTCCGCTTGTCGGGTTTCGAGGCGTTGCGCGGCAAACGGGTAGGGCTGGTCACCAACCCCACCGGGGTGGATGCCCGGCTGCTCTCCACGGTCGATATACTGGACAGCGCGGCGCGGACAGGCACTTTCAAACTGGCAGCCCTCTACGGGCCGGAGCATGGGGTGCGGGGGAGTGCGGCGGCGGGCGAGAAGGTCGCTTCGGGCAACGATCCGCGAACCGGTGTGCGGGTGTTCAGCCTCTACGGGGCGACCCGCAAGCCTACGCCGCAGATGCTGGAGGGGATCGATGTGCTGGTCTTCGACATTCAGGACATCGGCACGCGGAGCTATACTTATATCTCGACACTGGGCCGGGTGATGGAGGCCGCTGCGGAGAACGGAGTTGCTGTGGTGGTGCTTGACCGGCCGAACCCGCAGGGCGGGTTGCGCGTCGAAGGCTGCGAGAAGATCGCTCCCGGGTTTGCATCGTTCGTGAGCGCCTATCCGGTGCCCTATGTGCACGGGATGACCGTGGGCGAGCTGGCGCGGCTGCTGAACGGCGAACGGATGCTCGGAAACGGGGTGCAGTGCGATTTGCTGGTGATTCCGATGGAGGGGTGGCGGCGGGAGATGGTGTGGAGCGACTGCGGATTGCCGTGGGTGCCGAGTTCGCCGCATATCCCGACCCCGGAAAGTGCTTTTTACTATCCTGCGACGGGCACGGCGGGTGAGTTGGGGACGTTGAATATCGGCGTGGGCTACACTCTGCCGTTCCAGACCCTTGCGGCACCGTGGATCAAGGATGCGGAGAAGTTGGCGGAGCGGCTCAATGCGTTGCCGGAGTTGAAAGGCTTCCGGTTCCGGCCGATCCATTACAAACCGTTCTACGGTTCCGGCAAAGATGTGGAGCAGCACGGAGTGCAGATTTATTTGGCCGATCCATCGACTGCTTCGCTGCTGACGCTGGTGCCGTTCTATGCAATGCAGGAACTGGCCGTCCTCTATCCGGCTCGGAAGCCGTTGGAGACGGCGGCTGCCTCGCGGATCTCCATGTTCGACAAAGTGTTGGGAACCGACCGGATGCGGCGGCTGTTCATCGGTGCGGGATATAAGGTAACTCCGGAGATGAAAGCTCTCTGGCGCCCGTCGGAGGCGTTCCTCGCCGGGAGGAGGCGATACCTCTTATATTGAAATCGGCCGGAAAAATCGTAGATTTTTTGTGTGTCCCGGAGCCAGCGGAAGCGGATAAGGGTAGTTGCAGTCCATTCGGAGTGTCCAGCGGCACCAGTCCTGACCGGGGTGGCTGCAGGCTGACCGCTTGCGGAATATTTACGAAACCGTACGAATTACACTCTATCCCGGAGCCTGCGCGGGCAAGACCTTTAGGTTGCAGCCCTGCGCCGGGGATGGCTCCGGGCCGCACGGCTCGCTCCGCTCGCCGTCATTTTTATACCAACAGTGCCCGCGGCAATTCTTCTCTGTTTTGCATAAACAAAACGAGAAGAATTGCCGCGGGCACTGTTTTCGAGCACTCCAAATGGAGTGTAGCTACCCCAACCGTACGGAACTGCCCTACGTGGGCGGC
>CAZAPI010000112.1:0-5538 GCA_964486945.1 uncultured Rikenella sp. | reverse complement strand
TCGCCGAAGCGCTCAAAGGAGCGGCGGCCGGAACGGTGAAAACGGTTACCACACCGGAAGCTATCTTTATCCTGAAAGTGACCGGTACCAAGGGCGAATCGCAGAAAGTGCAGCTCGGGGTGATCAACTATAATGTCGAAGCCAGCGAGCAGACCCGTAACGAAGTGTATGGCAAGGCCAACCAGTTCGCCACGGCGGCAGTGGCCGACGGTTTCGAAAAAGCAGTCAGCGACGGTGCGCTAGCCAAGCGCGTGGCTACCGTGGGACCGAACGACCGGACGGTGGGCGGCATGCAGCAGTCGCGCGAACTGGCACGGTGGGCGTTCAACGGCAAACCGGGCGAGATCTCGGATGTTAAGGAATTCGGGAACAATTTCGTGATCGCAACCATTACGGCGGTACGCGAAAAAGGCATCGCGCCGTTCGACCAGGTCAGGGAGAACGTGAAAGCGCTGGTCGTACGCGAAAAGAAAGGCGAAATGCTGGCGCAGAAGATGGCGGGGGCTACCTCTGTGGCTTCATTGGCCTCGATGCTCGGCGTGGATACTTTGAGTAATGATGATATTAATTTCCAGGGATTTATGGCCCCTGAAGTAGGGTTCGACCCGGCTTTTACCGGCGGCGTGTCGGGAATCGCCAAAACAGGCGTCGTTTCCAAACCCATCGTCGGACGTATCGGCGTTTATGCGGCGGAGATCACCGCAGAGCGGAGTACGCCGGTGGATGCCGCTGTCGAAAAGGCGCGCCTGTCGGCTGAAGCGCAGCAAAGCGCATTTGTGGCCGCCTACGAGGCCTTCCTGAACCTCAGCGACATTCAGGATACCCGGTACCGGTTCTATTAGCCGGTCATTGTGCCGGATTGCATGGCTTGAGGGATTTTCCAATTGGAAAATCCCTCAAGTTTTTTTTATGCTCTATCGGGCCGGGAGGCCGGGACGTCCCGACAGTTCCGTTTTTTCGCGTATATTTGTAATCGGTCGGTAGCCCGGCCCCTGATTTGATACGGAACCGTCGATGAAATTCAACAGCCTACCGCTTTACGTCAAGATATTGGCCGGCATGGTGCTCGGGATACTTCTCGGCATCGTCGCTGTCCGTGCCGGTTTCGCCGGCGGCATAAATGACTGGGTCAAGCCCTTCGGCGAGATATTCATGCGCCTGCTCAAATTCATCGCCATACCGCTGGTGATGATCTCCCTGATCAAAGGCGTCGGGAACCTCAGCGACATCGCCTCGTTGTCCAAGATCGGGTTCAAGACCATCGGCATCTATATCTGTACCACCGTGCTGGCTATTATCGTGGGGTTGATCCTCGTCGAACTGATCGCCCCCGGCAAGATGGTAAGTCCCGAGAGCGCCGCCTCCATGCAGGCCAGCTACAGCACCACCGTCGCCGAGCGGAACTCACAGGCCGCCGAGATGGCCGAAACCCCGCCGCTGCAATTCCTCGTCGATATTTTTCCCGACAATATGGTCGGAGCCATGAGCGACAACGGCGGCATGCTCCAGGTCATCGTGATCGCCATCCTGATCGGAGTTGCCGTCCTGTTCGTGGGCAGGGAGAAAGCAGGGCCGTTTATGAGCCTGATCAATTCGCTCGATGCCATTGTCCTGAGACTCATCGACATCATTATGCAGTACTCTCCCATCGGCGTGCTGGCGCTGATGGCCGGGATGATCGCCGACACCGCCGGCAACCTCGAACTGCTGGGGGCGCTGGGGCTTTATGTGCTGACCGTCGTGCTCGGCCTGCTGCTGATGATCTTCCTGTTCTACCCGTTGCTTATCCGTTTCTTTACCAAGACCCCGGTGAAGAAATTCCTCAAGACCATGTCGCCGGTGCAGCTGTTGGCCTTTACCACCAGCTCCAGCGCCGCCACTCTCCCGCTCAATATGGAGACCGTGGAGCAGAAATTGGGCGTGTCGCAACGCGTCACCTCGTTCGTGCTGCCGATGGGGATGACTATCAACATGGACGGCACCAGCCTGTACCAGGCCGTGGCGGCGGTATTTATCGCCCAGGTGCTGGGGATCGACCTGACGTGGATGCAGCTGCTGACCATCGTGGCGACCACCACCATCTCGTCTATCGGCACACCGGGGATACCGGGCGGCAGCGTGGTGATCCTGATCATGGTCTTGTCCTCCGTGGGGATTCCGCCCGAGGGATTGGCCTTGATATTGGGGATCGACCGGCCGTTGGATATGCTCCGCACCGTTGTGAATGTGACGGGCGATGCCACCGTGGCCTCCATTGTGGATACCGACACCAAAGATTAAACCATACTACAATGATAAAAAGTACAAATTTCCGTATGAATTCCCGCGGCAGCGGCCAGCCCGGAGCCATCCGGGGCAGAGGGCTGCAACCTCGCAACCTCGGTTTAGCCTCCGCTGGCTCCGGAGTTATCAGATCGATTTTGTTAGGCATCGCAGCACTGGCTGTGGTCTCGTGTCAGAAGAGAGGCAAAGCCCCGGAGCCGGTCTATCCGGTGCCGACCCCAGCGCAGGTGAACTGGCAGAAAATGGAAACATACGCTTTCGTCCATTTCGGGCTGAATACCTTCAACGACCTTGAATGGGGTTACGGCGATACTCCGGCTGAAACCTTCAATCCGACCGATCTCGACGCCGAACAATGGGTGCGCATCATCAAGGCGGCGGGTTTCAAAGGAGTCATCCTCACGGCCAAGCACCACGACGGCTTCAACCTCTGGCCGTCGAAATACACGGAGTACAGCGTCGAAAATTCGCCGTGGCGTGACGGCAAAGGCGATATGGTGCGCGATTTGGTGAACGCCTGTCGCAAGTACGGGCTTAAATTCGGGCTTTACCTCTCGCCGTGGGATCGCAACCACGCCGACTACGGCAAACCGGAGTACACCGAGTATTTCCAGAACCAGATACAAGAGCTGATTACCGAGTATTGCGACAGCATCGAGCTGTTCGAATATTGGTTCGACGGGGCCAACGGCGGGGACGGCTACTATGGCGGCGCGAAAGAAAAACGGTCGATCGATCCCGGCACCTATTACCAATATGAGCGGGCCGTGGAGTTTATCCACTCCAAGTTCCCGGATGCCATGATCTTCGGGGGCACCGAACCGACGATCCGCTGGGTCGGCAACGAGGAGGGCTGGGCCGGACAGACCGACTGGGCGCCCTACAAGCCCGGCGACAACCCGCACTACGGTTCGCCGGACGGTACGGAGTGGCTGCCGGCGGAATGCGACGTTTCGATCCGGCCGGGGTGGTTCTATCACCCCCGCGAGGACCATCAGGTGCGCAGCTTGTCGCATCTGGTGAACATTTACTACCAAAGCGTGGGGCGCAACGCCACGCTGCTGATGAATTTCCCGGTGGCCCTGAACGGCAAGATACACCCGCTGGATTCCGCGCGGATCATGGAGTGGCGCAAGACACTCGACGAGCAGTTCGAAACGAATCTGCTGGCGGGAGTGAAACCGGTGGCGAGCAATGTGCGCGGTTCGGATTTCAAGGCGGCCCATATCACGGACGGCGATTGGGACAACTATTGGGCGACGGAGGATACCGTGAAGACCGGCACGGTCGAATTCCGCTTCGACACGGTGACACCGGTGAACCGGCTGCTGTTGCAGGAGTATATTCCGCTGGGGCAGCGGGTGGCGAAATTCGGGGTGGAGTACCTCGACACGCTGGGCAAATGGCAACCTGTCGATACGGAAGACACCATGACCACGGTCGGTTACAAACGCATCATCCGGTTCGGGACAGCGGCTGCGAAGGCGTTGCGGGTGAATTTCACCGAATCGCGCGGGCCGCTCTGCATCAACAATATCGAGGCTTATCTAGCCCCGGTGCTGATGGTCGAGCCGTCGATCCGGCGCAATGCCGAGGGGACGGTCTTTATCAGCGCCGCACCGGGAGCGGAGATCCGCTACACAACGGACGGTACTGTACCGACATCTAAGTCGCCGCGTTTCTGCGAACCGTTCGGCATGGCGCGGAAAGGAACGGTGAAAGCCGTGGCGATCGACCCGACTCTGGGCAAAGTGAGCCCGGTGGTGTCGCACACGTTCGACATTCCGACAGCGGCTTTCAAGGTCGTGACACCCGCAGGCGAAAAATCTCTTGCGGCATTTGATGGCAACCCCAGTACGGCGTGGTACCTGCTGCTTTCCAAGAGCCGGGAGCTGGTGTTCGACCTGGGCGGGACCTATACCGTGACGGGGCTGACCTACACGCCGGATGCGAACCGCTGGGGAATGGGCCCGGTGTCGAAATACCGCATCTTTGTGGACGGCCGGGAGGTGGCGCACGGCGAGTTCTCGAATATCAAGGCCAACCCGATCGAACAGGTGGTGACCTTTGCGGAGCCGGTCGAGGGACACCGCATCGGTTTCGTGGTAGATGCCACGGCGGACGGCGCGGCGAGCGCTTCGTTCGCCGAACTGACCGTACTGACGAAGTAACCGGACGTTTTTCCGGGGAATTTCGGTATCTTTGGGTATGCGGTTCCGGTATGGAGCCGCTCCCGGTTCATAGTTACACATAACCATCAGAACAATCGTATGGAAAAAATCAAAGGCCTTATCGACGCGCCGTTCACGCCGTTTCATCCCAACGGGGACATCAACCTCGAACCCATTCCGGCTTACGCCGCGATGCTGAAGAAAAACGGTCTCAAAGGGGTATTTATCAACGGCTCGTCGGGCGAGGGGTACATGCTCACCGAGCAGGAGCGGATGCAGCTGGCCGAGGCCTGGATGGCGGCGGCTCCGGCCGATTTCAAGGTGATCGTGCATGTGGGGAGCACCTGCGTGCGGCAGAGCTTCCGGCTCGCGCAGCACGCGCAGCAAATCGGGGCCTGGGGCATAGGGGCTATGGCTCCGCCGTTCCCGAAAGTGGGACGGGTCGAGGAGCTGGTCAAATACTGCGAGGAGATCGCGGCGGGAGCGCCCCAGTTGCCGTTCTATTTCTACCATATCCCGGCTTTCAACGGCGCTTTCCTGCCGATGGTCGATTTCCTGAAAGCGGTGGACGGCCGCATCCCGAATTTCGCGGGGATCAAATACACGTATGAAAGCTTGTACGAGTACAACCAGTGCCGGCTCTATAAGGACGGGAAGTTCGACATGCTGCACGGGCAGGACGAGACGATCCTGCCGTGCCTGGCGATGGGCGGCGCTCGGGGGGGTATCGGCGGGACGACGAATTACAACGGGCGTGAGCTGGTGGGGATCATCGAGGCGTGGGAAGCGGGCGACCTGGAGCTGGCACGCGAGCGGCAGAATTTTTCGCAGGCGGTCATCAACGTGATCTGCAACTACCGGGGCAATATCGTGGGGGGCAAGCGGATCATGAAGCTGATCGGCCTTGACCTGGGGCCGAACCGTACGCCGTTCCGCAACGTGACGCCGGAGGAAGAGGGGGCGATGAAAAAGGAGCTGGAGGCGATCGGTTTCTTCGGGCGGTGCAATAAGTTTTAACCGTAGGTTATCTTACACTGTACCGCTTGGTACTGTTCTTTTTGTGAACAACCGACGCTGCCAGCGA
>CAZAPI010000111.1:0-5554 GCA_964486945.1 uncultured Rikenella sp. | reverse complement strand
AAATAAACGAACGCTTAATTTTCAGCAGAGGCTTCGAGAACGGCACCCGCCGCCGAAGGCTCCACTTTTCGGCCCGGAACCTATGCGGGCCAGTACTTTTTGAGGATCGACTCCTTGATCGCCACCTCGTTCGGCGAGAAATACTTCGCGAACAACCGCCACGCCGTGTCCAGCATCTGCGCGATGTCGATATTGATGTCGATCGCCAGCAAATCCTCCGAATACTCTTTCGCGAACGCCAGCGTACGCTGGTCATAGTCCGACAAATCGAACCCATTCTCCAGTTTGGTCCGCGCATTCGCCGCATCCGAATACAAGCGAACCGCGGCGTTCATCACCTGGGGGTGATCCTCGCGCGTCTTCTTGCCGATCACCAGCTGTTTCAGACGCGACAGCGAGCGGAACGGGTCTACGATCACCTTGCCGATCTCCGCGTCGTTGCGCAGGAACAGCTGCCCCTCCGTAATGTACCCCGTGTTGTCCGGAATCGCGTGCGTGATATCCCCGTCATTCAGTGTCGTCACTGCCAAAATGGTAATCGACCCTCCGTTCGGCAGCTGCACGGCTTTCTCGTATATCTTCGCCAGGTCCGAATACAATGACCCCGGCATGGAGTCTTTCGACGGGATCTGGTCCATACGGTTCGACACGATCGCCAGCGCGTCCGCATAGAGGGTCATGTCCGTCAAAAGGACTAGTACTTTCTCTCCTTTGTCCACTGCGAAATACTCCGCGGCCGTCAATGCCATATCCGGCACCAAGAGCCGTTCGACCGGAGGATTGTCGGTTGTATTTACGAACGACACGATCCTGTCCAGGACGCCTGCATTATCGAACACGGTCTTGTAGTACAGGTAATCGTCGTTGGTCAGACCCATACCGCCCAGGATGATCTTGTCCACCTGCGCCCGGAGGGCCACCATCGCCATCACCTGGTTGTACGGCTGGTTCGGATCCGCGAAGAACGGGATCTTCTGCCCCGATACCAGCGTGTTGTTCAGGTCGATCCCTGCAATCCCCGTGGCAATCAGTTCGCTCGGCTGTTTACGCTTGTACGGGTTCACCGTAGGCCCGCCGATCTCGCGCTCTTCCCCTTCGATCGGCGCTCCGTCCATCGGCTCTCCGTAGGCATTGAAAAAACGCCCTGCCAGTTCGTCGCTCACTTTCAGCGTCGGCGGATGGTGCAGGAACACGACCTCTGCGTCTGTCGGAATCCCTTCCGTCCCTGCGAATACCTGAAGCGTCACATTGTCTCCCATCACTTTCACCACCTGGGCCAGACGCCCGGCTACCGTGGCCAGCTCGTCATTGGCCGCTCCTTCCGCTTTCAATGTCACTGTCGCCCGCGTGATGGCCGACAGCTGTGTGTATATCTTCTGAAATCCTTGTGTCTCCATAATCGCCGTTAGTTCTGTTGTTCTTTAAGAATTTCCTCCACTGCCTGCTTGTGCCGGTCGAAATCCGCGCTCTCGAATGCCGAGAAGTTCATCTGTCGCAGCTCGTTGATCAGACGTTTGTAGTAGGCCACGCACTCCTCGAAGTCGTTGAAGCGGAAGGTCCGGCCGCAAATGTCCATCACCAGGGTGAACATATAGACCTGACGCTCCATCGGGCAGTTGGCGTCCGTCGCGTCGAACGAGTCCTGTTGCAGGATGATGAAGTCCAGCAGCTCCGACTTCCAGTAGCGGTCGTGGTATTCCACCGGAACGCCGTCGTCGCCCAGGATGTTGATCTGTTCGAAGGCTTCCTTGCCCCGCTGCACCATCGCTTTGGAGGCCTGCACTTTGGTCACCCACTCGCTGCCGTAATTCTCGTTCAGGTAGCCGATGATCTCCGGATATTCCAGGTATTTCGAATAGCTTTCCAGCGGGTCGATCGCGGGATAGCGTTTGGAGTCGGCCCGGGCCTGTGACAGCGCATAGAAGCACCGAGCCGCTTTTTTGGTGGATTCGGTCACCGGTTCCTTGAGGTTACCCCCGGCCGGCGACACTGTCCCGATGAAGGTCACCGAGCCGGTCTGCCCATTATTCAGGTACACGACTCCTGCCCGCGCGTAGAAGTTCGATATGATTGCCGACAGGTCCACGGGGAATGCGTCCTGCCCGGGCAGCTCTTCCAAACGATTGGACATCTCGCGCAAAGCCTGCGCCCAGCGCGACGTGGAGTCGGCCAACAGCAGGACTTTCAGGCCCATCGCCCGATAGTATTCCCCTAAGGTCATGGCAGTATACACCGATGCCTCACGCGCCGATACCGGCATGTTCGAAGTGTTTGCAATAATCGTCGTACGCTCCATCAGCTTCCGGCCTGTGCGCGGGTCGTCCAGTTCCGGGAATTCCACGAATGTCTCCACGACTTCGTTTGCCCGCTCCCCGCAGGCTGCGATGATGATCACGTCTGCATCGGCCTGTTTCGAGATCCCATGCTGCAGCACTGTCTTGCCGGCGCCGAACGGCCCCGGAATAAATCCGGTCCCTCCCTCGGCGATCGGGTTAAACGTGTCGATAGCCCGGAATCCTGTCTCCATCGTCTTGAATGGCCGCGGTTTATCCGTAAAGCCTCCCATCGCCACTTTCACCGGCCATTTCTGGACCATCGACAGCCCGTGCTCCACTCCTTCCGAATCCACTACTGTCGCGATAGTATCGGTAATCTTGTAGTTCCCGGCCGGTGCGATCCACTTCAGGCGGTAGCTCCCTGCCATTTTGAACGGCACCATGATCTTGTGCTGCAACCAGCCCTCGGGGACCCAGCCCAGCCAGTCTCCTGCCTGTACATAAGTCTCACGTTCGCCCAACTCGATAAGCGGCGTGAAATCCCACCGCGACTCATAGTCCAGGGGGTCGTTGTACTCTCCGCGTTTGAGGAACACTCCCTCCATGGCCTGCAAGTCGTTCTGCAGGCCGTCGTAGATCCGCGTCAGGAGCCCCGGCCCGAGGGTCGCCTCCAGCATGTGCCCCTCGAACTCCACACGAGCCCCGCCACGGAGGCCCCGTGTGCTTTCGAATACCTGCACGTATGCCTTGTCGCCGATCACCTTGATCACCTCGGCCATCAGCCTCACGCCCCCGTCCATCAGGATGTAGCAGATCTCGTTCTGCGACACCGGCCCGGAGGTCTTGACTGTCACCAGGTTGGCAATAATACCGATTACTTCGCCCGTTGTTTTCATTTATGGTTGTTTTTTACTTTTAATTTCTCGTTCATCGCGCCCTTTCCGTGGGGCTCATGTCACTGCCGCCGGTTTGGCCTTGCCGCCGCCCCTGCCATCATCCCTGTCGCCCCTGCCGTTGCCCCTGGCTGCCGGGCTGCCGCAAACGGCTATTCGCTTCTGCTCCTGCCGTGGCGCTCCGTTCGCCATTATCTCCAAATTTCCCGACCGTCTTTCTCTATAACGGTGTATGCGGGGGCGTGTTCGCGCTGGGCGCGAGGCTTTGACTACCCCTATATTCTTACCCTTTGGGCGGGCGGGGTTTTCGGGCTTTCCTGCCGGACTGTAATTTCCCTCAGGCAATCGGCCGGTTCGACAAAACGGTCGACGGCTGCCACGCGCGGACGTTCCTTAAAGCGTTGCGAACCCGGACAAAACGACCGAGGGCTGCTCGCGCCGGGGGGGGATACTGCGTAGCTACGCCGGGCGGTAAGCCCGAAAAGCACCTTCGGCCCCCGGTCAAAGCCCCACTGACTCCACGATCTTTTCCGGGTCGGTCAGCGCCGACACCATCTCGCGGAAATCGCTTCTTCCCCGCTCTGCGTCCAGCGCCGCCCAGCGGTGCAGGATGTTGAGCCGGATCAGGTAGTCCAGCACTCTCCCGATCCCGAAATAGTCATGCTCTGCCAGGTCGTCCGCCATCTGCACCCGCAACTCGTCCATCTTGCGCTCCCGTTCGACGAAGTCCTCGGTCTCCAGCACCTGCAAGAGTTCCTCTGTGTACGGGAAAATGTCCCTCATCCCGAAATCCGCCGCCTGCCCGTTGATATACGCATCCTTGATCTCGAGGGCCGGCTCCACGATCATTCCTGCCTTGACTTCCGCCGGCAGCCCCAGCTGCCGCGCCTTGTACGCTGCCACGATATTGCGCACTGTCCGGTCATACTCGGCCCATTGCCGCAGGTATTCCGGCACGAAGCTCACCGGCCATAAATCCGCCAGCGCCTGGCCGTCTCCCCGAGCCGATGAGGCTGCCCCGCAAGCCTTGTAAAAGCTCTGAAACAGCTCCCGCTCCAGGTCGTCCACGTTCAACGGCGCGAAATCCTGCGGATCCGGGGCATTGGCGTTCCCTTCTCCGGCGACCGCTCCCCTGAAGCGCTCCACTACCATCCGCACCGCACCCGGCACTGCCAGTCTCTGCTCCCGTTCCGCCAGCTCCTCGGGCAGCAGCGTCTCTGCGTCGCTTCCCGACACTGTCCCATCCACCAACAGTGCGACATCTTCTCTCGACAAATTCCCCAACTCGTTGAACGGCAGCTTCGAGCCTCGCACATACCGCACGATATTCTCGATATCGTAATACGTGTAGAGCAGCTCCGCTGCCCGCCTGTCTGCCGGCGACAATTCGCCCATCACCTGGGCTTTGATCTGCGGCACTTCCACGCGCAGCCCTCCCGACACCGCATTGTCGATGTCGAACGGATACTCTGTCAGCCCCGCGATCAGATAATAATACTGCATACGCCCGTTTCTCCTGTATTAAACGAAATCACCGCCGACTATTTCCCGGCCTCTCCGAAAAGCAGTTCCGACACTTTCGGCCGGAGATACGACCGGAACAGTGCGTCGAAATCCGCATCGGAGAAGCTCACGTAGTAGCCCTTTTCGCGCACTGCGATGCGGAACGGCACCCGCACTTTCGCATCCGTGACGACTTCCACTCCGTTTTCGGTGCCGAATTTTTCTGCCAGAGAGTTTTTCACCGCTTCCGTCAGCTCGGCGCCCCGGTTCTCCGGCAGCACCACGCGAAGGCCGTTCTCCGGCCCGAGGGCCTGTACGGCCGCCACGGCCAGCTCTTTGATAAATGAGTTGTCGCGCCACGCCTGTGTCACCTGCGGCGTGACCACCTGCATTTGGACCATCTCCTCTATCTGTTGTCTCAGCGCGCTTTTGAGCTGTCCTGCTGCGAGCCGCACTTCGCTTTCCGCATTGGCTTGGAGCTGCGCTGCTGCTTTCCGGGCGTCGGCCACGATCGCTTTGGCCTGGTCCTGCGCCTCTGCCACGATCTTCTCCGCATCTTCGTGTGCTTTGGCCAGCACGGCCTCGGCCTCGGCCCGCCCTTTCGAGAGTCCCTCGTTATACAGTTTTTCGGTGAGTTGTTGCAGTTTGTTTTCCATGATCCGTGATCTTATGATGCGTTTCTATTTATTCGTTCTGTTTTTCGCTCTCTCGGGGTCGGCCTCGCACCGCTGGTGTCGCGGGAATACAGGCTACTCGCTTTTTCGGGTTCGGGCCGCGACCTCCGGGCGAAGCGGCTTGGGCGCAGGACCATTCGGCTTCGCATTAGTCGGTTTCGGGGACCGCCTGCGGGACTAAGCAACGAAGCCTTGGGCGTAGTTGCGG
>CAZAPI010000110.1:0-5634 GCA_964486945.1 uncultured Rikenella sp. | reverse complement strand
AGTACAAATAAAAGAACCGTTTATTAAACGATTAAAGAGAGGAACGAGCGAAATGATCATACTTTACCTGAAATCCATCAATAAGATCATCCGCGATCCCGAACCCAAAGTGTTCGAGGAACTCGGGTACGACGACTTGTTGTGGATCGACCTGGTGGTCCCCACCGCCAAAGAACGTAAGCTCGTGGAGAGCTTCCTCGATGTCAACCTCCTGACCCGACAGCAAGCCGAAGAGATCGAAACATCGTCACGGTACTCCGAACTCGAAGATTCCATAATCTGTAACACCAGCTTCACCATCCTCAAAGAGGGTGGGTTCGAAGTCGAAACCGTGTCGTTCATTCTCAGCGAAGGGCTGCTCGTCTCCGAGCGGAATACCGATCTGCGCACATTCAGCGAAGCCAGCCGCAAGATACAGATGAACTACCGGTCGTACACCACCGGGTACCACGTGCTCATCTCGATACTCGAAGCCCGAATCGACCTCGATGCCGACATGGTCGAGATCATCTCGCGGCAGATCGCCAGCCTCAATGCTGTAAACAACGACGTGGACAAGAGCGTCGATAAGGAGGTCCTGCTGGACATCAACCGATTGCAGGAGAATACCATGATCCTGCGCGAGAGCATCTTCGACCGCCAGAGGCTGCTCTCCGGTATCCAACGCAGCGAGCGGTTCCCGAACGACATCTATCCCCGGGTCACGATTATGATCAAGGACGTCGGGTCGCTGCTAAACCACGCCGATTTCAGCTTCGAACGGCTCGAATTCCTGCAAGACACTTTCATGGGGCTGATCAATATCGAGCAGAACAAGATCATCAAAATGTTTACCATCCTCTCGGTGATCTTCATGCCGCCGACCCTGATCGCCGGCATCTATGGGATGAACTACCGCCTCTCGCCGTTCGACGAATGGCCCTACGGGTTCGAGTTCGCCATCGGGCTGATGGTGCTGTCTATCGGCCTGACTCTCTATTTCTTCAAACGTAAGAGGTGGATGTAGCGGAACGGTGGGTACCTGTCCTCGGGTGTTGGATGTTGCTGGGGGTGACCTATTGGCTGTTTGTCGAAGTCGGTTCCCTATCGTGACTGCGTTTAGTACTGCTTTTTCAGATCGGAACGGTCGTTCGTGCTTTCGTGAAACGCCGTAGGCGTGCCGGATGGTGGAATGTCGGCGGTGTCGTTTGTTCGTCGGTCGGTATCCTTGTCTTCTTATATGCGGGTCTTGTCGGTCTTTTCCGGGCTGAGATGGAACCTGATACCGATCCGTTCGGACGCGAACATATCCCATTCCCGATACTCTGATGTGCGAGGAACCGGTTCCTTACGGCGCATGCGACACTATCCCTGTCGATAGTTCCGCTGCCGCTGCGCTGGTCGTTTACGCCGATTTCCAAGGCGGTATGTACCGATACGACTTTTAGGCTTCCGATCTGCCGTCCGGGACTCTGTGGCTGTGATGTTTCGAAGCGACGGAAAACATACCTTTGTCGCCCGGTCGGATTGAGCGGCGGACCATGATCCGGGTTCCGGCGATTGTGTCATCGGAGCCCGTTTGTCGTTTACGAGGGTATTGGGGGAGAATATTTTGCCGTGCGGGTGGAGGTGTGGTTCAGGCCCGATGGCGGGGACAGGGTGTGCCGGTTGATTGGAAAGGTGTATAAAATGGACGGGTGGATGCGCTGATCTACTTCGTCTGTAGGCGGAATCTTAGTTAGAACTCTTCTCCGTCCGGATCCTGTGGCATTCCGTCGCGGAATTTCATCGAAGTGTGGGTCCGTCGCAGAACGGCTTGTTCGACGATTGTCAGCAGCGGTACCGCTGGCTACGGGGCACGCGACCTTGCGGTCGCAGACGAGCAGTAGATGTGCCTGCGGAACTCTCCGCTGGCTGTGGGGCGTACTGAAGTGTTAGCTGACTCTCGATAAAATCTGCAATTTCTGTGCCGGAAAAGGGCGGCGGCTGTTCCTCGGAACTTGCGTTCCGCGAAACAGCCGCCGCTGTAAAAAATCAGGGCTCAGCGTTCTCGCTGAGCCCTGACGCACTATTTAACCGTTTTGATAATTTCGGCGAAAGCCGTCGGGTGGTTCATCGCCAGGTCGGCCAGTACCTTGCGGTTCAGGGCGATCCCTTTGGCGTTGACTTTGCCCATGAATTCGGAATAGGTCATCCCGTTGGCGCGGACGGCTGCGTTGATACGCTGGATCCACAGGCCGCGGAAATTGCGTTTTTTGTTCTTGCGGTCACGGTAGGCGTAGGTCAGCCCTTTTTCTACCGTGTTTTTGGCAACGGTCCATACGTTTGAGCGTGAGCCGAAGTTACCTTTGGCGAGCTTGAGGACCTTTTTGCGGCGTGCCCGGCTGGCTACCGCGTTTACACTTCTTGGCATAGTAATGCGTTTTTCGAACGGCCGGCGGTCGTTTTACAGACTCTTGACGAGGCGTAGGCCTCGCCGGACGCGATCTTGGTTAAAAATAAAGTAGTCGCCCGATTTTTTGCGGCTGGGGGCGGAAGCCGTACAAACAAAAGGCGCAGACGCTATTTGACCAGCATCAGCTTGACGGCCGGTGTGTCGGTAGCGCTCATGGTCCCGGTGTGGGTGAGATTGCGTTTCTGTTTGGTCGTTTTTTTTGTGAGGATGTGGCTTTTGAAGGCGTGTTTCCTCTTCACTTTGCCGGTGCCGGTCAGCGTAAATCGCTTTTTGGCGGCGGCGACGGTTTTCATTTTCGGCATGGTCGAAATTATTTTAGGTTGGTTAATAGTGTGTGTTTGTCATTTCTTGGGCTTGGGGGCCAGCATGATGCTCATGCGTTTCCCTTCGAGCTTGGGCATCTGTTCCACTTTGGCCCACTCTTCGAGGTCTTGCGTGAAGCGGAGCAGGAGAATCTCACCCTGGTCCTTGAAGACGATCTGGCGGCCGCGGAAGAAGACGTATGCTTTCACTTTGGCTCCTTCCTTGAGGAAGTTCTCGGCGTGCTTGAGCTTGAAATTGTAGTCGTGGTCGTCTGTCTGCGGTCCGAAGCGGATCTCTTTGACTACGACTTTGATGGCTTTGGCCTTGATTTCCTTGGCTTTTTTCTTCTGTTGGTACAGGAATTTCTGGTAGTCGATGATGCGGCATACCGGCGGTTCGGCCTTGGGCGAGATTTCGACCAGGTCGAGTTCCTGTTCCTGCGCCATGCGCAGCGCCTCGGCCAGCGTGTAGACGTCGGGCCGTTCGATGTTGTCGCCCACAAGCCTTACTTGCGGTGCTGTGATCTCCCGGTTGATTTTGTGCGGGTTCTCTTTCTGCACGCGGCCCCGGTAGGGGGGGCGCGGCGATCTGGGTCTTGGTGGCAGTGCTATAGTTTTGTCCTCCTTAGTATGGTTAAATTCCTGTACGGCGGCTGCAAATTGTGTGCCATCAGATGTTGTCGGCGATGGGCCGGATCTCTTCTGCCACTTTGTCGGCTACCATTTCGGTGAACTCGGGCAGTGTCATTGCTCCCCGGTCTTTCCCTTCGCCCTGCATGCGTACGGTCACGGTGTCGTTTGCCTGTTCCGTTTCTCCGACAATGAGCAGGATCGGTGTGCGGGCCAGCTCGTTGTCGCGGATCTTGCGGCCGATTTTCTCGTTGCGGTCGTCAATGCGGGTGCGAATATCGCAATTATTCAGCAATTTAGCAACTTTTTTCGCGTAGTCGTTGTACTTTTCGCTGATCGGCAGCACGACGGCCTGTTCCGGGGTGAGCCACAGCGGGAATTTGCCGCCGGTGTGTTCCAGCAGTACGGCTACGAAACGTTCCATCGAGCCGAATGGTGCGCGGTGGATCATGATCGGACGGTGTTCTTTGTCGTCTGAGCCTTTGTAGGTCAGGTCGAAGCGTTCGGGGAGGTTGTAGTCTACCTGGATCGTTCCCAGCTGCCATTTGCGTCCCAGGGCGTCTTTGACCATGAAGTCGAGTTTCGGCCCGTAGAAGGCTGCTTCGCCGGTCTCTACTGTCGTGGCGAGTCCTTTTTCGGCGGCTGCCTCGATGATTGCGGTCTCGGCTTTGTGCCAGTTTTCGTCTGTGCCGATGTATTTCTCTTTGTTCTCCGGGTCGCGCAGCGAAACTTGTGCTGTGAATTCCTTGAAGTCCAGGGTCTTGAAGATGTAGAGGACGATGTCGATTACTTTCTTGAATTCCTCTTTGAGCTGGTCCGGGCGGCAGAATAGGTGTGCGTCGTCCTGCGTGAATCCGCGTACGCGGGTCAGGCCGTGCAGTTCGCCGCTCATTTCGTAGCGGTATACTGTTCCGAATTCTGCCAGTCGCACGGGCAGGTCTTTATAGGACCGTGGTTTGGAACGGTATATTTCGCAGTGGTGCGGGCAGTTCATCGGTTTGAGCAGGAATTCTTCGTTTTCGTCCGGTGTGTGGATCGGCTGGAAGCTGTCTTTTCCGTATTTGGCGTAGTGCCCGGAGGTTACGTACAGGTCTTTCATCCCGATATGCGGGGTGATTACCTGTTCGTATCCGTATTGTTTCTGTACTCCTTTGAGGAAGTTTTCGAGCCGTTCGCGCAGTGCTGCTCCTTTGGGCAGCCACAGCGGCAGGCCTTGTCCCACTCGCGGGCTGAAGGTGAAGAGTTCGAGTTCTTTCCCGAGTTTCCGGTGGTCGCGTTTTTTGGCTTCTTCGATCAGGGCCAGGTATTCGTCCAGCATCGATTTTTTGGGGAAGGTGATCCCGTAGATGCGGGTCAGCATCTTCCGCTTTTCGTCTCCCCGCCAGTAGGCTCCGGCTACTGAGGTCAGTTTCACGGCTTTGATCGGCGCTGTCGTGGCTAAGTGCGGCCCGCGGCACAGGTCGGTGTAGGTGCCGTTGGTATAGAAGGTGATCGTCCCGTCGGTCAGGTCGCCGATCAGTTCGCATTTGTATTCGTCGCCTTTCTTCGTGTAGGTCTCCATTGCTTCGGCTTTGGAGACTTCGCGGCGGTCGAAGTGCTGTTTCTCCCGTGCCAGTTCCAGCATCTTCTGCTCGATTTTGGGCAGGTCTCCTTCGGTGATCGGGGTGGGGGAGTCTACGTCGTAGTAAAAGCCGTTTTCGATGGCCGGCCCGATGCCGAATTTGATGCCGGGGTAGAGCTGTTCCAGTGCGGCTGCCAGCAGGTGGGACGAGGAGTGCCAGAAGGCGTGTTTGGCTTCCGGGTCGTCCCATTTGTGCAGTTTGATTTCCGCGTCGGTGTCGATCGGTTTCTGGATGTCCCAGCTTTGGCCGTTGACGGTCGCTGCGAAGGTCTCTTCTGCCAGCCGGGGGCTGATCGATTCGGCGACTTGGAGCGGAGTGGTGCCCGCGGCGAACTTACGACTGCTGCCGTCGGGGAAGGTGATGTTGATCATACCTTAGGTATTAAATGGGTTCGGTTCTGTTAAGAAACGTGTGAACTGCAAATTTAGGTATTTTTCTCGGGTTTGGTGCGGCTTGGGGCGGTGAGGGGGCTGTTTTTCGATTTTTTTGCGGCATGGGCTTGCAGGGAATCAAAAAAGCGTTACCTTTGTGCCGCTGTTCCTGTGGGAATGGCTGTTATGCCCAGATGGTGAAATTGGTAGACACGCTACTTTGAGGGGGTAGTGCCGGTTTTCGGCGTGCAAGTTCGAGTCTTGTTCTGGGCACA
>CAZAPI010000109.1:0-5667 GCA_964486945.1 uncultured Rikenella sp. | reverse complement strand
GAGCCGCAACTTCGCTAAAGGCTTCGTTGCTTAGTCCCGCAGGCGGTCGCCGAAAGGGTATATAGTCCCCGTGTTATATGGGGCGGCCCGAAAACGACAGAACGAGGAGCTAAGTCCCCGCATGATCTTGTGGTCGCTGGCAAGTGAAGAAGTTTCCGTGTTAGCGGGCGGTCGTTGGCGATCGGGGAAAGTCTCCGCCCAGCGGTCGGCCCGCAGGTGCCGCCCCTCCCTGTTGCTGCTTTTGGACACTCCCAGCCCGGATGACAAGGGACGAAAAAAGAAAGGCTCCTCCCCTATTGCGGGGAGGAGCCTTGGCCGGTTGCCGAAGCAACGAAGGAAATTACATGTTCATCCCGCCGCAGCAGTGCACCACCTGTCCGGTCACGTACCCGGCCAGATCCGAAGCCAGGAAAGTGCAGACGTTGGCCACATCATCCGGCGTACCGCCGCGCTTGAGCGGAATTTTGGCCTCCCAGTCCTTGCGCACGTCTTCCGGCAGCGCCCCGGTCATGTCGGTAATGATGAAGCCCGGCGCGATGGCGTTGCAACGGATGCCGCGCGATCCCAGTTCCTTGGCGGTAGACTTGGTCAGCCCGATCATCCCGGCTTTCGATGCCGAATAGTTGGCCTGTCCGGCATTCCCGCTCACGCCTACCACGGAACTCATATTGACGATGGACCCCGAACGCTGCTTCATCATGTGCGGAATCACCGCTTTGGTCAGGTTGAACGCCGACTTGAGGTTGACGTTGATGACCATGTCCCACTGCTGTTCGGTCATGCGCATCAGGAGCCCGTCCCGCGTGATCCCGGCATTGTTCACCAGGATGTCCACCTTGCCGAAATCCTTGACGATTTTGTCGATCGTCTCCCCGGCCTGCGCGAAGTCGGCGGCGTTGGAGGCATATCCCTTGGCCTTGACGCCCAGGGCGGCGATCTCTTTTTCCGTATTCCGGAAGTTGTCGTCTTCGTTCAGGTCGGTGAAAGCGATGTCGGCGCCTTCCTGCGCGAATTTCAGGGCGATGGCTTTGCCGATCCCGCGCGCTGCACCAGTGATGACTGCGACTTTTCCTTCGAGAAGTTTCATGTCTGCTTTTGGTTTTGATTTGTATAAACTAAGGCAAAAACAACGCAAGCCGAGCGCAATCGAACTTGTCCGAATTGCCGAGGCGCAGCCTGTTTAAGCCGATGTGTAACATCGGCAAAGATAATATTTTTCCCGGATATGGGACGGCCTGTTGGCGGGGGTCTGAAATTTTGCCTACCTTTACGCGGTGATTTGTTGAATCTGAATACATAACTTTATAATACTCAAGAGAAAATGAACCGCGATACAGCCATTTTCGACCTTATCGGGCAGGAACGCGCCCGCCAGATGCACGGCATCGAACTGATCGCTTCCGAGAACTTCGTCAGCGAAGAGGTGATGGAGGCCATGGGCTCCGTACTCACCAACAAGTATGCGGAGGGGTATCCGAACGCCCGCTATTACGGGGGGTGCCAGGTGATCGACCGGGTGGAGCAGCTGGCCATCGACCGGGTGTGCGAGCTTTACGGAGCCGAGTACGCCAACGTGCAGCCCCACTCGGGGGCACAGGCCAATATGGCGGTGTTCCTTTCGGTGCTGCGGCCGGGGGATACCTTCATGGGGCTGGACCTGGCGCACGGGGGACACCTCACGCACGGCTCGCCGGTCAATTTCTCGGGGATTCTCTATAACCCGGTCGGTTATCAGGTGGACGAGGCGACGGGGACCATCGACTACGACAAGATGGAGGCGCTGGCCTTGGAGCATAAGCCGCGGATGATCATCGGCGGGGCTTCGGCTTACAGCCGTGAGTGGGACTACAAGCGCATGCGCGAGATTGCGGACAAGGTGGGGGCGGTGCTGTGGGTAGACATGGCCCATACGGCGGGGCTGGTGGCTGCTGGGCTGCTGGAAAATCCGGTCAAGTATGCGCATATCGTGACTTCGACGACGCACAAGACGCTGCGCGGGCCCCGCGGGGGGATCATTCTGGTGGGCAAGGATTTCGAGAACTGGTGGGGGGTCAAGACACCGAAAGGCGAGATCAAGAAGATGTCGGCGATGCTCAATTCCGCCGTATTCCCCGGTGTGCAGGGCGGACCGCTGGAACACGTTATTGCCGCAAAAGCGGTGGCGTTCGGCGAGGCTTTGCAACCTTCGTACAAGGAGTATCAGAAACAGGTGATTAAGAATGCGCAGGCGATGGCGAAGGCTTTCGTGGACAAGGGCTACAAGATCATCTCGGGCGGGACGGACAACCACCTGATGCTGATCGACCTGCGTTCCAAATTTCCGGAGCTGACGGGCAAGCTGGCCGAGCGGGCTTTGGTGGCCGCGGACATTACGACCAATAAGAACATGGTGCCGTTCGACAGCCGCTCGCCGTTCCTGACTTCCGGGATTCGGGTGGGGACGCCGGCCGTTACGACGCGGGGGCTGAAAGAGGAACACATGCCTGTGATCGTGGAGTTGATCGACCGGGTGCTGAATGCGCCGGAGGATCAGTCGGTGATCGACGCTGTGCGGGCAGAGGTGAATGCGATGATGGCGGATTTCCCGCTGTTCGCGTGGTAGATTGGTGACTGTTGACCGATCCGGTCGAGGTCTTTGGGCCCGAAGCCAACGGGGGCGCAGGGGCGCATAGGAGTGCAGCGAGTGTTAACCGCGCCTCACTTGTTTTCCTCCTTGCCGTGCGGCCATGGGGTGGTTACAGCCCGGACGGAGTGCCCGCGGCGACTGGCCTACGCCCGGGGAGGGTTGCCTCCTTGCGCCTCAGTCATTCAGGCGAGCCTGATGGCAACTCGGCTGCGGCATCGGTTCGGGCTGGCCGCTGATGCAGAAGTTTTGTGCCGGAAACGCAAATCATCTGCGGACAGGATATGGAAAAAAAGGATACGGGCGATGCTGTGTGCACCGCCTGTGTCGGATATGGAGGAGTCAGATTAACCCAAACTAATATCAACCATAACTATGAAAAAACAAATTCGTCTGTCGGGTATCGCTGTCGGGGCCTGCGCGTTCTTCGCGTTGGGCGTCGTGTCGTGCTCGGCACCCGAAACCGAAAGCTGGAACGAGGGGATCAATATCATACCGGTTCCGGCGGAAATGACCCGCAACGAGGGAGCCTTCACGCTGGACGGCAAGACGGCCATCGCCTGCGACGAGCCGGACTTTGCCCCGGCGACGGACTACCTCGCCGCGAAGGTCAAAGGCTCCACGGGCTTCGACCTGAAACAGGTGCAGGTTGCGCCGTCGGATAACTATATCTATTTCGTGCGGGACACTACCATCGCCAATGCGGAGGGATATACCTTTGTCTCGACACCGAAAGGGGTGACCATAGCGGCGGCGGCCCCGGCGGGGGCGTTCTACGGGATGCAGACCCTTTTGCAGCTGCTCCCGGCCGAGATCGAAAGCCCGGCAAGGGTCAGGGGTGTCGAATGGACGGTGCCGGCGGTGACGATCGAAGACGAGCCGCGTTTCGGGTACCGGGGTGTCCATTTCGACCCGGCGCGCCACTTCGCAGGAGTGGATTTCATCAAAAAACAGCTGGACGTGATGGCGATGCTCAAGCTCAACAAGTTCCACTGGCACCTGACCGACGACCAGCTGTGGACCATCGAGATCAAAAGGTACCCGGAACTGACGGAAAAGGGTTCGTGGCGTATCGAGGGCGACGGCTCGAAGTACGGCGGATTCTACACGCAGGAGGAGATCAAAGAGGTGGTGGCCTACGCGCAGGAACGGTTTATCGATGTGATCCCGGAGATCGAAATGCCCGGCCATGCCAAGGCGGCGCTGGTGTCGCACCCGGAGCTGTCGTGCACGGGCGGCCCGTTCGACCAGCCGCGCATCGTCTGGGGCGTGGAGGACGATGTCTTCTGTCCGGGCAAGGACACGACTTTCAGGTTCCTGGAAAATGTGCTGGCCGAAGTGTTCGAACTCTTTCCGAGCGAGTATGTCCATATCGGGGGCGACGAGTGCCTGAAGGTGCGCTGGAAGAGCTGTCCGGACTGCCAGGCGCGGATCAAGGCGCTGGGGCTGGACAAACTGGCGGCCAAACCGGGCGCGGACGGCAAACGGCACTCCGCCGAGGAGATGCTGCAGAGCTACACGATCACGCGGATGGAGAAGTTCGCCAATGCGAACGGCCGGAAGATTATCGGCTGGGACGAGATCCTGGAAGGCGGGCTGGCCCCGTCGGCCACGGTGATGAGCTGGCGCGGCGAAGCGGGCGGCATTGCGGCGGCCAGGCAGCAGCATGACGTGATCATGACGCCGAACAGCGCGGGCTTCTACCTCGACCACCAGCAAGGAGCGGCGGAGGTGGAACCGGCTTCGATCGGAGGCTATTCGACGCTGGAGAAGGTATACGGCTACAATCCGGTGCCGGACACGATGCCGGCGGAGATCGGCAAATACATTGTCGGGGTGCAGGGCAACCTGTGGTCGGAGTATATCCTCTCGGACGAGCAACGCGAATATATGTACTATCCGCGCGTGCTGGCGCTGGCCGAACTGGATTGGTCGCCGAACACCCGCAAGGACTGGGAGGATTTCCAGCGGCGCGTGGTCAATGCGCAGGTGCGGCTGGACTATCGCGGGATCACTTACCATATCCCGATGCCGGAGGGGACGCTGGTGGACGTGGTGGCGTTCACGGGCGATTCGGTGGCGGTGCCGTTCAACAATACGCGCAGCCTGCCGATGGTCTACACGCTGGACGGCTCCGAACCGACAACTCAATCGGAGGTGGATGCCGATACGTTGATGATTGGCGGAGATGCTCCGGTGGAGATCAAGATAGCGACGCTGCTGCCGCAGGGCAAGATGAGCCGGGTGCGGACGATCCGGGTCGAAAAACAAACGCCGAAGCCGGCGACGGAGGTCGTCCGGGCGGATTCGGGCGTGGTGATGCGCGTGGCTCCGGGGCTGTTCGTGACGGATGAACAGGTGGCGGCCGCAGTGTTCGGCCCGGACACGGTGGTGCGTTATTTCCGGCGCGGGAATGCGCCTGACTCGCCGGTGGAGGCCAATTCGCTGACGGTGTACGAGGGGCTCGTGGAGCTGCCGGAAGACGGTGTGTACGGCTTTACGACGGATGTGGATGAATTGTGGATCGACGGCGAGCTGCTGATGAAGAACGGGCAGGAGGCGGCGAGCCGGTTCCAACGTCGCAAGACGACCCGCGCCATGGCAGCGGGCAAGCATCCGTTCAAGCTGGTGTTTAACAATATGGTTAAGCATGGCTGGCCGAATGACTGGAACGAGATCACTTTCTTCGTGAAGGCTCCGGGGGCGGACGGGTATGTGCGGGTGAGTCCGTCGCAGCTGTCGCACGAGGTGAAGTAGCTTCCTCGGTCTGTGAGGTTTTCGAGCGGCTGCCGTCCTTTTGGACGGCAGCCGCTTTTTTGTTTGCAGTTTGTTCGGGTTCCGGCTTTTTCTTTGGTGTTGGGTTTCGGCTCGAAGCGCGCGCTTCGAGCCGCATAAGGCTGTGAGCGAATAGCGCGATCCGGGAGGATTGCCGGGCCTGCCGCTGTACATAGGGTAGTTCCAGCCCGGTCGGAGTGCTCAGCGGCTGCGGCGGAGCGCTTTAGCGCGGAGCCGCAGTAAGGCTGGGAGCGAGTAGCGCGTTCCGA
>CAZAPI010000108.1:0-5668 GCA_964486945.1 uncultured Rikenella sp. | reverse complement strand
TAGGCCTGCCGCTAGCGTTCATCCTGAGCCAGGATCAAACTCTCCATAGTATGAAAATATTTTGAGTATGCCTGACCGATGATTTTCTTGCTCCGGTTCGCCTCGCGGCGCCGGAATCAGGAATTGACAAATTGTACTACATTACAAATTATCATTAACTTTTCACAGTAATTCAAAGAACTTAAACCCGAAGGTTCATATCTTCATTTTTGCTCCGCTTGTCGCACCGGAAAAATCCGGCAGAAAGGGATTACAAAGGTATGTCAATTTTTTCAATTCACAAAAACTTTTTTTCACTTTTCCTCTTCTCCCATCGCCGTAGCAATGAACAAGGGTGTGTGTTTTCGTGATTGCGGATGCAAAGGTAGCGACCTTTTCGATTTCTGCAAATCTTTTTCGAAAAATTTTTCGAATATTTTTGTCGCACGTCCGAAACCAGCCTGTAAATCAATGAAAAACAAAATCGTCATTTTCGGGTCCGGAATTGCTAAAAATACCCTTCAGCCGATACGCCCGCCTTATTTCGAACCGAAAAATCTTCCAACACCTGGATCTGAAATTCCGTACCGGACTTCTCTCCGCCCGTTTTCCGGCCACCTCTCCCGCCGAGGGGACCGTAACCGAAGCTGAAGCCGTGCATCGGTTCGTTGAAACGGAATTCAATTTCGGGAACGGACGGATCGACATCCTGCACTCCGTTTTCAAACGGCCTGACACTCAACACGTGAGGTTCCGATCCCGATTTTCGGATGCCCGTTTTCATCCGGATACTACGCCACTCCCAATAGCGCAATGATAGTCCAAGCTATACCCGTCAAAAAAAACAAAACGGGTACTGTCTATCATGCAGACAGCACCCGTCCATTTCGTAAGACGATCGTTTAGTACGATTTGGCGAAAAGTACGCGGCGATGCGACGGTTTGCCTGAGATAATGCAAACCCCCTCTTCCTCCGGCGCATCGACCGGAATACACCGGATCGTGGCTTTGGTTTCGTTCTTGATAAGTTCCTCGGTCTCCGGCGTGCCGTCCCAGTGGGCCAGAATAAACCCGCCTTTCTCCTCCAGCACTTTCTTGAATTCGTCGTAGGAATCCACTTTGGTAATCATGGAGTCGCGGAATTTCAGCGCCTTGTCGTATATGCCCTGCTGAATATCTTCCAACAGTTTTTCAATACGTTCTGCAATCCCCTCTGCCGGGACGCTCTCCTTGGTCAGCGTATCGCGTCTGGCCAGTTCCACCGTCCCGTTCGCCAGGTCGCGCGGCCCGACGGCCAGCCGCACCGGCACCCCTTTCAGCTCATACTCCGCGAATTTGAACCCACTGCGGACATTGTCGCGATCGTCGATCTTCACGGATATGCCTTTCGCCTTGAGTTCCGCGGCGATCTCCTCCATTTTCGAAACAATGGCCGCCAACTCCGCCTCGCCCTTGTAGATCGGCACCATCACCACTTGTATCGGAGCCAGCTTCGGCGGCAGCACCAGCCCGTTGTTATCCGAGTGGGCCATAATCAATGCTCCCATCAGCCGCGTCGACACCCCCCACGATGTCGCCCACACATAATCGAGCTGCCCTTCTTTATTGGTGAACTGCACGTCGAACGCCTTGGCGAAGTTCTGCCCCAGGAAGTGCGATGTTCCGCTTTGCAAAGCCTTGCCGTCCTGCATCAGCGCTTCGATGGTCAGCGTATCGTCCGCCCCGGCGAAGCGTTCGCTGTCGCTCTTATGCCCCACGATCACCGGCACGGCGAGCCACTGCTCGGCAAAATCACGGTACACCCCGATCATTTTTTTCGCCTCCTCGATCGCTTCCTCCTTGGTGGCATGGGCGGTATGCCCCTCCTGCCACAGGAATTCGGCAGTGCGCAGGAACAGCCGCGTGCGCATCTCCCACCGCACCACATTGGCCCACTGGTTGCAAAGGATCGGCAGGTCGCGGTAGGACTGGATCCAGTTCTTGTAGGTATTCCAGATGATGGTCTCCGAGGTGGGCCGCACGATCAGCTCCTCTTCGAGCTTGGCGTCGGGATCGACGATCACTCCTTTCCCGTCGGGATCGTTTTTGAGGCGGTAGTGGGTCACCACGGCGCACTCCTTGGCAAAACCTTCGACGTGGTGAGCCTCCTTGGAGAAAAACGACTTGGGAATAAAGAGCGGGAAATAGGCGTTCACGTGCCCGGTTTCCTTGAACATATCGTCCAGTGCCCGCTGCATTTTCTCCCAAATGGCGTAGCCATAGGGTTTGATGACCATGCAGCCGCGCACAGCGGAGTTTTCGGCCAGTCCGGCCTTGACTACCAATTCATTATACCACTTGCTGTAGTCCTCCTCGCGCGAGGTGAGGTCTTTGAGCTCTTTTGCCATGAGTTTCGTTGTGTTTTTCGGATGCACAAAGATATGAATTCCACCGGCAACGGCAAAACGCGGCGGGCGGGATGCCTTTCCGCTGTCCCGCCCGCATATCTCGCCGCGTATCAAACCTTTAGAATTTGAACGCCACCGTCAGGATAACGTTGTGGTTCTTGTCTTTCGTGTAGATCGTACCGTCGGTGGCAACCGAATAATTATCCTCCGCCGTGTAATCGAACGGTTTGTACGGCATCCGGTCGGTTGTGCCGTAGACATAGGCCAGGTCGACGCTCACCGCCCGATTGCGGTAGCCGACACCGCCCGAGAACTGCCGGTATTCGCCGTATTTCTTAAATTCGCTGGCTTTATAGACCGAGCTGCTGTATCCGTAGCCCGCACGCACGAAAAGCGAGCGCACCGGCTGGAATTCCACCCCGGCCCGAATCACGTTCGAGGGGGTGTAAGTCTCTTCGATGCCGGGATTGATATCCCGGTAGCTGTCCGAGGTGTATTTCATATGCTGGTACCACGTCCGCTCGTAATCCACGCTGACGATACCCACCGTTCCGATCGTAGCCGAGATACCGGCCAGCAGCCGCGACGGTGTCCGCATATTGTACTCCTGCCGCCAGATCGGGGTGTCGCTGTACCCCGGTTTCAGGTAACGGGTATCGTAGACGAGCATATCCGCATCGTATTCGTCGCTCATGTTGATCCACGTCGGCGAGTGGTAGGCCACGCCGATGCGCAGCCACGGCAGCGGCCGCACGGTAGCTCCCACCTTGAGGTTCACCCCGGCACCGATCAGGCGCAGGTTCTGGTTGTAGAACAGGCTCTCCAGCCCGACATTCCCTGCCGAGGCCTGCTCGGAATAGGTGTCGTAGCGGCTGTAATAGATATCCTGAATACCGAGGGTCGCTCCCACGTAGAGGATATCCTTGAAGTTATAGCCCCCGCTGATGGTATATTCGTTGATCGCCCCGGAGGTGCGGCGCGTCCACTCCGGATAGAGCAACGTGCCGTTCCGGATCGCGTTCGCCATGGTGTACGCCTGCGGGTCGCTCCCCGAAACCGGGTCGACCAGACCGGTCTGATATCCCATAATGGCGCCCCACATGGCCGGCGGATAGGTAAAAAAAGCATGGTAGAGATCGGGATCGGACGATCCGACGGTCGAAACGGGCGCGCCGTAGAGCTGCTCCACGAACATATCCCCGATCGAGAACTGTTCGCCGTAGCCGACAGCCCGGCTGCGGCCGTTGAAATCGGCCAGGCGGTTCATTCCGAAGCCCACGGCGAAATTGTCGCCGGCATAGACTATCGAGAAACTCCCCACATTGGCCTTGGTGTTGTTCATCCGTCCGGAAACGTTCCCTCCCGGGCCGCTGTAATTCGATGCGCGTCCCGATATGCGGAGCCCGGGACTGATGCTCACCTCGCCGCTACCATACATGGCGATACCCGCCGGATTGATGCTCATGGTGGCCGCATCGGCTCCCAGGGAGGTGAAAGCACCGCCCATACCGGCGGAACGCGCGCTCGACAGGCCGAAATTCTGGCGGGAGAACATGAGCAGCTCTTCCGAACCCTGAGCCCGCACGCCCTCGGCGGCGACCAGGGCCAAACCTCCGGCTATCGCCAGGGTCGTCCGTATAAGATTCTTTTTCACAGTCTTATGCCGTTAAAATTTTTCGCACCATTCCATTTTATCAAACCGCATACCACGCGGGTCGCATTACCGGCGCCGGAAACCGCCGCCTCCACCGACCGATCCGCCGCTGCCGAAACTGCCGCGCGAAGGCGACGAATAACTCGGCTCGCTGCGGGTCGGCGTTTCCCGGCGCGGTGCGGAAGTCCGGTCCCTACGGTACGAGCGATCGACCGACTGGGAGGGGGTTTTGCCGCTGTTGCCGCCAACCGTCGGACGGGAGGTCGAAGCGGGACTATACTGGTTTCCGGTGCTGCCCGGACGGATCGAAACGCCCGTACCGCCCGGTCTGCGGTTCACCGAACCGCTGCCGTTATCGATGGGCACGCCGGTGCCGTTCTCGTTCCGGCGGTAGCCGCCCGTGTAGGCCGGCCGTCCTGGAGAGCCGCCCGGACGATTACCCGGCGCAGGACCCCACCCCGGATTGTTGCCCCAGATCACAGGTCGGCCATAGTTCGGACGTCCTCCGCCGCCCTGGGGCGGAGGATAATATCCCGGCCCGACAGGTCCCCAACCGGGGCCCCACTCCCACGAAGGGCCCCAGCCCCAATATGAATTCCAGCCCCAATACGGACCGTACCAGCCGCCGTAGTAGCCCCAGTACCAAGGAGTCCGCCACGGGCCGTACCAGTAATAGTCCCACGGATTGTCCCACCACCAGCCGGGCCCGACGTTCAGGCTGATATTCACGTTGGTGTTCGACTTAGCCGTAAACTCCTTGCTGCGCACTCCCGCTGCGGGGTCGCTGCCGTCGAACAGGGCCGAAATATAGACCGGCTCGACCCACATTTCGTTGCCGAAGACAATGATGTTGTAAAGATCCGGATCGTACTTGTTGCTCAGCATCGTATGGTAGCTTTCCATGAGCTGCCAATAGCTGTCGTCCAGCTCTTTGTAATTCTTGTAGGCGTCGAGCCTGCGCTGCAGCGCTTCGTCGTAACTGGTCACCAGCTCCGCTTTATCGGAAGCCGGCTGCGTCGAAACGGCAGAGGCCGCCCCTGACGATGTCCGGCCCGGTGTCCAGCTAACCGGCATCTGCTGCGACTGCTTTTGCGATCGCGAGGAGACTTTGGCGGAGGATTTCGCCGCAGCCTCGCTCTGCCTGCTCTTTTTGGTCGACCCCCGGTAAAGGTCGTCGACATACTCTCCGTTCTGAGCCATGGCTCCCGCGACGGCCCAAAGGGAAAGTATCGTGATGATTAGGGATTTTTTCATGGCTGTATATCTTAATGCTTTGACAATGCTTGCCGAAGATTCGTGCCCCCTCTTATTTCTTTGACGCACGAGACTTTACAAAGTTAAAATTTTCATGGTTCTTTTTTTACGGCCGGAGGCATATTTTCTATCTCTTTCAATCCGTATGCCAACGGAATCGGCTGATAAAAAATCCGTACCTTTACCCTCCGGCAGCCCTATTTCGACCGGGCGGGGGACAAGGTGAGGGGGGCGATGATCGAGAACAGCACGCAGAAATTGCACACGCTGGGGCTGACGAGTTACAAGTATATTGTCCGGAGCGACGGACGGATCAAAAGCTAAACGATGGAAAAAAAGGTAAGTTTCACGCCTTGCGGGGTGTGCAGCCGCCAGATCGAGGTGGCGGTGGAGG
>CAZAPI010000107.1:0-5674 GCA_964486945.1 uncultured Rikenella sp. | reverse complement strand
GTTTTCGGATGTGGAAAAGCTGTACCGCGGGCACGGTTGCGAGGACAAGCTGGCTTTGCTGGGAACGCGGCCCCAGTATTTTATCACGGTCTACAACCTCGGCGGACTGCCGGGCTATTTCTACGGGGCGATGGTGATTTCCACCGGGTTTCTGAAGGTGTTCGACTTGCAGGCTTTCGGCGGCGGCTTCGTTTTGCAGATGCCGCGGCGCGACGACTGCTCGAAAGTGGAGCCGATGCGGCTCGAACCGAAGCTGTTCTCGGTGTTCCAGCAGAACAAGGAGTGGGCGGACATCCTGCGGATCTCGGACGTGGGGTCGCTCAACTCGCGGGTGCTGGAGGGGGATGCCAGTCAGATGATCAAGGTGGGCGAGGCGTTGCAGGAGAAGACCCTGGCGCGGATCGCGGATACCATCCTGGAGCGGCACAACAAGAACGGGGTCAAGATCGTCTTCGTGGCGGGGCCGTCGTCGAGCGGCAAGACTACGCTGTCGAAACGGCTGTCGATCCAGCTGCGGGTGCTGGGGCTGGAGCCGGAGACCGTTTCGATGGACGATTATTTCGTGGATCGCGAACACACGCCGCGGGACGAAAATGGGGATTACGATTTCGAGTCGCTGGAGGCGGTGGATGTCGAGGCGTTCAATGCTGACCTGAACCGGCTTTTTGCGGGCGAGGAGGTGGAGATGCCGAAGTTCCGTTTCACGGACGGAACGCGTTATTACGACGGGACGACGCTTCAGCTGAACGAGCGGAGCATCCTGATCGTAGAGGGGATTCACGGCTTGAACCCGGCCTTGACGCCGCATATCGAGGAGCGCCTGAAGTACAAGATATACGCGTCGGCGCTGACGACGCTGTCGCTGGACGACCTGAGTGTCATCTCGACGACGGACAACCGGTTGCTGCGGCGCATCGTGCGGGACAGCAAGTACCGGGGGCGGTCGGCGTACGACACGTTGAAAGGGTGGGCGAGTGTGCGCAGGGGGGAGGATAAGTATATCTTCCCGTACCAGGAACAGGCTGATGTGATGGTCAATACGGCGCTGTTCTTCGAAATTTCGATCCTGAAGCAGTATGCGCAGCCGCTGCTGGTGCAGGTGCCGGCCAATACGCCGGAGTATGCGGAGGCGCTCAGGTTGTTGAGGTTCCTGGACTATTTCGTGGAGATCCCGGACCGTGAGCTGCCGCCGACTTCCATTTTGCGGGAGTTCCTGGGGGGGAGCAGTTTCGTTTATTAGGTGATTTTCCGGGGTGTTCGAAGCGTGCGCTTCGAGCCGCATAGGGCGCGCTGGGGGCTATTCTTCGTTGAGGCGGCTGGAACTGCCTTTGTGCCGATAGCCTCTTACCGTGTGTCTTTTTCATATACTCTCCGAAAAAATGCGCAGAAAAAACCTTTTATTCCAAGTTACCCTTGTAATCGGGTATTCGAAAGTCGAAATGACCGGGGCCGGCGGGGACTGCTTGCAGACGGCCTGCGCCGGGAGTAGCTCCGGCGTGGCTGTTTTGCGGTATGCCGGCGCGAGAGTTTCCGCCGGGATAACAAAGTATCTGAAAAATATCGTCCCGGTTCTTTTCCTCTTTTTTCTGGCTTCCGGCGCTGCGGCGCAGGTACACCAGCGGTTGATCGTGACACCGGGAGGAGCGGGGACAACGGCGACGGACTGGCTTACTCAGCGTCAACGATTGGGCTCGCTGGCGGCGGTGGCTTCCTTTGCGGACACGTGGCGGGCGGAGCTGGGGGCAGGAAATGTTTTCCTGGTCGACGTACCGGTGCGGAAGTTGCCGCTGGGCGACCGTATCTATGCGGCGCTGGGGGATAGCTCGCTGAGGGGCCG
This sequence comes from uncultured Rikenella sp., assembly GCA_964486945.1. GTDB lineage: Bacteria > Bacteroidota > Bacteroidia > Bacteroidales > Rikenellaceae > Rikenella. The sequence goes on along the minus strand of CAZAPI010000107.1, from coordinate 3,837 downwards.
TGTAATGCGGAAAATAGGGTATGCGACATGCGGTGGACGGGATTCGGTGCTGGCGCTGTTCGGGGTGACGCGTGGCGCGGTGGATTCGCTGGGCGATACGGAGTGGCTGGTGGCGGATCGCTATGTGGTGGACGGACGCTCGGCGGTCAGGGTCAAACGGCAGGATTTCAGCGGGATTCGTCCCTCTTTGGAGTATGGAAAGTGGTTTGCGGAGGACGAGTGGCGGGTGAGACGGTTTTTCCTCGACACGGTGACGGAGCTGGATACGCTCGTTAGAACACGGGAGGGCTTTTTCGGACCGTCGGCATTTGCGGATCTGTTTCATCGGTTTCAGCTCGATGTAGCCCAAGGGGCAGAGGTGTCGTTTTTCGCGCCGCCGGTGATGGATGGTTTTGTACCGAAAGGGGCGTTGTGCCTGGGAGATGTGCTGCGGCTGTTCCGGTTCGATAATGAATTGGTCACGGTACGACTCTCCGGACGGCAGCTTAAAGAGTTTATGGAGAAGGTGTTCGGGATGCGGTTCTTCGGGATCGCGGGGTCGCAGTCGGATCTGGTGCGGCTCAAGGTGCCGTATTACCTGCACGACGATGTGGCGGGCATCCGGTTTCGGGTAGACCTGACGGCGCGCAGCGGCCATCGGGTGACGATCTACGAAACGGAACGGGGTGAAAAGTTCGATCCGGAGCGGATTTATACCGTGGCGCTCAATTCGTTCCGGGCTCGGGATTTGGCGGAGATGGGTTTGCTGCCGGTGGTCGTGGCGGCGGATTACCGGCTGGCACTGGCGAAATGGCTGTTGGAGCATCCGCATTTGTCGCCGCGGGCGCGGGACAACTGGTCGGCGGGGCCGGAGCGGTGGGTGAAGACGATTGCGGAGCGCGAACGGCAGACGATTTTTTCCGAAAAATAGTGCGGCAATGGTTCCGGCTTCTATTTCGGGGTCTCAGGGGCGTTGGACCGGAATCGCCGCAGAACGCCGTTTTGTGGCGGGATGGGGTAACGACCCTTTTCGCCCCCAGCCCGGCTGGGGGAGGTGCGCTGCGGCACGGAAGTGCTAAGCCTATGGGCCGGTTTGGCAATCAAGCCGAGAAACAGGATAGCCGATGGACCGGAATGTGGAAAATATAGGGATGTAGGCGACTGTGCGATTTACTGCCCGTCGCAAGGGAATCGCGTGCCGCACGATGCTGTTAATCGGAATGGTCGCCGGTCGCGGGGTGCTTATTGGTCCGCCGGGATCGACAATGCCATTTGTATTGCTATGGCACTTTCTTTGCCGCAAATTCCCATAATAAGGCTTCGGCCTGCAGCCTTTCCGTCCGCTGCGTACGGGAGCGGCGGGGGAGACGGCGATCCGCAGGGCAATCGGATGAAGTTCGGGCTTGGCGGGTCCCGCGCTTGCGGAATCCCGGAAAAGAGTTGTATATTTGTTCCTCTAAGATTTTAAAAATAGTTGAATACATGGCTCAGGATCAATTTGCAGGCCGCCATATCGGCAACGGACCGGAAGAGGTCGCCCAAATGCTCGAGGTTATCGGCGTGAAATCTGTCGGGGAACTTATCGACCAGGTCGTGCCGCCGCAGATCCAGCTGCCGAAGCCGCTGGACCTGCCGGAGGCGATGAGCGAATACGATTTCGCGGCCCATATCCGCGAATTGGGGGCGAAGAACAAACCGCTCCGCACGCTGATCGGGATGGGGTATTACGGTACGGCGACGCCGGCGGCGATTGTCCGCAATATCTTCGAAAACCCGGCGTGGTACACCTCTTATACACCCTACCAGGCCGAGATCTCGCAGGGACGGCTGGAGGCGCTGCTCAATTTCCAGACGGTGGTCAGCTCGCTGACGGGGCTGGAGGTGGCCAACTGCTCGCTGCTGGACGAAGCGACGGCGACGGCCGAGGCGATGATCATGATGTTCAACCTCCGCTCGCGCGAGGCGCAGAAAGAGGGACGCAATGTGCTGTTCGTGGACGAGAATATCTTTCCGCAGACGCTGGACCTGCTGCTGACCCGCTCGGAGCCGCTGGGGATCGAGCTGGCGGTGGACTCTTTCGGGGAATACGAGTTCAGCGGCAAAGAGTTCGGGGCTATACTTCAGTATCCGGGAGCCAACGGGCATATCGCGGACTATACGGCTTTCGCGGCGACTTGTCATGAAAAAGGGATGCTGGTGACAGCGGCAGCGGATATTCTGTCGCTGGTGCTGCTGAAGTCCCCGGCGGAGTGGGGCGCGGACATTGCAGTGGGTTCGACGCAGCGGTTCGGCATCCCGATGGGATTCGGGGGGCCGCACGCGGGTTATATGGCGACCAAGGATGCCTACAAACGGCAGATGCCGGGCCGTATCATCGGGGTGTCGGTGGACAGGCTGGGGAATCCGGCGCTGCGCATGGCACTCCAGATGCGCGAACAGCATATCAAGCGGGAACGGGCGACATCCAATATCTGTACGGCGCAGGCGCTGCTGGCGACGATGGCGGGGATGTTCGCGGTGTACCACGGGCCGGAGGGCTTGAAACGCATTGCAACCCATGCCCACTCGCACGCCCATGCGGCGGCGGAACTGCTCAAGGGATTGGGGTATGAGTTGGTCTCCGATAATTATTTCGATACCCTTGAAGTGGTTGCCGATGCGGAGAAGGTGGAAACGATTGCGGTCAGAAAGGGGCTGAACCTGTTCTATCCGACGAATGACATCGTGCATATCAGTTTCGACGAGGTCTCCACGGTCGATGAGGTGAATACAGTTGCGGCTATTTTTGCGGAAGCACTCTCTGACGGGGCGAAAACTGTACCTGCCATTACTACGATTGAGGAGGGAATCTTCTTCGACGGGGCGTTCGCGCGCAAGAGCGAAATACTGCCGGAGAAGGTGTTCTGCAAGTACCATAACGAGACGGATCTGATGCGGTATATCAAGAAGCTGGAGCGGCGGGATATCTCGCTGGCCAATTCGATGATCTCGCTGGGTTCGTGCACGATGAAGCTCAACTCGGCGGTGTCGATGATGCCGCTGTCTCTGGCGGAGTGGGGCAATGTCCATCCGTTCGTGCCGCTGGACCAGGCGGAAGGGTATATGGAAATGATCCGGGGATTGGAGCACGACCTGGCGGTCATTACAGGCTTCGATGCGATGTCGATGCAGCCCAATTCGGGCGCGGCGGGCGAGTACACGGGCCTGATGGTGATCCGGGCTTATCACCACAGCCGGGGGGATTACCACCGGAATGTCGCTCTGATCCCGGCATCGGCGCACGGCACCAATCCGGCATCGGCGGCGATGGCGGGGATGCAGGTGGTCGTGGTGGCGACAGACGAGAAAGGGAACGTGGATGTGGACGACCTGCGGGAAAAGGCTGTCGCGAATCGCGATCGTCTTGCGTGCCTGATGATTACCTATCCGTCCACGCACGGGATTTTCGAGGGCAAGATCAAGGAGATCATCGATATTATACACGAAAACGGGGGGCAGGTCTATTTCGACGGGGCGAATATGAACGCGCTGGTGGGCTTATCCAGTCCGGGCTATATCGGGGCGGACGTGTGCCATCTGAACCTGCACAAGACTTTTGCGATCCCGCACGGGGGCGGCGGCCCGGGCGTGGGGCCGATCGGGGTGGCCAAACACCTGACACCGTTCCTGCCGTCGCACTCCATCGTGAAGACCGGAGGAACGGAGGGAATCACGGCGGTGTCGGCGGCTCCGTGGGGCAGCGCGATGGTGCAGGCGATCTCCTACGGCTATATCAAGATGCTGGGGGCGAGCGGATTGCGCCGGGCGTCGGAAATGGCGATCGTGGCGGCCAATTATATGGCATGCGCTCTGAAAGGA
>CAZAPI010000106.1:0-5689 GCA_964486945.1 uncultured Rikenella sp. | reverse complement strand
GGAGAATTTCCCGGCGTTCATCATCGTGGACGACAAGGGCAACGACTTCTTCGCGGAGTTCGCGCACTAAATTTTTCAGGCGTATCGCTTTACCGGGCCGTTATCCTTTTCAGAGGAAAACGGCCCTATTTATTTTCAGCTGCCGCGATAGCGGCCGGCATGACTGCGGGTACGGAAACGATTTTCTTAACACATCCAGCGATGCGCAGCATCGTTCGTTCTCCACGAGCACGCAGCTCCGCGCGGGAGCACATCCCACCCTTATACTTTCCGATCCATTTTCAAGCCACACATTTTCATTACCTTTGTCGCACGTATGCAAAAACAGAGGATCAACATCGTCACCTTAGGGTGCGCCAAGAACATCGTCGACTCCGAACACCTCGCCGGACAACTCGGCGACGGATGGGAGGTAGTCTACGACAGCGACTCCACCGACGCAAAAGTAGTGATTATCAACACCTGCGGCTTTATCGGAGATGCCAAAGAAGAGTCGATCGACACCATCCTGCGCTTCGCCGCCGCCAAAGAGGCCGGAGAGATCGACCACCTGTTCGTGATGGGCTGCCTCAGCGAACGCTACCGCGACGAGCTGCGGAGCGAGATCCCGGAGGTAGACGAGTTTTTCGGCGTGAACGACATCGCCGACATCCTGAAAACGGTCGGGGCCCGCTACCGCGACGAGCTGCGCGGCGAACGGCGGCTCACCACGCCGGGACACTACGCCTACCTCAAAATTTCGGAAGGATGCAATTGGGGGTGCGGCTACTGCGCCATACCGCTGATCCGCGGCAAACACATATCGGTGCCCTTCGAGCAACTGATCGCCGAAGCGACTGCCTTGGCAGCCAAAGGAGTGCGGGAACTGATCGTCATTGCACAGGACACCACCTATTACGGACTCGACTTGTACGGCAAGCGACGGTTAGGGGAGTTATTGAGGGCGCTGTGCCGCATCGTGGGGATCGAATGGGTGCGGATCCACTATGCCTACCCCGCACACTTCCCGCAGGATGTGATCGAGGCGATCCGCGACGAGCCGAAAATCTGCAAATACCTCGACATTCCGCTGCAACATATTTCGGACCGGATGCTGCGCTCCATGCGGCGCGGGTTATCGAAAGCCGAAACCGTCAAACTGGTGGAAGACCTGCGGCGCGAAATTCCGGACATCGCCCTGCGCACCACCCTGCTGGTGGGTTACCCGGGCGAAACGGAGGCGGATTTCGACGAGTTGAAAGAGTTCGTAGCCGCCACGAAATTCGACCGACTGGGGGTATTCCCCTACTCGGAAGAGGAAGGGACCTACTCTGCAACGGAACTTACGGACAACGTGCCGCAAGAGGTCAAAGAAGCAAGAGCGGACGCCATAATGGAACTCCAGCGGGAGATCGCCCGGAACTCCAACGAACGGCTGGTCGGCACCACGCAGAAAATAATGATCGACCGCCGCGAAGGAGAATTCTGGGTGGGACGCACGCAGTACGACTCCCCGGAAGTGGACCAGGAGGTACTGATCCCCGCTTCCGGAACGTTACATACAGGAGACCTCGCCACGGCACGTATCGTCTCGGCAGACGATTACGACCTGCACGGCGAGCTGCTCTGACACCCCCCGAAAAGCAAGATTTGCAAATCCGGCGGGAAACCGTTAGCTTTGTAGAACGGATAAGCGGATGATGCCATGACTGAAATCTCGGAGCTGAGCCTCGTAGAGCGCGTGGAACGCAACATAGAACGCATTCTGGCGCAGAATGCGGAGCTGCGCGAGGCGAACGCGGGATTGGCGGCGGAGAATGCGAGGCTCGAAACACTGGCAGCCGCCCAGGCGGCGGAGATCGGGGAGCTTCGGACGCAGGTGGACAAGCTGTTGCTGCGCAAATCCGTCACCGAAGTGGCGGGAGGCGTCCGGGCGGCCAAACTGCGCATCAACCGCCTGCTGAAAGATGTGGACCGCTGCATCGCACTGATGAACAAGTAAATGCAAAACTTCGCGCCGCCCCTACTCAGGCCGGTTTTTTCAGAAAAAAGAAAAAACAGCCACGCGGGCACACCGGACGGCACGGATATTGCAGAGCAGATAATGCACACGAGGTATGGAACGGAAGATGATGAAGATACGCGTAGAGATCGCCGAGAAACCGTACCGACTGACCATACCTGCCGACGAGGAAGAGAAAGTGAGGCGCGCCGCAAAGCACATCAAGGAGCAGATAGACTCCCTGAAACGCAACTACGACGCATCGCTGACCGAATACCTGGCCATGGCCGCCATGCGTATCTCCATCGAGAACGAAGAGAACAAAGAGCGGCTGAAGATGGCGCCGGAAGCCTTGAGGCTCAAGGCACTGGCCTCTCAGTTAGACGAGTGGATCGAAACGCACGGAGGGGACGAAGTCGAAACCGCCCCGACGGATACGCCGCCCATCGTCAAGCCCAAAGCCAGAAGGGGACGACCCAGAAAAAAAACGGACGGCACGCTTTGACACTTTAGGGATTTCAGACGCCGGGACTGACGGCGCATCCTCCGGAAAACACCCTCCGGAAAAACGTTCTTTCGGAAAATGATACGACGGGGCCCGGGAGGCTTGGATTGCATTCCTCCGGGCGCCGCACGCTCCCATCCACCCACGAGGCACACACGTGGAAGACAATCGGGGGAGCCTCTGCCCCTCCAATGTAAGCGTGCCCGGGAAAACGACATTTCCTCCCCCGCCCCTGTTTTTCGTATCCATTTTTTCCGGTACATACCAGAAGAAACCGAAAAATGCCCGCATGGTTTCCTTTTGCTTTGCGATACTCAACACTAACTACTTGGAGCCCAACGACTCTATGGACGTAGGACAGGCCTTGCCTCCCCCCGGGGAGATTCCGCACACCAAACGCCGCCACAGCGCAGCGGCGGAACGTTGGAAGTCCCAAATCCACAGGTAGCTCCATCCATGATTTGACCGGAGTTTTCGTCAAACCATCAAAGGAAGCCATGCTTTTTTTATGCCTTGAAACGATCGGTCGAATCCGAAGATACGACGCGCGAACCCGTTGCCATTGCAACGAAAATTTTGCATTTTGGCCATCCGGAACGTAAACAGCAGATTCAAGCCCCCGGCAGGAAAACAAAAGCCGGCTCGCCGAAAAGACGACTTAACCGACCCATAAACAAGAACCAGACCAAAACAATATAAACCAACACTTTAACTACACACGAATGGACATACTGATCATAGTGATAAGTGCCGTAATCGCCGCCGCCGTGGTGGGTTACGCCACTTACATGTTTACCTACCGATCGACCGAGAAGCGCCGCACCGCCATCCTGCGCGAAGCCGAGCAGGACAGCGAAATGCTCAAAAAAGAGAAGATCCTCCAGGCCAAGGAGAAATTCCTCCAGATGAAAGCCGAACACGAAAAACAGGTGGCCGATCGCAACACGCGGCTGCAGCAGATCGAAGCCAAGATCAAACAGCGCGAAACACAGCTCAACCAGGAAAGCGAGCAGCTCGCCAAACGCATGAAAGAGTTCGAAGGGACTAAAGCGAAAGTGGAGAGCGAACTGCAATCGCTCGCAGGGCGCAAAGAAGAGCTCGACCGGCTGACCAAAGAGCAGATCGTGAAACTCGAACAGATCAGCAGCCTCTCCATCGAGGAAGCCAAGGCCCAGCTGATCGAACAGCTCAAATCCGAGGCCAAGACCGAAGCGATGGGCTACATCAACGACATTATCGACGAGGCCAAGATGACCGCCAACAAGGAAGCCAAGAAGATCGTGGTGCAGAGCATCCAGCGAGTAGCGACCGAAGCGGCTATCGAAAACTCCGTGACCGTCTTCAACATCGACTCGGATGAGATCAAAGGACGCATTATCGGGCGCGAAGGGCGTAACATCCGTGCGCTGGAAGCGGCTACGGGCGTGGAAATCATCGTAGACGATACCCCGGAAGCCATTATCCTGTCGGGCTTCGACCCGGTGCGCAGGGAGATCGCACGGCTGGCGCTGCACCAGCTGGTGACCGACGGGCGTATTCACCCGGCCCGTATCGAAGAAGTCGTGGCGAAAGTGCAGAAGCAAATCGAAGAGGAGATCGTGGAAGTCGGGAAACGGACGGCAATCGACCTGGGAATCCACGGGCTGAACTCAGAGCTGATCCGCCTGATCGGGAAGATGAAATACCGCTCATCGTACGGGCAAAACCTGTTGCAACACTCACGCGAGGTGGCCAACCTCTCCGGGATCATGGCAGCGGAGCTGGGACTCAATCCGCAGCTGGCGCGGCGGGCAGGTCTGTTGCATGACATCGGCAAAGTGCCCGACGACGAACCGGAACTGCCGCACGCCATCATCGGGATGAAGCTGGCCGAGAAATTCAAGGAGAAACCGGAAGTGGTGAACGCTATCGGAGCGCACCACGACGAGATCGAAATGACCACACTGATCGCCCCGATCGTGCAGGTTTGCGACGCCATTTCGGGCGCGCGGCCTGGCGCACGGCGCGAAGTAGTGGAAAGCTACATCAAACGCCTCAAAGAGATGGAAGAGCTGGCTATGGCGCATCCGGGCGTACTCAAGACCTACGCCATCCAGGCGGGACGCGAGTTGCGCGTGATCGTGGGGAGCGAAAAGATCACCGACCAGCAGGCCGAGATCCTCTCGCACGACATCGCCAAGAAGATCCAGGACGAAATGACCTATCCGGGCCAGGTAAAAATCACCGTGATCCGCGAAACACGTTCGATCAGCTACGCCAAGTAACGACACGGACGTTTTTCCGGTTACCACAGGGCGGCAGTTCGAATAAACTGCCGCCCTTTTTGCATGTTATTTGCAACAACGGTCCTTTGTCCGGAGCCGGCGAAAGCAAAACCGCAAATTGCAGCCCTTCGCCGAGGATGGCTCCGGACCGACCGCCACCGCAAAAACATAGAATAAATTTTACGCCTATGAAAACCGCAAGAACCGCCATCCTTTGCCTGGCCGGCCTGCTCGGCACATCAGCCCTGCCGTCACCGGCCGCACCATGTACCCGCGCCGTCTACCTCGGCCCGGACAACATGACCGTCACCGGCCGCACCATGGACTGGCGCGAGACGATGCCCACCAACCTCTGGCTGCTGCCCGCCGGGATACAGCGCGTGAGCTACGACAACGGGCCTCACCAGACATGGACATCGAAATACGGCAGCATCGCAGCCGTCTCCTACGACATCGGCACCTCCGAGGGAATGAACGAAAAAGGACTGGTGGCCCAGCTGCTCTACCTGACTGAAAGTCGATACGGAGAACCCGACGACCGCCCAGTGATGGGGATGAGCATCTGGTGCCAATGGGTGCTGGACAACTTCGCCACCGTCTCCGAAGCCGTGGCCGAGATGAAAAAAGACAGCTTCCGCATCGACGCGCCGACGATGCCGGGCGGACAAGCCTCGACCATGCACATGGCCATTTCCGACAGCACCGGGAACAGCGCCATTATCGAATACCTCGACGGCAAAATATCCATCCACGAGGGACGCCAGTACCAGGTGCTGACCAACTCGCCGAGCTACGACCAGCAGCTCGCCGTGCGCGACTACTGGGCCCCGATCGGCGGCCTCAACATGATGCCGGGGACCAACAAAGCCTCCGACCGCTTCGTGCGCGCCAGCTTCTACATCAACGCCGTGGAGCAGACCTCCGACCCGAAGATCGCCG
>CAZAPI010000105.1:0-5712 GCA_964486945.1 uncultured Rikenella sp. | reverse complement strand
GAATGACTCCATAAGGTGTAACTGCACGCGTCGCGGCGGGCGGTGCATAAATGAATAATTAAACATCATCGAACTATGAATAAAAGCAAATCACATCTGTTGCGTACCATGGCGGCTATGCTGCTGGCTGCAATTCGGGTCCAATGAGCCGCGCTGTGGAAAACGGTTACAAAACCGAATTTACCGCCGGAGACAAGTGCGGCCTCTACATTGTACGAGGCCGCGAAGTGGTGTCGGGTATGGATAACGTGAAACTTACCGCCGGAAACGGCGAGGACGGCAAGCTGGTATGGACGCCCGGTGAAGGCGTAACGCTTTCCGGCGGTTCGAATGGCTACCGCTATTTTCTCTACTATCCCTACAAAGAGGGCAACCATGAGGTCGACGCGTCTGCCATCGATGACGCTGATTTCTTCAAGGCGCTTATCAGCGGTTGGCAGGTAAAGGAAGACCAAAGCAGATATGCGGACTACACCGCATCAGACCTGATGACAGCCTCCGTAATGTTCTCGAATAATGGACGCTCGCTCACATTCAATATGACACACCGTATGGCTCTTTCAGTCATCGAGGTGCCGAGAAAGATATATCAGTTTGAAAACAAAGATAAAAACAACAAAAGCGCAATCCCCGACCGATACGAAAAAGGGTTTTCTTCCGAAAGGAAGAAAACCCTTGTGTAGTAAGAAAATGTGTGGCTATGCGTCGATATTGGCGTATTTGGCGTTCCGCTCGATGAATTCGCGCCGGGGCGGAACGTCGTCGCCCATCAGCATCGAGAATATCCGGTCGGCTTCCGCTGCGTTCTCGATAGTCACCTGGCGCAGGATCCGGCTTTCCGGGTTCATGGTGGTCTCCCAAAGCTGCTCGGCGTTCATCTCCCCCAGACCTTTGTAACGCTGGGTGTGGACGCCTTTGGTCCCGAATTCCTCGATGGCGGCCAGGCGCTCTTCGTCGGTCCAGCAGTAGCGTTGCTTCTGGTTCCCTTTCTTGACGAGGTAGAGCGGCGGCGTGGCGATGTACAGGTGTCCGTTCCGGATAATGTCGGGCATCCGGCGGAAGAAGAAGGTCATGATCAGCGTGGCGATGTGGCTCCCGTCCACGTCGGCATCGGTCATGATAATCACCTTGCCGTACCGCAGTTTGCTCAGGTTGAGTGCCTTGCTGTCTTCTTCGGTGCCGATGGTCACCCCCAGTGCCGTGAAGATGTTTTTGATCTCTTCGTTGTCGTACATCTTGTGGTCGGTGGCCTTTTCGACGTTCAGGATCTTACCGCGCAGCGGCATAATGGCCTGGAATGTGCGGTCGCGTCCCTGTTTGGCGGTACCGCCTGCGGAGTCCCCTTCGACGAGGAACATCTCGGTGCGTTCCGTGTCCCGCGACGAGCAGTCGGCCAGTTTCCCGGGCAGTCCGGAGCCGGACAGTACCGTCTTGCGCTGCACCAGGTCGCGGGCTTTCCGCGCTGCTGTCCTGGCCGTAGCGGCAAGAATGACTTTCTGTACGATAGCTTTAGCGTCTTTCGGGTTCTCTTCCAAGTAATTGGACAGCGCCGCAGATACCGCGGCATCCACTGCTCCGGCCACTTCGGAGTTTCCGAGTTTGGTCTTGGTCTGTCCTTCGAACTGCGGCTCGGCCACTTTGACCGAAATAATCGCTGTCAGCCCTTCGCGGAAGTCGTCGCCGTTAATCTCGAACTTGAGCTTCGAGAGCATGCCGCTGTCGTCGGCATACTTTTTCAAGGTGCGGGTCAGCCCGCGGCGGAACCCGGTCAGGTGCGTCCCCCCCTCGATCGTGTTGATGTTGTTCACATAGGTGTGCACGTTCTCGCTGAAGCCCGTGTTGTACTGCAATGCCACTTCGATCGGTACCCCGTCCCTTTCTCCGGTGATGTGGATGGTCTCCTCGATCAGCGGTTCGCGGTTGCCGTCCAGGAATTTGACGAATTCCTTGAGCCCTTCCTGCGAGTAGTAGTTGTCGTGGCGGTATTCTCCTGTCTCTTCGTCTTTTTCGCGCTTGTCAGTGATGTTGAGGTGTATCCCTTTGTTGAGGTATGCCAATTCCCGTAGCCGCGAATTGAGAATGTCGTAGTTGTAAATGGTGGTCTGCGAGAAGATCTCGGCGTCGGGTTTAAAGGTGATGGTCGTACCGGTGCGGTCCGTGGTCCCGATCACTTCGATGTCTCCCTGCGGGACCCCTTTGCTGAACCGCTGGCGGAAGATTTTTCCCTGCCGGTGTACGGTGGCTTCCAAATTGACGGAGAGTGCGTTCACGCACGATACCCCCACGCCGTGCAGGCCGCCCGATACTTTGTAAGAGCCTTTGTCGAACTTACCGCCGGCATGCAGGACGGTGAGTACCACTTCGAGTGCGGATTTTTTCTCCTTGGGGTGGTAGTCGGTCGGGATACCGCGCCCGTCGTCGGTCACGGTGATCGAGTTGTCTTCGTTGATGGTCACGTCGATGGTGGTGCAATATCCCGCCATCGCTTCGTCGATGGAGTTGTCCACCACTTCGTACACCAGGTGGTGCAGTCCTTTTTCGCCGGTGTCGCCGATGTACATGGACGGTCGCTTGCGCACTGCTTCGAGGCCTTCGAGCACTTGGATGCTGCTGGCCGAGTATTCCCCGCTGTTCGGGTTTTTTGCTTCTTCGCTCATATTCTATTTAAAATCGTTCCGGTTTTTCAATAACTTACAAAGACAGGGCGAGCCGAGCGCGATCGAACGGGGTCGATGGTTGGGGCGAAGCCTGTCTAAGCCAATGTGAAACGTTGGCAAATATAGCATTTTTCAAGGATTTTTGCAATAGGTTTCGGGCGGTACGAAAACCGCCTGCCGGCAGGGGCGGGCGGCTGGGCGGGGACTGTAAGTTTGCGCTAGCGAAGGGGTGTCTTTTCCGAACGGAAACCGGCTCTTTTCTGCGGATGGAGGCGGGGCGGTTTATTTTTCCGGCTCGCCGTACCACGACGAGTAGATGAGGTAGTGCTCGGCGTTGAGGGTGATCATGCGGTGTTGCTCTTCGGGGGTAAGGCTTTTGACCTTTTTGGCCGGTACGCCGGCGTAGATGCAGCCCGGTTCGCACTCCTGGCCGGTGAGTACCAGCGCTCCGGCGGCTACGATGGTGCCGCTGTGGACGACGGCGTTGTCGAGCAGGGTGGCGCCCATGCCGATCAGGCAGTCGTGTTCGACTCGGGCACCGTGGATGGTGGCGTTGTGGCCGACCGAGACGTTGTCGCCGATCTCGACGACGGATCTTTTGTGCAGGGTGTGCAGCACTGCACCGTCCTGGATGTTGACGCGGGACCCGAGGCGGATCGGGTTGACGTCGCCGCGCAGCACTGCTCCGTACCAGACGGAGCAGTCGTCGCCCATGGTGACGTCGCCGATAATGGCGGCGGTTTCGGCGAGGAAGCAGTTCTTGCCGAACTGTGGGGTGAGGCCGTTCAATGGTCGGATCAGTGCCATAGTATGTGTCTGTTTTTGTTTGTGCGGGTTGTATTTCGCCCGGTGGGCTTGCGCTTGAGCCGGATCGATTTCCTGATCCGGGTAATGTTCTGGCGGTGTGCCTGTGTTGCTTCCGTATCTCTGTCGCTCCCGTCGTCGGTCACAAAGTGCCGCCTGCCGCTGCCGGGTGTCAGACGGTGTTCCTTACCTTGCGGGCAGATTCCAATTGCGGCCCGAATCCGTTGTGTTCCTGTTGCCGTTCGTGTGCCGATTGTTGTCGCTGCTGAAATCGTGCCACGGATTCAGGTTCTCCTTTCCGCTCCGTGGCACTCGCCAACCGAACGGGTAGGGGGCGAAACGTTTTTTTTTCGTTATCTCGCCAAAGCGGGGCATTTAATTTTCATCGTCGTGCAGCTTGGCTTCCTGCCAGAGCTCTTCGAGCCGTTCCGGCGAAAGGCTCTGCATGGGGATGCCTTTTTTTATGGTCTGTTGTTCCATGTAGCCGAACCGTCGGATGAATTTTCGGTTGGTGCGTTCCAATGCCAGGTCGGGATTGACACCGTAGAGCCGCGCGGCGTTGACCGCCGAAAAGAGCAGGTCGCCGAATTCGGCTTCCAGCCGGCCGGCATCCTTGCTGTCGATCTCGGCCTGAACTTCGGCGGTCTCTTCGGCCACTTTGGCCCACACTTCGCTCCGTTCGGGCCAGTCGAATCCGACGGTGGAAACTTTCTGCTGGATGCGGCACGCTTTGGGCAGCGCGGGCATCCCTTTGGGAACGCCCGAAAGTATGGTCTTATTGCCGTCTTTTTCCCGCTGTTTCAGCGCTTCCCAGTTCTCGACCACCTTTCCGGCATCGGCTGCGGCTGTCTCGCCGTACACATGCGGGTGGCGGTAGATGAGTTTCTCGTTCAGGGCTGTGGCCACGTCGCCGATGTCGAAATCGCCCCTGTCCTGCGCGATCTTGGAGTAGAATACGACGTGCAGGAGCAGGTCGCCGAGCTCTTTCTTGATATACAGCGGGTCGCCGGCGACGATGGCGTCCATCAACTCGAAGCACTCTTCGATGGTGGCGTTGCGCAGCGAGAGCATGGTCTGCTCCCGGTCCCACGGGCATTTCTCCCGCAGCTCGTCCATAATGTCGAGCAGCTGCCCGAGGGCGGCCAGTTTTTCCTCTTTGGTATTCATCGTTCCTGAATGTGGCTGTCTATGAAGTCCAGTATCTTCCGCCCGCTCTCGGTGCTGTCGTCGAATTTGCGGGCGAAAAGCATCTCCGGCCGGGTCTCGATCACGTGCAGCAGGCTGTCGCGGTGTTGCATGGTGAAGGTGGCCGGCGTGTGCGTGTTGCTCCAATCTATATAGTGAAGGGTGCCGTAATCCAGGGGCCCCGGCAGCCGCTTGCGGCTGTTGGCCACGATGGTGTGGAAAAAGCACTCCTCCGGGATCAGCGTCCGCCGGTGGAAGGCCCGGTATTCGGGATGCGACTCGGTGACACCGAGTAACAGGTTTCCCACTTGCAGTGGGAAACCGCACCAGAACTCTCCTACGTATTGTTCCCACCCTCTCATCGGGAACCGCCGCCGGGTGAAAAACGCACCGATGGCCTCGAATATTCTCGAGGGGCGGTGGCGGAGGATTTTATAGAAAGATACGGCGTTCTCTTTGCCGATCTTCAGCCGCCGGATGCGGACGATGTTGCGCCCGCCGAGGTGGAAGTAGGCATCCCGCGTGCGGTTTACGCCTCCTTCGCGCAGGTTGGCGTAGGGTACCTTTTCGGTCTGCATATAGGTGGTCGAGGCGTGCGCTCCGAGGAATTCCAGGATATACCGGCGCGACCGGATGGGGTAGTCCTGCCCGCTGAGTAGGACGATATACCCCTCCCGCTCATCCGGATGCTCCTCCCGGATCTTGCGTATCGTTTTCAGTGCGGCATCCACGGTAGATATATGGCCCCATTTCGATTCGAGGCGCTCGCCGTCGTCCAGAAACCGCACCTGCGGCTGCCCGGCGGTCTGTCGGCGGAACGGAGCGATGCCGATCCGTTTGTCCACGTGGATGTAAAACCAGCTCTCCGGCCCGGCCAGCGCCCGGATGGTGCGCCCGAGCAGGTCGGGAAAGTTGTAGGTCAGTATGACGTAAAATATTTTCACCGGCTATCGCTTTGAGAATAAGAAGTGTACAAAGCTAAAGAAAAAATAGTTTTAAAAAAATATTAAGAAATATTTGCAGAAATCGAAAAGCGCCTTACCTTTGCAACCGCAACGACGAAAAA
>CAZAPI010000104.1:0-5757 GCA_964486945.1 uncultured Rikenella sp. | reverse complement strand
CCGAGCGGCGAGGAGGAAGACCGAAGGTCAACAAAGGGACGGTACCAGGCGGCACCATGCAAATTAAACGAACAAATAGACGATAAAGATGCAACCATTGCAAGTCGCCATACAGGGATACGAAGGGTGTTTCCACCACATTGCCGCCGAAGGATTCTTCGGCGGCGGGATCGGCATTGTGCCGTGCGCCACGTTCCGGGGCGTGGTCAAAGCCCTGGAAGAGGGATCGGCGGATGTGGCGCTGATGGCCATCGAGAATTCGATCGCGGGGAGCATACTGCCCAATTACGGACTGCTCCAGGACGGGAGGCTGAGGGTCGTCGGGGAGATCTATCTGCAGATCAGGCAAAACCTGCTGGTGCTGCCGGACGTCGAGCTGGAAGAGATTCGCGAGGTGCGGTCGCATCCGATGGCATTGCTTCAATGCGCCGATTATCTGGATGACAAGGGCTGGCGGCTGGTGGAGACCGAGGACACGGCCCTCTCGGCCCGGCAGGTGGCGGAACAGAAAGTGCGCCATGCGGCGGCTATTGCGGGAGAACTTCCGGCCCGGCTGTTCGGACTGAAAGTCATCGCGCCGGAGATCAACACGATACGGAACAACCATACGCGGTTCATGGTGCTGCGTCGCAGCGGGGACTGCAAGGAGGACGAGAACCGGGCCAACATCGACAAGGCTTCGATGTTCTTCCGGGTCGGGCATCGCAAGGGTTCGCTGGTGAGCGTGCTCAACACCATGGAGCGGTACAATATCAATATGACGAAATTGCAGTCGTACCCGGTGCCGAGCGACCCGTTCCACTATCTGTTCCACCTGGATGTGGAGTTCCGGGACGTGTGGGAATACCGTGAGGCGGTGAGGCATATGAGTTCGGTGAGCGACGCGCTGACGGTGTATGGGGAATATACGAAGGGGGTGCATATTTAGTGCGGCGAGCGGGGGGGATTTGCTGCAACTACCCTAAGTGCGGCGGGAAGTTTCCATGCCGATGGCGGCGCCCCGAATAGGGAACGGACTTGCGGGGCGTGGGTTTAAGAAATAAGCGTAAACAGAATATACCATGACACAGATCGAGGTCGCCGACCGGCTCGGCGAGGTCAAAGAATACTATTTCTCTAAAAAGCTGGCGCAGGTGGATGCCATGCGCCGCGCCGGGCACGACGTGATCAGCCTGGGAATCGGGAGTCCCGACCTGCCGCCGCACCCGTCGGTGGTCGAAGCCCTTTACAAAGGGGCGCAGGATGCCCATACGCACGGTTATGCCAATTACAAAGGCGAACGGGTGCTGCTCGATGCTATTGCGGCTTGGTACGGAGAGCGCTATGGCGTGGAACTGGACCCGGAAACGGAGATACTGACCCTGTACGGCTCGAAAGAGGGGCTGGCTTATCTGTGTCAGACCTTTATCAATCCGGGAGACAAAGTGCTGGTGCCGAATCCGGGCTATCCGGCTTATGCCGCGGCTGTGAAACTGGCGGGGGGCATTGCGGACAGCTACCTGCTGACGGAGGAGAACGGCTGGATGCCCGACTTCGATGCGCTGGAGAAGAGCGACCTGACAGGCGTGAAGATGATATTCCTGAATTACCCGCACATGCCGACGGGGACGGCTCCGGCGCCGGGGCTTTTCGAACGGTTCGTCGATTTTGCGCGGCGGCACAATATCCTGCTGGTACACGACAATCCGTACAGCTTTATCCGCAACGACGCTCCGCAGAGCCTGTTGGCGGTGCCGGGTGCGCGGGAGGTGGCGGTAGAGCTGAACTCGCTGAGCAAGAGTCAGAATATGGCGGGCTGGCGCGTGGGCATGATGGTGGGACGGCCGGATATTCTGGCGACGGTCTTGCGGTACAAGAGCAACCTGAATAATGCGATGTTCATTCCGATGCAGCGGGCGGCGGCAGTGGCGCTGGGCCTGGGGGACGACTGGTACGATTCGGTGAATCGAACCTATCGTTCGCGTGAGGCGCTGGCGGTGAAAATCCTTGAAACGATGGGCTGCTCGGTACGGCCGGGTCAGATGGGGCTGTTCGAGTGGGGCCGGCTGCCGGAGTCTGTGTTGGCGAGCGGCGTGGACTGCTACGGTTTTATAGACCGGATTCTGGACGAGAAGCATGTGTTCATCACTCCGGGGGGGATTTTCGGCAGCGGAGGGGACAAGTATGTGCGGGTGTCGCTTTGCGCGGACGAGACGACTTTGCAACGGGCGCTGGAGAGATTGATAAAATAGACTGAAAGGTCGGGGGCAGAGGTGGGGCAGCGAGCGGGTAGTGCGACTCTGTAAAGAGTTGCCGGGCATGCACCAGGCCGCAAAGCGACTTTCCCCACGTGGCGGCAGCCCGAAATCGGGCGAATGCGAGCAGCAGGTTCGTTTGGCGCCATTCGACAGAATGGGAAGGCGGAGCCCGACCGAATGTTTAAAATTGTCGATGTTGGCTTGGCGCCGGAGGAGGCTGCGGCCCGCATCGGTTTATATTACAAAGAAAAAATGATTGCAACGGTAATAGGATTGGGGCTGATCGGCGGCTCGTTCGCCCTCGCCCTTAAGGACAAAGGTCTGGCGGACAGGGTGATCGGGGTGGATAACAACCCGGCCAATGCGGCCAAGGCGTTGGAGCTGGGGCTGGTGGACGAAGTGCTGCCGATGGAAGCGGCGGTGGACGCGTCGGATCTCATTGCGATGGCGATCCCGGTGAATGCTATCCCACTCCTGTCGGTGAAGATCCTGAACCGGGTGAAACGCCAGATCGTGATGGATATGGGTTCTACGAAGGAGGAGCTTTGCGAGGTGATCGCGCAGCACGCGAAACGGGGGCGGTTCGTGGCGACGCACCCGATGTGGGGGACGGAGTATTCGGGGCCGGAGGCGGCGGTCAAGGGGGCGTTCGCGGGACGTCCGGTGGTGATCTGCCAGCGCGAGATGAGCGATCCGGCGGCGGTGGAGCAGGTGGAGGAGATTTACCGGCGGATCGGCATGCCGGTCATCTATATGGACCCGGAGGAGCACGACTTGCACGCGGCGTATGTAAGCCATATCTCGCATATCACGTCGTTCGCGCTGGCTTTGACGGTTTTGGAGAAAGAACGGGAAGAAGAGGCCATTTTCGACCTGGCGGGCGGGGGGTTCGAGAGTACGGTGCGTCTGGCCAAGAGTTCGGGGGATATGTGGATACCGATTCTTTTGAAGAATAAGTACAATGTGCTGGATGTGTTGCGGGAGCATATCCATCAGCTGCAGATCATCCGCCGCATGATCGAGCGGGACGATGCGGAGGGGTTGCGGGCAGCGATCCTCAAGGCTAATTCGATTCGGCGGATCATTCATTGACGGGACATTCGGATGGGCGGCGAGAAGCTAAGCCCCCATGATAATGGCGGCCCTGTCGCCAAGGCCCTATGCGGCTTTCGGGGGCTGGGGGCGCCCGAACCCGACAGAACAAATATCCGGGGCTCCGTGCCAATGGTCGCCCCGGAACTTCGCCGGGTGTAGACCACAACTTAGGGTAATTACAGTCCGACTGGAGTGCCCTGCGGCACCGCAGGCTCCGGAGGCGAGGACCAAACCGACAGGGCGGATAGCCGGTTCCCACTCCGGTCGGTTGCGGTCTGAAAGGAACAATACGACCGAATAAGGAAGACAAATAAAAACAAACAGATAGATGGAAATCAAGAAATTCGACCTGAAGGGCAAACGCCCGCTGATCATCTCGGGTCCGTGCAGCGCCGAGACCGAGGAACAGACCCTCGAAACTTGTCGCCGGCTGGCGGCCACCGGTGTAGTGGACGTGCTGCGCGCCGGCATCTGGAAGCCGCGCACTAAGCCGGGGTCGTTCGAGGGCGTCGGGCTGCCCGGCCTCTCGTGGATGGCCGAGGCCAAGAAGGAGACAGGGCTGCCGATCGCTACCGAAGTGGCCAATGCCAAGCATGTCGAGGGGGCGCTGGAGTTCGGCGTGGATTTGCTCTGGATCGGGGCGCGAACGACGGTCAACCCCTTCAGTGTGCAGGATATTGCGGATGCCCTGCGCGGAGTGGACATTCCGGTGCTGGTCAAAAATCCGATGAACCCGGATATCGACCTCTGGATGGGGGCCGTGCAGCGGCTTCAAAAGGCAGGAATCGAAAAGGTGGGCTTGATCCACCGGGGTTTCTCGTCGTTCGGGTTGTCGAAATACCGCAACAACCCGATGTGGTCGCTGGCGATCGAGATGAAGATGCGGATGCCGGAGATCCCGATCATCGGCGACCCGTCGCACATCACGGGTAAACGCGACCTGCTCAAGGAGGTGGCGCAGGAGTGCGCCGACCTGAATTACGACGGGCTGATCATGGAGAGCCATATCTGTCCGGACAAGGCGTGGAGCGACGCGGCGCAGCAGGTGGTGCCGGAAGATCTGGCGGAGTTGGTGCGGAGCATCGTCTGGCGCAAACCGCAGGTGGACAAGCCGGAGTTCCAGTGCTCGATGGACGAACTGCGCAGTCAGATCGACCAGTACGACGCGGAGCTGTTCACGCTGCTGAGCAAGCGTATGGATGTGGCCGAGAAGATCGGCGAGATCAAGCGCGACAACGAGGTGATGATCCTCCAGAGCTCCCGGTGGGAGGATGTGGTCAAACGCGTGATGGCCAATGCAGAGGAACTGAAGCTGAGCCGCGAGTTCATGAGCATCCTGCTCAATGCGATCCACATGGAGAGTATCAGCCGCCAGAATAAGGTGATGAACGCCAGGAAATAGCCTCTCCGGACTGTTTTTATGCCCGAGGGAAGTCTTGTCGGTTGCGGCGGGACTTCCCTTTTCGTTTCCTCCGTCTCCCCGTCACTCCCGTTCGTTGCGGACGGAAATGCCGCGGGCACGGGAATGCGACGCTTTAAACAAAAAGGCATCCGGCGACGGACATGTCGTCGCTGATCGTGGTGGTGCGACAAGAACCGGTTCCCAATTGAAAATTTTCGCTCGTGTAATAGCGGCGCGGGGTCAGCGGGTACCAACCATCCCTGCCATTCGATTCCGGGAGTGTGTCCATCGTGCCGCTGCCGGCACGAAATAATAGCCGGAGAGGTTGCGGATCGCGGAAAAATGGTATCTTTAAACTGTTTTATTGAAAACCTATTCGGATTTATCATGGCCAAACCGATTCAGATATATTGCGAGAATAACAGTGCGACGCTCTATGTGGACGAGGGATCCACGCTGGAACAGGTGCTGGAGATGCTGGCCCTGCGCACCGGATCGCCGGTGGTCGCCTGCTTTGCGGACAACCGGATGAAGGAGCTCAATACCCGTATCTACTCGCCCAAGAGCCTGCGGTACGTGGAGCTGACCTCGTCCGACGGGATGCGGGTCTACGCCCGGTCGCTCTTTTTCCTGCTGCACAAGGCGGTTTCGGATCTCTATCCGGAGGCCCGTCTGCGGGTGCTTTACACGGCGGCGAGGGGGTATTACTGCGAGGTCGAGGGGGCGGGACCGGCCGGGGTGGAACAGGTGAACGCCATCCGCAAACGGATGCGGACGCTGGTGGAGCTGAATCTCCCGATCGTGCGTGAAAAACTGCTGTTTTCGGATGTGGAAAAGCTGTACCGCGGGCACGGTTACGAGGATAAACTGGCTTTGCTGGGAACGCGGCCCCAGTATTTTATCACGGTCTATAATCTCGGCGGACTGCCGGGCTATTTCTACGGGGCGATGGTGATTTCCACCGGATTTCTGAAAGTGTTCGACTTGCAGGCTTTCGGCGGCGGCTTCGTTTTGCAGATGCCG
>CAZAPI010000103.1:0-5778 GCA_964486945.1 uncultured Rikenella sp. | reverse complement strand
CTTGCACGCTCTGCCGAGCGGCGAGGAGGAAGACCGAAGGTCAACAAAGAACAGTACCAGGCGGCACTGAGACAAATAAACGAATGGATAAACAGTAACGAATGACGTTAACGAGACCTCACATACATGAAGTGTCCGACCTGCTGCTCGACATTGCAGTGAGTTTGATGGGAGCCGGCACCCACACCTCGCGCGTGGCGCGTAACGTGTCCCGTATCGCCTCGTCGTTCGGCTACGGCATCGACATCATCATCTTCCAGAAAACCGTGATGATGACCGTCACCCACCTCGAAGACAACAGCGTGCGGCACACCTCCGTCAAGAAAATCAAGCCCACAGCCCTTAATTTCAGCACCATATCCCAGCTCAGCCGGCTGAGCTGGGACACCTACGACGAACACCTCTCCATTCCCGAGATCCGCAGCCGCTATAACCGCATCGTCAACACCCCGCGCATGTCCCGGTGGACTGTGCTCGGGCTGGTGGCCTGCGCCAACGCCGCCTTTTGCCGCCTTTTTGCCGGCGACCTCATCGCCATGGGGATCGTGTTTCTCGCCACTTTAATCGCATTTTATGTGCGGCAGGAGATGATGAACCGCCACGCCAACCACCTGGCCGTGTTTGCCGTCTGTTCGTTCATCGCCTCGATGATCGTCGGGCTGACAGCCTTTACGTGGAACATCGGCACGGCGACCCCCCAGATCGCGCTCGGTACCAGCGTGCTATTCCTGATCCCCGGCGTACCCCTGATCAACGCCATCATCGACCTGCTCGAAGGCTTCGTGCTGGCCGGCACCTCGCGGATGATCAACGCCTGCATGCTGATCGTCGCCATCGCCATGGGCCTCTCCCTCTCCATGCTCATCCTCGGGATCGACAAACTTTGACGCCATGATGACAACCGACCTACTTATCGCAGTGATCTTGGACGGCATTTTCGCCGCCGTGGCCGCCATCGGGTTTGCCGTAATCTCCAACCCGCCCCGCAAAGCCATTCCGGTTTGCGCGCTCCTGGCCGCCGTGGGGCACGGACTCCGCTACCTCCTGACCAACCACCTGGGGCTGGACATCAGCACCGCCTCGCTGTTCGCCGCTTTCAGCATCGGCCTGCTGAGCCTCTGGTTCGCCGGCCGGATACACTGTCCCGCCGAAGTGTTCGCCTTCCCGTCGCTGCTGCCGATGATCCCCGGCATGTTCGCCTATAAAACCATACTCGGGCTGATGAAATTCCTGACCGACACCACCGGAGCCGGACAGACCCCCGAGGCGATCGCAGACATCCTGCGCAATGGAGTCACCACCCTCTTCGTACTTTTTGCGCTGGTGCTCGGTGTAGCGCTGCCGATATTCCTCTTCCACAAACGATCTTACATGATGACCCGCCTGCTCCGGTCCAAACGCCAGGACAGGGCGCGGGCCGCACAATAGCATTTAGAAACGAAAACCGAATAACAAATGGGAAAAGCATACGAGAAATTCCTGGCACGCCAGGAAGCGCTGGAAAACCAGTACGATGCGAAATATTACGAAAAACAGCACAACCGCGGCAAGCTCACCGCCCGGGAACGCATCGAGCTGCTCTTCGACGAAGGTACCTTCGAGGAGGTGGACGCTTACGCCACGCCTGCTGCTGCGGGCGGGTTCGGCAAATCGACCTCGGCGCTCGGCGACGGGGTCATTACCGGCTACGGGACCATCGGAGGAAAGCAGGTCTATGCTTTCTCGCAGGATTTCAATGTACTGGGCGGTTCGCTCGGCTCGGTGCACGCCGCCAAAATCGTCAAGATCCAAAGCATGGCCCTGAAAACCGGTTCGCCGGTGATCGGGCTGATCGACTCCGGCGGGGCGCGTATCCAGGAAGGGATCACGAGCCTGAACGGGTACGCCAATATTTTCCGTCAAAATGTGCTGTCGTCGGGCGTCATTCCGCAGATCTCGGCCATTATGGGTCCGGCGGCAGGCGGGGCTGTGTACTCGCCGGCGCTGACCGACTTTATCTTTATGACCGAATCGACGAGCTATATGTTCGTGACCGGGCCGGACGTGGTGCGGCAGGTGCTTAACGAAGAGGTGACGCCGGAAGAACTGGGGGGCGCCTCGGTGCACTCCACCAAAACGGGCGTGGCGGACTTCGTGTTCAGCGATGACGAGAACACGATCAAGGGGATCAAGATGCTGCTCTCATTCCTGCCGGCCAACAACATCGAGAACCCGCCGTTCGTGGGCACCGACGATCCGGCC
Source organism: uncultured Rikenella sp. (assembly GCA_964486945.1). Lineage (GTDB taxonomy): Bacteria > Bacteroidota > Bacteroidia > Bacteroidales > Rikenellaceae > Rikenella. Next base: position 3,537 of record CAZAPI010000103.1, on the reverse strand, counting down.
GACCGGGTGGAAGAGGCGCTGCTGGACGTGGTGCCGGACGACCCGGACAAGCCGTACGACGTGCTGGAGGTGATCCGCCTAATCACGGACCACGGCAAATTCTTCGAAGTGGGGACGAATCATGCCAAGAATATCGTAACGGGGCTGACCCGTATCGGGGGCTATGTGGTGGGGATCATCGCCAACCAGCCGAAAGTGATGGCGGGGACGCTGGATATCGACGCTTCGGTCAAGGCAGCCCGTTTCATCAACTTCTGCGACAGTTTCAATATTCCGCTCGTGACGTTCGAGGATGTGCCGGGCTTCCTGCCGGGGACGGACCAGGAGCACTCGGGGATCATCCGCCACGGGGCGAAGCTGCTGTACTCCTACACGCGTGCGACGGTGCCGAAGATTACCGTTATTTTGCGGAAGTCGTACGGCGGGGCCTATATCGTAATGAACAGCAAGGGGATCGGCGGAGACTTCTGTTATGCGTGGCCGACGGCAGAGATCGCGGTGATGGGGCCGGACGGCGCTACGGCGATCCTCTACCGCAAGGAGCTGGCAGAGGCGGAGGACCCGGCAGCGCTGAAAAAAGAGTTGTCGGCGAAGTACCGCGAGGAGATCGCGAATCCGTATGTGGCGGACGAGAAGGGCTTTATCGACGAAGTGATCGACCCGCGCTTTACGCGTTCGAAGATTATCGGCGCGCTCAAAACGCTGGAGAAGAAGTCGGTCAGCATGCCGCGCCGTAAACATGGCAACACGCCGCTTTAATCGCGTACGGTTTTCGTAAATATTCCGCGAAGCGGTCAGCCCGCAGCCACCCCGGCGCAGGGCTGGTGCCGCCGGGCACTCCAGTCGGGCTGTAACTACCCTTATGCGGCACCGCAGGCTCCGAGTTGGGATATAATCGTGGGGTTATTCAATAACCGACGTGGGGGCGGGTGCCCGGGAGCGATTGCAATAAGAACGCTCGCGGTCTTATTGCGGGCCTCCCGTTAAGGCAATGCAAACTCTCGGCTGGAGTGCCCAGCGGCACCGTCCGGCCCGCACGGCCCGCCGCCGAAATGGGTAATTGTAGCCCGAAAGCCCGACGGGCCAGCTTTTGGGAAAAGCGTTGTTCTCTGCAGGTACTTACAAATAAAAGAACACTAAAAAAGAGAAGCATATGATAAAATCGATACTGATAGCCAACCGCGGCGAGATCGCCATACGCATCTGCCGCACCGCCAAGCGGATGGGGATCAAGACCTATGTGATCCGCACCGCCAAAGAGCCGAACGCCGTTTACCTCGACTTCGCCGACAAAGTGATCGACTTCCCGGAAACCGACGGCACCACCCCCGAGTTTCTCGACATCGACAATCTCGTGAAGCTGGCCGTGGACAACAAAGTGCAGGCCATGCACCCGGGGTACGGATACCTGTCCGAGAATGCCGACTTCGCGCAGAAATGCACCGATGCCGGCATCAAATTCGTGGGGCCGCCCGCCAAACTCATCAAGGACATGGGCGACAAGATCATTGCCAAGGAGATCGCGGCGAAGAACGGCGTGCCGATGCTTCAGGGCAGCGAAGGGAGCGTCAAGGATGTGAAAGAAGGGGTGAAGATCGCCAAGAAAATCGGCTACCCGGTCATCATCAAGGCCGCATCGGGCGGCGGCGGGCGCGGGATGCGCATCGTCCACAAGCAGAACGAGATGGAACAGATGTTCCAGGCTGCTTCGTCCGAAGCGCAGAGCGCTTTCGGCGACCCGTCGGTATTTATCGAAAAGTACCTCGAAAATCCGAAACATATCGAATTCCAGGTAGTGGCCGATGCGCACGGGAACGTGGTGCATCTGGGAGAACGAGAATGCTCGGTGCAGCGCAAACATCAGAAACTGCTGGAGGAGGCGCCGTCGTCGGCACTGGACGCCACGCTGCGCAGCAAGATGGCCCGCGTGGCGGTGAAGTTGGCCAAAGGGGCAGGATATGAAAGTTTGGGGACAGTGGAGTTCTTGCTCGACAAGAACAAGAACTTCTACTTCATGGAGATGAACACCCGCATTCAGGTGGAACATCCGATTACGGAAGCCATTACCGGGTTGGACTTAGTGGAATTGCAGTTGCGGATCGCTTCGGGCGAGAAACTGCCGATCAAGCAGAGCGACGTGAAACTGAACGGCTGGGCCATCGAATGCCGCGTCAATGCAGAAGACGTGCAGACCAACTTCACGCCGTCGATGGGGGTCATCAAGCAGCTGCGGCTGCCGCAGGGCGACAATATCCGGATCGACACGGGCATCGTGCCGGGCTCGGAGATCACACCGTGGTTCGACTCGATGATCGCCAAACTGATCGTGCACGGCAAAGACCGTAAAGAGGCGATCGAACGGACTTTGTCGGCACTGGAACGTTTCCATATCAAGGGAGTGAAGACGACGATTCCGTTCTGCAAGGCAGTGCTGCACAATGCCTCGTTCTGCAGCGGCGATTTCGACACTTCGTTCATCGAAACGAAACTCGAATCGCTGGTCTACCGCGAGCCGGACGAAGAGCTGATGGCAGCGATGCTGGCCTTGTACCAGTACACGCACGAAACGGTGCCGGACGTAGGGCCGGAGACGGGAATCGACCCGTGGGTGCTCGACCGCCGGATCCGCAACCTCTAATCTTTGACTTTTCACGACCATGACTACGAAAAAACCGAACAATACGACCAAACTGATAGCTCTTAATACCGATACCAACGAAGAGTACGAATTTTCGGTCAAGAACAATTACGAATACCGATACCAGCGTAAGCCGATACGCATCGACCTGGTGCAGGAGGCGGACGGGGTGAATGTGCTGTCGTGCGACGGCATGCGCTATCCGTACGAGATCACGCAGCAGAGTGCAAACACTTACAGCATCACGCTGAACGGGGTGAGTTATAATTTCTCGATCGAGACACCGTTCTCGCTGAACCGCAAGCGGATGCTGGCGGCGAAAGCGGGCCTGTCGAAAAAAGAGGTCATCAAGGCTCCGATGCCGGGCAAAATCCTGGATGTCTTCGTGACGGAGGGCCAAACGGTCGGCAACGGGGAATCGCTGTTGGTGCTGGAGGCGATGAAGATGCAGAATACGATCGCTACGCACATGAAGGGGACGGTGACTAAGGTGACGGTCGTCCCGGGCAAAACGGTGGGCAAGGACGATGTGCTGATCGAAATCAAAGCCGAAAAATAAATCAATCGTTCGTTTGTCATTCCGCAGTACGGAACCGTTCTTTTTCTTCAGAAAAAGAACCAAAAAGACTTCCGAACGCATCCCTACGGGATGTTCTGGCAGTGTCTACCCGGTTGGGCCGGGGATTTCCGGCAACGCACTAAATGCAATATAAACCTTATGTGCGTTGCCGAGAAAGCCCCGGCCCGAACGAACTAAAAGGCCGGACACGCTTGGATTAGCGAAGCTCCGGAAAGTTCTTTGGGTCCCTTTCTTTCAACCGACGCTGCCAGCGAGAGCAAAGCAGGCTTGCACGCTCTGCCGAGCGGCGAGGAGGAAGACCGAAGGTCAACAAAGGGAC
>CAZAPI010000102.1:0-5780 GCA_964486945.1 uncultured Rikenella sp. | reverse complement strand
ATCGGTCGGTGCGTCGTAAGCGCATTTGGCCAGCGTGAACCACTCTTTCGGGTCAAGCACCGGGGTTCCCTCCAGCTGGATGATACGGGTAGCCAGTTTCTCGGCATGCCCCAACTCCTCGTTGGCGTGGGTCAGCAGCTCCGGCTCGATAGCCGTACGCTGCGGACCTTCCATGATCCGTGCGCCGATCCAGTATTGATAATATGCCAACCACTCTTCGGCCAGCGCCGCGTTCAATTTTCCGATCAATTCCGTCACGTCGAGTTTCGAGATCTCAACAGCATTTTTTCCCATGACAATCTATCTTTTAAGGGTTTGAAATAAATTTCTTTTGCGGGGGAAACGATGCAATACCCGTGCCGTAGCGCATCACCCCGCGATAATTTTTCTCTGGTTTTCCGAAAAATAAGTCCTAACTTCAACAAGATTTTTTCGACCGACACCATTAAATAACTCAAATTCAACCGAAATCGATATGTTAAAGAACATCAGAACGATCTCGTTGGCCGTGATGGCCGCAGGTATGGTCTGCTTCGCCGGCGAAGCGGCGGCCAAAGCACCTGACAGGTACGGCAAATCGATCCTGCGATAATCTCAGCCCGCCGACCCGATAGACACGGAAGCCGGGGAAATTTAAATTTCCCCGGCTTCCTCTTTTTCGGATTAATCTGCCTAAAATCGACAACCCGAAACCCTATTGTCAAATCGGAACAAACTTCCTACCTTTGTACGGTACCGAACAGTGACGACCAGTCGCCTTGTTCGGTACATACATATTTTGCTCAATCGTCATCAGAATCACCACCTCGAAACGAACACGAGCAAAAATAACCTACTTATTGGGCGAACTACGCATTACGTACAGCGTAGAGTCGTCCCATGTAAGTAGGTAGGCTTGTGGTGAGCCTTGATGACGTATGGCGAAGGCTCTACGTCTTTTTTTGCCCCCCGAGGATCTTCGCCGAACCCGCACCGGCATTTACTGAAAGCATTATAAACGTCAACTAAATCACCACAATCATGAACAAACTATGCTCTCTGCTGTTCTGTACAGCCTCGGGCCTCATTTTCACATCGTGCGCCACCGTTTTCTGCGGTTCCCGCTCCAAAGTAACTTTCGATAGCAATGTTCCGGTAGAGTCCGCAACACTGACCATCGACGGTAAAAAACACACCCAGGTACGCTTCCCCTATAGGACGAAAATCAAACGAGGCTTCACGGACAGCGAGGTAAAAGCCGAAGCCGAAGGGTACGAAACAAGCCGGTTCACAATCTACAAAACTTTCAATGCCGTTTCGGTCCTCAACTTGTTCGGTCTAGTGGGATGGGGGATCGACGCGGCAACTGGCGCTATGATGAAACCCGACCAACGGTCCTATGAAATCATGTTCGTTCCTGTCAAGAAGACGGAAACGTCCGTAGAATCGGCTCAATAAACTTTCGCGAAAACTTCAGTAAATGCAATCCTCCCGGTTTTGAATCGTGCTCGGCACGATTCAAAACCGGGAGGATTCGTTCAAAAACGGTCGAAAATACGCTTAGAAAATCGGGTATTTCACGAACACTTCGATCGCCTGATATTCAGCCATACCGAGCTTGTCGTACGACTGGGCCGTAGCCTGCGTACGATCCTCGGCACGTTCCCAGAATTCGCGCTTGTCGTCCCCCGGGAACGGTACGATGTCTTTCTGCGACAGGTGGCGGTAGATAGCGTGGCGCTTTTTGATCACCTCATCCGGGCTCAGCGGCACGGCCATATCGACCATATCGAGATCCCATTCCTGCCATGCTCCGCGATAGAGCCACATCACACAGTTGTTCAGCCATTTATCCCCTTCCTGTTTGATCTGGTTCACGGCGGCCAGCACGATCTCGATGCAGACGCGGTGCGTGCCGTGCGGGTCCGACAGGTCGCCGGCGGCATAGATCTGGTGCGGCTGGATTTTACGCAGCAGGTCGATCACAATATCCACATCGGCTTGCGATATGGCCCCTTTCTTCACCGAACCGGTTTCGTAGAACGGCAGGTTCAGGAAGTGCACATTCGTATCATCGTTCAGCCCGAAGCTGCGGTCGGCGGCGCGGGCCTCTCCACGACGGATCGCCCCTTTGAATTTCCGCAGTTCGAGCGGCTCCGGCTGTCCTTTGACTTTGCCTTGGATCAGCTTCTTGAAATGCTCGTACCGATCCTCAAAACCGCATTCGCGGGCCGTATCCAGCGTCTGGAGCACCACATCGTCGTGTACGGCGATGTTTCCCGATGTCTGGTAAGCCACATGCACATCGTGCCCCTGATCCACCAGCCGGATAAAAGTCCCCCCCATGGAAATGACGTCGTCGTCCGGGTGCGGGCTGAAGATCACCACGCGCTTCGGGAACGGGAACGAACGGGCCGGGCGGGTCGAATCGTCGGCATTGGGCTTTCCGCCAGGCCAGCCCGAAATGGTATGCTGCAAATCGTTGAACACCTGTATATTGATCTTATCGTAAGTCATGCCGGTATCCTCAATCAGCTGCCCGAGACTGTTGTCGATATAGTCCTGGTAAGTCACCTTGAGGATCGGCTTGTTGACTTTCTGGCACAGCCACAGCACCGCTTTGCGGATAAACCGGTTGGTCCACACGCAGGTGCCCACCAGCCACGGTGTCGCCACACGGGTCAGGTGCGAAGCGGCGTCCTCGTCCAGCACCACCTCCACATTGCTGTGGTTCTGGAGGTAAGAAGCCGGGATAGCCGCATCCACGCCCCCTTCGATCACCTTGGCGGCCACTTCCGACTTGTCTTCGCCCCAGCCGACCAGGATGATGCGCTTGGCCTGCATAATGGTTGCGATCCCCATGGTCAGCGCCCGCGGCGGCACATTCTCGATCCCGTAGAAAGACGATGCCACCAGTTTGCGCGAAGCGTTGCTCAGCGCCACGATGCGGGTGCGGGTATTCTGGTAGGTCCCGGCCTCGTTCAGTGCCACCTGTCCCTGATCGCCCATCCCCAGCAACAGGATATCGATCCCGCCCGCAGCATGGATGTCCGCCTCGTATTTCTTGCAATATTCGCTCACCTGGTCGGCCGGCACCGTACCGTCCAGCGTGTGCACCTGCGCCGACGGAATATCCACCTGGTTGATCAGCTCTTCGTAGAGCGAGTAGGTATAGCTCTGCTGCTCGCTGGCATTGATCGGGTAGAACTCGAACAGGGTGAAGATCACCACGTTCTTGAAGCTCAGCCCTTCGTTTTTGTGGCGCCGCACCAGTTCGCGGTACACGCCGATCGGCGATTTGCCTGCCGCGAGGGCCAGCACGCATTTCTGGCCGGCCGCAGCTTTGGTCTTGATCGTCTCGGCGATTTCGGCCGCCACGCGGAATGCGCCGTCTTCGGCCGTAGCCGCGATGTAGGTCGGAATACGCTCGAAACGGGTGATGATGTCCAACGGTTCGGCCCCTTTCTTGAGGCCCCCTTCGGTTTTGAGCTTGTAGTTTGTACTCATAGTGTGTTATTTTGATGTTTCGTTGATAATCATTCCGAAAGCCTCACCCATGGTCAGCCCCGCCGCCTGCCACTGCTGGGGCACGATGCTCGCCGCGCTCATCCCCGGCGTGGTGTTCACCTCGATAAAATAAGGGTCTCCCGTAGCCTTGTCGATAATGAAATCGACCCGCACGACCCCCCGGCATCCCAGAGTACGGTAAGCCGTCGCCGTCGCCGTATTCAGTTTGCGCACGGTATCCTGCGGCAATTCCGCCGGTGTCACCTCGCGGCAGGCCCCTTCGTATTTCGCTTCGAAGTCGAAGAACTCCTTCGCCGAGATCAGTTCCGTCACCGGCAGAATCCATTCCTTCCCGCCGACTGCCATCATCCCGCAACTCACCTCGCGTCCGTCTACGAACTGCTCCAGCATCACCGCGTCGCTCTCCCGGAACGCCGCCTCGATCGCACGGGTCACCTCCGACGCATCGGCCGTCTTTATTTTGGTCACCCCGAAGCTGCTCCCGCTGGCGTTCGGCTTTATAAAGAACGGTAAACCCAGCTCTTTTATGATGCTGTCCGCATCCGGAACCAGCTCGCCTCGGCGCAACAATATCTCGCGCGCCAGATGAATCCCCGGCATGCCCCGCAGAGCCTGTTTGCACAGCGACTTGTTGAACGTCAGTGCCGAAACCTCCGCCGTACAAGTGGAATAAGGTATCCGCATCAGCTCGAAATAGCCCTGCAAAATGCCGTTTTCGCCCGGTGTCCCGTGGATTTGGATCAGGGCATAGTCGAACTTCACATGCCTCCCTGTATGATCCGTGAAGCTGAAATCGTTCAGGTCCACCGGCAACACCGCCCCTTTGGCATCCGCATCGGTGGGGTTCACCCGCCAGGAGGCGCCACGGAGCACCACTAAATAGGGTTCGTACAAATCCCGGTCCAGGCATCCCCACACCTGCGCCCCGCTTTTATATGAAATCACATCTTCGGAAGAGTCTCCTCCCGCGATGACGGCAACGATTTTTTTTCTCGACATACAGGTAAAATAAATCCCGAAAGCCATGCGCCCCTGCGAACGGCCTTGTATCCTACAAATTTATAAATTTTTTATTATATCTTTATCCAATAATTGACCAAAATCGGCATTCCGAATGAAAACACCTGTCACTGAACTTTTTAACATAGAACACCCCGTAGTTTCGGGCGGGATGGTCTGGTGTAGCGGCTGGCGGTTGGCCGCCGCCGTGTCCGGAGCAGGGGGACTGGGCCTGATCGGGGCCGGGTCGATGCACCCGGAGACCCTCGCCGAACATATCACAAAAGCCCGCAACGCTTTGGCGGGCACGGGGAAGCCTTTCGGGGTGAACGTTCCGCTTTTTTACCCTGAAATCGAACGTATTATCGACATACTGATTGCCGAAAAAGTGCCCATCGTTTTCACTTCGGGTGGGAACCCGGCCCTCTATACCTCGCGCCTGAAAGCCGCAGGAATCACGGTGGCCCATGTAGTCGCATCGGCCAAATTCGCCCGCAAAGCGGAGACGGCAGGGGTGGATGCCATTGTGGCCGAGGGCTTTGAGGCCGGAGGTCACAACGGCCGCGAAGAGATCACGACAATGGCCCTAATCCCGCAGGTGCGGCAGGCGACCCGGCTGCCTTTACTGGCCGCCGGAGGAATCGCCACAGGACGGGGGATGCTGGCAGCCATGGCTTTGGGGGCGGACGGGGTTCAACTGGGGACGCGGTTTGCCCTGTCGCAGGAGTCGTCGGCGCACGAAGCGTTCAAAAACCGGTGTATCGCATTAAATGAAGGGGATACCATGCTTTGTCTTAAAAAGTTAAGCCCTGTCAGATTGATTAAGAACGAATTTTACCAACGGGTGGCGGAAGCTGAGGCCCGCGGAGCTTCGGCGGACGAACTGCGGGAAATCCTGGGAGCGAAACGCTCGAAACGGGGCATCTTCGAGGGCGATTTGGCGGAAGGGGAGTTGGAGATCGGACAGATCGTTTCGCTGATCCGGGAAGTGGAACCGGTATCGAAAATTATGCGGGAGATCATTTCGGAATTCAGGACAGCAGTAGCGGAGGTGCAGCAATGGGAAATCTGAGACACGAGGCGCTGGAGCTTTACTTGGTGACCGACCGGTCGTTATCACTCGGCAGGTCTTTGCTCGACATTGTTTCCGCAGCCATACAAGGTGGCGCGACAATGGTACAGCTGCGTGAAAAGGAGTGCGACACCCGGGAATTCGTAGCATTGGGCCGGTCAGTGCACGATTTGCTACATTCAGCAGGTATACCGCTGATTAT
>CAZAPI010000101.1:0-5943 GCA_964486945.1 uncultured Rikenella sp. | reverse complement strand
GGCAATACGAAACCTTTCAGGTATTCGATTTTGCGTTGCAGCATCCCCGGCGTGTCGGACAACTCGCCCGACAGCTCGCCCGCCGCCGAACGCTGCACGGGCCGCACGTCGCCCCGTTGCAGCGAGGCGTTGAGGTCGCGCAGCTGTTGCTTGGTCGGGATGCCGTTCTCCCTGAAATAGTTATTTCCGGTATTTTCCATTTTTATCGTCATCCTCCAGCATTTTCAGATAGCTCACGTAGCGCGACTCGGGGATCTCCCCTTTGGCCACCGCATCCATGACGGCGCAGTTGGGCTCGTGGGTGTGTGTGCAGTTATAGTATTGGCACCCGGCCGCGTAACGGAACAGGTCGGGGAAGTAGCGCGCCAGCTCCTCCGACTCGATGTCCACCAGTCCGAAGCCCTTGATGCCCGGCGTGTCGATCAGCAGACCGCCGCCGGCGAGCGGGAATATCTCCGAAAAGGTCGTGGTGTGCTTCCCCTTGTGGTGATAGTCCGATATGGCTCCCGTTTTCAGGTGGAGTCCCGGCTCGATGGTATTGATAAGCGTCGATTTGCCCACGCCCGAATTGCCGGTAAAGAGCGAGGTCTTGCCCCGCATCCGATCCCGCAGCTCGTCGATGCCCGTTCCGGTTTTCGCCGAAATTTCGAGCACCTCGTACCCGGCATTTCGATAGGTGCCGGCGAACTCGTCGATGATCTCCCGGAAGCCCGGGGCCGCAAACAGGTCCATCTTGTTCAGCAGGATAACCGCCGGTATCTTGTACGCCTCGGCGGTGACCAGGAAACGGTCGATGAACTCGGTGCTGGTGGCCGGAAAGTCGAACGTGACGACCAGGTATGCCGTGTCGATGTTAGCCGCGATGATATGCGACTCCCTGGAGAGGTTCGAGGCGCGCCGGATGATGTAGTTGGCGCGGGGCAGGATCTCGGTGATGACGTTGTCGCCTTCGTCCTGGCCGATTTCGGCCCGCACCCGGTCGCCTACGACCACCGGATTGGTCGTCCGGCTGCCGCGCAGCCGGAAAACGCCCCGAATGCGGCACCGCGCCTGCCGTCCCGTATCGGGGTCGAGCACAGTGTACCAGCTGCCGGTGCTTTTGGTCACGAGTCCCTCTATTGTCTTTGCCATGGTGAGCAAAGTTAGTGATTTCTTCGGATTGCAGAGTTTCTCTGTTATTCGGATGGTTTTTAGGGGGAGAGAGGCAGGTTATGCCGAATTATTTTTCGTATATTTATTGTGTATTTTCTATTGTTTCTCCATTCTTTCTTGTCTCACGAAATATTTACCTAAACTTACCACAGTATGAGACGAAGACTACTAACCTACACTCTGTCGGCGTCCATTAGCCGGAGTCGTGTTCCGGGCCTGCCGGCACGACCGGTTCGGGCCTCGGGCCCCAACGCCGTCGAGCCGCCCCTGACGATGGGCGAAGCCCGGGACTTTTTCGAGTATCAGTTCTCGGAGATGGTCTCCTATATGACCAAAGCCACTGGCGACCGTCCTGTCGGGATGTTGCCTGGCGACTTCACGCCATTATGGGACAAGGCCCGCATCGGTGCTAACCGAGAGATGGACGGCACCGACGTCCCGATCGACCCGAAGTTCATTTTCGTAGCCGTATTCAACAAGATCACCCCGGAGGGGGATACCTTGCGGCAGACGGTGGACATTACCCAGAAGTTAGTAGTCAAGAAATGGCGGGACACGAGCGATTACAAAGCCTTCTGCTACATCGCGTCGATCGTGCCCACGCCGGAATACTACGCCCGGCACAGGAACGTGGCCTGAGATTTCCAGTATGCGGGCTCCAAAGGCAGTTTTTCCGGATTTGTGGTTTACCACACCCTGACAGGTCGGTTAGTCGGGATCGACAATTACGAAAACGGACGGCGAACGCGCCACGACTATTTCCCGAGAATTACGCCGGAAAATAGTGATAGCGTCAGTCAGGCCGCCCTCCTAACCACCAGCGAACTTACCTTTCAGGCAGACACCCGTGCTGCGTTCGGGATTGGTACGGAAGAAGATCCTTTGTGTGCCGATGCCGTGACAGTCTGTGCAGAACATCCCCGTTGTCCGGTTTGCGGTTACAAATATTGTATTTGCGGCAAGGATGACTGGCCCGACCACAGCGGTGGCACCGGAGGAGACACAACGCCGGACTATAACGATGGTGGAGGTTCCGGTAGCGGAGGAGGGGGAGGTACTGGTGCTGGAAGTGGTGATCCCGGCAATACACCTTCTGTCTCGACGATGTTCGATGCACAAGGATTGGCCCCATCCGAAATCGCGGAGATTAATAGTTATCTCACCCGTTTGTCTCAATTGGGAATGAGTAATAAGGTCTTGACGGAACTTATGTCAATAGGTAAGATCAGACTGGCATCAGGCACGATCCCCAACCATGAAAGCTCGCAAGGTGTGTATAACAGAAGCGAGAATACCCTTACCCTCAAAATGGAGACTACGAATATTTATGGCCCCAGAAATGCGATTATCGAGGAGACATTCCACGCTTACCAATTCGGTCTTTACGACAATCCGAATCAACGCTGCATGGAATTTGAAGCCAGAGTGTATGGTACAATCATTATCAATATGTTCGATGGAAATCACGGTCTGGTTTTCAATATTCTGAGTCCGATGGCTTCAAGTGTGGATAATGATACTCGCAATAAATTTGGTATGGATGTCAAGCGGATGAGCGGAGACTTTACACATGGGATCAGCAGAGAAGATCCGAATACTTTGTACCAGAGATATGGGGACTATTGCACTCAGTATCCGGCCGGCGATCCGAATCGGGAGTTTAAGGCACTTCCCGGATTATAAAAACTAAACTTTGAGAAATCATGAAAACATTGATCGCTTTTCTTGCGGCTACGTTGGCGGTTCTTACCGCTGCCGCTCAGGATTACTACAAAGACGGAGCGCTCTTCAAAATCAATGATGATCCAACATTCAGGTGTGGCACTAATGCAGACTTTATTGCGCTCACAAATATTAAAAAATACAGTGTCTATGCTCCTCGGGAAAGTGCGGGTGCAGCATTGATAGACCGGTCGGTTATAAAGCGGGCGTTTGAGGAAACTTTCACTGCGGAAGAGTTGGAGAAGTATAAGGATGTTATATTGTCATTCGATATAGTTTCGAATGCTTCTGTCAAGCCGGTCGATGTCGCATTTGCTTTTTCAAATGGAGCTCCTGGAAATACCATCCCTCCTGCAAAATTTGCAACACTGCGGGAAAAGATCATGGAGTACGCTCGGTTCAGAACAAATATCAAACTGAATCCCGGCGAATATTACTATTGGGACGAGGGCCTTGTCGCTCCGATTGGGTATTACCGTGATGCCAAAGCATATCCAGAGAGGCAAGAGACAATAACCGGCCTAAGATTTTCCCCGGCGCCTGTTATCCACTTTCCCATGAGACAAGAAAAGCGGCAGGCACCGGGGAATTTTGTACCTCGGACGGAGTATGACAGAAAGGGCTTTCCGGAATATATTCCCAGAAAGCCCTTTCTGTGTGACTCTCAGCAATCAGGAGAAAAGCGGTCCGCCCCTCGCAACAAAAGCTATTGGCGTTGCTCCTGCCTGAGCGAGAGCGGCGTGGAGCCGAATTCGCGTTTGAAGAGTTTGATGAAGTGCGAAATATTGTCGAACCGACATTCGTAGCCGATCTGCGATATGGCCTTGTTGGTCGAAACCACCAGAAGCCGTGCGTGAAGCAGTCTTTGCTTGACGATCCACCGGTGGGGCGTGTCGCCGAAAACGCGCTGGAAATCGTTCTTGAACGAAGTCAGGCTCTTGTTGGTCCGCAGGGCCAGCTCCTCGATGGTCAGGTTTTCGAACACCGAGTTGCGGATGATGCTCTCGAACGGGTCGCTGAGCCTGTCGATGCACTGAAGCAGCTTATGTTGCAGGCCGTACTCCTTGTGGACGATCACCATATAGCCGAATTCGGCCAGTTTGAGCCGCATCAGCTGCGGGTGCAGGTTCAGGTAGTCCGTGTCCATGTATGGCACCAGCGAATCGAAAAAGAGCTGCACCTCGGGCCATACCCTCGCGCTGACATGCGCCAGCGTCGGGTCGGGCCGCCCCCCCTGCGGGTGACGGATCTCCATGCCGTAGAGCGACACGAGGGTGGACAGCGCGTCGGCCATCATCCGGTTGTCGAACGCTACGCAGGTCTCCTTGTAAGGGCCGTCCGCTGCGGGAATGTTCTGGATGTAATGTTTGCCCGGGGCCAGGAAAAAGACCTCGCCGGCCCTGATCGTATATCTGGCGTGGGCATACTGGATCGTCTTGACTCCGTTTTCCACCAGTCCGATCAAGTTTTCGGATAGCTCCACCCACTCCGCGCCGTGGTCGGTATGGGTCACATACTGCCACAGCGAGGCGGATTGCCCGGTGTCGTTTTCCATCATTTTTGGTAACTCCGACATAAATTGATAACGATTATAAATTAAAGTATAGTTTCCCGTCGCAAGGGACACAAATATAATCCATAAATAAGTCTAAATGTTTCGTGTTTAACCGGTTTGCGTTATACAACGGACTTTATGAAATATCGTTTTAGGTAACATGGGGGTTGAACAGGAATTCGGGAATGAACAACAAGCGTGCCACAGGGAAAATAAGGGCGAGTTTGCATATCCGGGAAAAAGCTATACCTTTGTGGGCTGAAATACCCCTCGGGGATTTCGTAAACAACCAACAACCAATCATTTATTCATTTTACGGACAACTTTATGAACCGTTACGAAACCGTTTTCATTGCAACCCCTGTTCTTTCGGACGTGCAGCTGAAAGAACTGGTCGGCAAATTCCAGGGTGTCATTACCGAGAACGGCGGCAAAGTGAACTACACCGAAGAGTGGGGTTTGCGTAAGCTTGCCTATCCGATCCAGAAGAAGACCACAGGCTTCTACACCCTGATCGAGTTCGAAGGCGAAGGCGACCTGATCGGCACCCTCGAAACCCAGTACCGTCGCGACGAACGCGTGATCCGCTTCCTGACTTTCAAACAGGACAAGTACGCGGCCGAATACGCAGAAAAACGCAGAAACCTTAACGCAGCTAAAACTCAGGAGTAATCATGGCAGCACCGCAATCAGAAATCCGTTACCTCAATCCGGTATCCGTAGAGGTTAAGAAGAAAAAATACTGCCGCTTCAAAAAAGCGGGCATCAAATACGTCGATTACAAAGACGCGGAATTCCTCAAGAAATTCCTGAACGAACAGGGTAAGATCCTGCCCCGCCGTCTGACCGGAACGTCGCAGAAATTCCAGAAGAAAGTGGCTACTGCCGTTAAACGGGCGCGTCACCTGGCCATCCTGCCGTTCGTAACCGACCTTTTGAAATAATTCATAACCGAGGAGAAGAAGAACACTATGGAAATCATCCTGAAACAAGATGTCGATAACCTCGGCAATAAGGACCAGATCGTAAATGTGCGTCCGGGGTATGCCAACAACTACCTCATCCCGCAGGGGTATGCCACCGCCGCTACGGCTTCGGCCAAGAAAGTGCTGGCAGAGAAGATCAAGCAGCAGGCGCACAAAGAGGCCAAGATGGTAGCCGATGCACAGGCTGTGGCCGACAAACTGAACGGCGTAGCCGTGTCTATCGTCGCCAAGGCTGCCGAGGGCGGCAAGATCTTCGGTTCGGTGACTTCGGCTCAGGTGGCCGACGCTATCGAGGCCAAGGGCTTCTCGATCGACAAGCGCAATGTGAAGGTCGATGCGATCAAAGAGATCGGCGAGTACAAAGCTATCGTCAAGATCTACAAGGATATCAAGGCAGAGGTGGCAGTGTCGGTAACGGCTGAGGCTGCTGCTCCGGCGGCTGAATAATTTTTTTCGAGCCGCCCTTTTCCGGTTTGTCCGGATAAGGGCTGCCGGACTATCGTTCTGAAGATATTGTAAAGCGGTCGA
>CAZAPI010000100.1:0-6000 GCA_964486945.1 uncultured Rikenella sp. | reverse complement strand
AGTACAAATAAATCGAACAATTACGGAAAGACTATGGCCAAACTCAAGAAAAGCTACTTCTGTACCGCCTGCGGCAACGAATCCCCCAAGTGGGTCGGCAAATGCCCCGCCTGCGGCGAATGGAACACCTATACCGAAGAGCTCGTGGCCGCAAAAAGCAGCCCGCTAACCACCAATAATTTGTTCAGCGCTTCGGCCGCATCCGGCGAACGCAACAGGCCCATTCCCGTCCATAAAGTCGAACGCAGCGCCTTCCAGCGCATCGACCTGCTGAATCAGGAGGTTAACCGGGTATTGGGCGGAGGTCTCGTGCCGGGGTCGCTCGTGCTGCTGGGCGGCGAACCGGGGATCGGAAAGTCCACTTTGGCATTGCAGATCGCCGTGCGGATGGCCGACACATCCATACTCTACGTTTCGGGCGAAGAGAGCCCGGAGCAGATCAAAATGCGGGCCGACCGATTAGGAGTCCTGAACGAACAGTGCATGATCCTGAGCGAAACCTCGCTCGAAAACATCATTACGCAACTGACCGAAACCACGCCGCAGCTGGTGGTGATCGACTCGATCCAGACCCTGTACTCGGAGCGGGTCGAGTCCTCTCCCGGGAGCGTCAGCCAGGTGCGCGAATGCGCGGCGATGCTGCTCAAATACGCCAAGGAGACCAAAGTGCCGGTGCTGATGATCGGCCACATCACCAAGGAGGGTTCCATCGCAGGGCCGAAGATACTGGAACATATCGTGGACGTGGTGTTCCAGTTCGAGGGCGACAGCAACAACGCCTACCGCATCCTGCGGAGCATCAAGAACCGTTTCGGGGCCACGAACGAGATCGGAGTTTTCGAGATGCTCAACGATGGGCTGCACGAGGTAGACAATCCGTCGGAGATACTGGTGTCGCACTACGACGAACCGCTGAGCGGCATCGCCATCGGGGCGACGATCGAGGGGGTGCGGCCGTTCCTGATCGAGACGCAGGCGCTGGTGAGCACATCGGCCTACGGCACGCCGCAGCGGGCAGCGACAGGGGTGGACTACAAGCGGCTCAACATGCTGCTGGCGGTACTCGAAAAGCGGTTGGGGTTCAAGCTTGGGACAAAGGATGTCTTCCTGAACTTAGCGGGGGGATTCCGGGTGGCGGACACGGGACTGGATTTGGCCATCATTGCGGCGATCATCTCCTCGGGGCTGGACATTGCGCTGGACGCAGACATCTGCTTTGCAGGCGAAGTGGGCTTGTCCGGAGAGGTGCGGCCGGCGGCGAAGACGGACCAACGGGTGTCGGAAGCGGCACGGCTGGGGTTCAAGACGATAGTAGTGTCGGGCTATGCGCGCAAGGCGCTGTACAATGCACCGAAAGGGATCGAGATCATCTATGTCAACCGGGTGGACGAACTGGCGCGGCGGGTGTTCGGAAACAGATCATAAAATCTCCCGACAGTTATACTTTTCTGCGGCACAAATAAAAGACTTTTCTTAAATTTGTGAGAATATCTCATACCCTCACGCGCCGCGCTATGAAACGTTACTGTCCCAACCTGTTCAGCTATACCCGCCGGTGGAGCAACCCGATCCGGATCGGCAGCCATCTGGTACTCGGCGGCGGCGCGCCGATTGTGGTCCAGTCCATGACCACCGCCAATACGGCCGACGTCGAGGCTTCGGCGCGACAGGTGATGCGGATCGCAGCGGCGGGGGCCGAGATGGTGCGGCTTACCGCGCCGGGACGGACGGAGGCCGAGCGGCTGCTGACCATCCGGCGACGGATCGAGGAACAGGAGTGCTACGTGCCGTTGGTGGCGGACATCCATTTCAATCCGCAGGTCGCTTTGATCGCGGCGCAGTATGTGAGCAAAGTGCGGATCAATCCGGGAAATTTCATCGACAAACGGGCCACTTTCCAGAAGCTGGCTTACACCGACGAGGAGTACGCCGCCGAACTGGAGCGGCTGCGGGTGCAGCTGACGGCCTTGATCGAGGTATGCAAATACTACAACACGGTGATCCGCATCGGGGTAAACCACGGCTCGCTGTCGGACCGGATCATGTCGCGCTACGGCGACACCACTGACGGAATGGTCGAGTCGGCGATGGAATTCCTGCGCGTCTGCCGGGCCGAGGGCTACGACCGGGTGGTGATCTCGATGAAGTCGAGCAACACGCGGGTGATGGTCGAGGCATACCGCAAGCTGGTGGTGCGGATGGACGAGGAGGGAATGCGTTACCCGCTGCACCTGGGCGTCACGGAAGCAGGCGAGGGGGAGGACGGCCGGATACGCTCGGCAGTGGGGATCGGGGCCCTTTTGGCCGACGGCATAGGGGATACCATCCGCGTGTCGCTGACCGAGCCGCCCGAAAACGAGATCTTGCCGGCCCGGATACTGACCGACTACTTCAAAGGGCGGGAGATACACAACTACATTCCGGTGGACGACGAACCGGTGCCTTACGACCCGTATAATTACGCGCGGCGGGCGACTGCGGCAGTGCAGTATCGTGGACTAACGATCGGAGGCGGGGCGGTTCCGGCAGTCGTCGGCGACCGCGAGTCGGGGGCGGACCTTTCGCCGGACGATTTCATACTGACGACACCGCAGCGGGCGATGTCGGGCCGCGACAACGGACAGGGATGGATCGCCTGCACGCTGGAGCATCTGACCTATGAATTCCTGGAGTGGCTGGAAGGGCATCCGGAGCGGATATTGGTGCTGGTGTCGGAAAATACGCACTGGGTGGGGGAGATACGGGCCTGTTTCGTGCAGCTGATGCGGCACGGCCTGCGCAACCCGGTGATTATGAGCCGCTGTTACGGAGAGAAATCGTTGGAGCGATTGCAACTCTATGCAGCGGCGGATTTCGGGGCCCTGCTGATCGACGGCTTCGGAGACGGAATATGGATCGTGAACGAAGTCTTTGAACAGGTTTATGACGAGGATGCCTGCGGCAACCTGATTGAGACGGAGCGGGATGCGACGCCGGATTTCAACCTGACCTCTTTGTCTTTTTCGATCTTACAGGCAGCGCGGGCACGGATCTCGAAGACGGAGATCATCTCGTGTCCGGGCTGTGGCCGGACGCTGTTCGAGCTGCAAAGCGTCGCAAAAGCGGTGAAAGAGCGGTTCGGAGATTATCCGGGCCTGAAAATTGCCGTGATGGGCTGCATCGTGAACGGCCCGGGCGAGATGGCGGACGCCGATTTCGGCTATGTCGGCTCCGGAAACGGACTGGTGACCCTCTACCGGGGCAAGGATGTGGTGGAGCGGAACATACCGCAGGAGGGGGCTTTGGAGCGATTGGAAGAGTTGATCCGGGGAACATTGCCATAACCTCCCTTTATCAACCCGGAGCCACCCCCGGCAGAGGGCTGCAAACGGGTTAATTACAACCCCGACGGAGTGCCCGCGGCAACACCGCCTCCGTGCTGATTACGAGTTTAAATATAAAGATGAATATGACCAAAAAAGAGATACTGGACCTGCTCAAAGGGGTGAAGCATCCGGAGCAGGACAAGGATATCGTGTCGCTGGGAATGGTGGAGAACCTCCAGATCGACGACACGACGGGCGCAGTGCGTTTTACGCTGAAACTGACCAAGCCGCGGGACCCGATGGCGAATTCGGTGCGCCGGGCGGCGGAGGCTGTTTTGCTCCAGGCTACGGGGATAGCGGCGACCATCGTGGTGGCCGAGCCGCTGCCGAAAGACTCCAAGGCGGCGAAGCAGCAGACCATGCGCGAGAAGAGCCAATTGAACGAGATCGGGCAGGTGATCGCGGTGGCGTCGGGCAAGGGCGGCGTGGGCAAAAGCACAGTGACGGCCAACCTCGCGGTGGCGCTGGCGGCCGAGGGGTTCCGGGTGGGAGTCCTGGACGCGGATATTTACGGGCCGTCGATGCCGAAGATGTTCGGGATCGAGGATTATAAGCCGGTGGCAGAAGTGGCGGAAGATGGTTCCGACCTGGAATATATCATGCCGGCGGAGGCGTACGGGGTGAAAGTGATGTCGATCGGTTTTTTCATCTCGAAAGAGGATGCGCTGGTCTGGCGGGGACCGATGGCGACCAATGCGCTGCGGCAGTTGCTGCACCAGACGGCGTGGGGCGAACTGGATTACCTGCTGATCGACCTGCCGCCCGGAACGGGCGACCTGCACCTGACGATCGTGAGCGAACTGAAGCTGTCGGGGGCAGTGATCGTGAGCACGCCGCAGGAAGTGGCGCTATTGGATGTGGTGCGGGGGATCGCGATGTTCCGGAACGAAAATGTGCAGGTGCCGATCCGGGGGATCGTGGAGAATATGGCGTGGTTCACCCCGGCGGAACTGCCGGACAACAAGTACTACATTTTCGGTCCGGCGGGGGCGGAACATGGCGGTGTGGCTCGGCTGGCGCGGGAACAGGGAGTTCCGTTCCTCGGCTCCGTCCCGCTGGTGCAGGCGATCGCGGAGGGGGGCGATTCGGGACGACCCATCGCCACGCGCGATTCGGTGTCGGGCGAGGCGTTCCGCACAGTTGCGCGGGCTTTGGCCGAAGCAAACCGCCCGCTATAAGGCATTCAGGCGTTCGAAGGCTTCGTGCGCGGCGATCTGCTCGGCCTCTTTTTTCGACCGGGCATCGCCGTAACCCATACGCATGCCCCCGATCAGCAATTCCGTCTCGAAATGGGGTGCCAGCTCCACATGGTCGGCGCATTCGCTGCTGCGGAACTCGACCGGCCGATGGTGTTTCTGCCCCCACTCGATCACCCGGCTCTTAAAATCCTTTTCGGTCTGCTCCAGCGCTTCGATATCGATGTATTCCGAGAATATCCCGTCGATCAGCACCCGGTTGGCCGTTTCATAGCCTTTGTCGAGATACAAGGCCCCTACCAACGCCTCGAACGCGTCGCCGTAGATATTGTTCCGGCTCGCCACGAGGCTCGACGGATGGGCCACGATCATCGCGTCCAGTCCCAGGTCGAGGGCCACCCGGTTCAGCGTCTCCCGGCTCACCATCCGGGAGCGCAGCTTGCTCAGGAAGCCTTCGTTGGCATCGGGGTATTCGATAAAAAGCAGTTCGGAGACCACCGCCTCGATCACCGCATCGCCCAAGAATTCCAGCCGCTCGTTATTGACCGCTCGTCCGCCGCCGATGGTGACGGAGGCGGAACGGTGGACCAAAGCCAGTTTATACAGTTCCACGTTTTCCGGTACGATGCCGAAAATGCGTTTCAACAGCTCGTAATAGGGCCGGTCGGCGGGAGCCGGTCGGCGGAACAGGTGACGCAGGTTCATAGCAAAAAGTATCTGTTAAGTATTCGATCGATTTATTTACGCCTCTTTCTTTGGTTTGAAGGAAACCGTTCTCGTTAGTGAATAAAGAGAATCCGTTTCTGCGGCGAGCCGTGCGGGCCGAACCGAGCCGGTACCGCTGGACACTCCAACCGGGCTGTAACTCCCCGTTCCGGCGGCGAGCACCGCGAACCGTGCGAGCCGGACGCCTCCCCACGGGAGGCCCGCAATAAGGTCGCAAGCGTCCTGATTGCAAACACTCCCGGGCGTCCGCCTACCTGCAAATAACCCTACGATTTTGTGATATGATCTCCCTATGTCGGCCCGGAGCCTCCCCCGGCGCAGGGCTGCAACCTAAAGGTCTTGCCCGCGCAGGCTCTAGAAACGTGTCATTACAACCGTACTGTTATTATTTCGGCGCCCGCGCGGCAATTCGCTTCGTTTGGCAAAAGCCAAACGAAGCAGAATTGCCCTTTAAGCAAGCAGACAGCACCTTCGGGCACTCCAAAATAACAGCCTCTACCCTAACCATACGGAACTGCCCAGCGCGGGCGGCGTCCGTTTAATAGGGCTGCACAAACCCCGACAAAACAGCCAACGGCTGCCCCGGCGGGACTTGCGACACTGCGTTTCGCCGACATTTTAGCCCAGCAGAAATATCTACACCAGCCGCTTCACCAGCTCCTCGCGTTCCCCGAACAAGTAGTCGATCAGCGGGATCTCGATCATCGTGTAGG
>CAZAPI010000099.1:0-6038 GCA_964486945.1 uncultured Rikenella sp. | reverse complement strand
AGCCGAGTATCGGCCTGCATCCGCGGGATGCGGACAAATTGATCGGCGTTCTGAAGCAGTTGCGCGATCTGGGTAATACGGTGATTGTGGTGGAGCATGATGCCGAGATTATCAGGGCGGCGGACGAGGTGATCGACATCGGCCCGAAGGCGGGGTATTTGGGGGGCGAGGTGGTGTTTCAGGGGCCGTTTGCTGCTATGGAAGACGCTGCGAAAAAGAGGGATAACGCAAGCCTGACGGTACGTTATATGACTGGACGCGAGGAGATTGAAATGCCGGCGCATGCGCGCAAATCGGGGAGTTATATCGAGATCAAGGGGGCGCGGGAACATAATTTGAAGAACATAGATGTGAAGATTCCGCTGGGGGTGATGACCTGCATCACCGGCGTGAGCGGAAGCGGGAAATCTTCGCTGGTGAAGAATGTCCTTTACCCGGCGTTGCGGCGGGAATTGACCGAAACGGGCGACCGGCCTGGGGATTTCGACAGTTTGGAAGGGGATATTTCGCGGATTAAAGGGGTTGAAATGATCGACCAGAATCCGATCGGGCGCTCTTCGCGGTCGAATCCGGTGACTTATATCAAAGCTTACGATGAGATTCGTAAACTATTTGCAGAACAGCAACTTGCGAAACAATATAGATTCGATTCGGCGAGCTTTTCGTTCAATATCGCCGGAGGACGATGCGAGGAGTGCAAAGGCGAGGGGGTGATTCGGGTCGAGATGCAGTTTATGGCCGATGTGGAGCTGGTTTGCGAGGCGTGCAACGGGAAACGGTTCCGGGACGAGGTGATGCAGGTGAAGTATCACGACAAGTCTATTTACGATGTGCTGGAGATGAGCATCGATGAGGCGATCGACTTTTTCGGGGAATATGCCGGGCAGGATAAGATCAACCTGCGTATTATCGAGAAACTCAAACCGTTGCAGGACGTGGGGCTTGGGTATGTCAAGCTGGGTCAGTCGTCGTCCACGCTTTCGGGCGGTGAAAGCCAGCGGGTCAAACTCGCATCGTTCCTGCTCAAGGAGAACAGCGCGCAGCCGTTGTTGTTTATCTTCGACGAACCTACGACCGGACTTCATTTCCATGATATCAAAAAGTTATTGCGGTCATTTGAAGCGTTGCTTCAGAAAGGGCATTCTATCGTGGTGGTGGAGCATAATATGGATGTGGTCAAATGCGCCGACTGGGTCATCGACCTGGGGCCGGACGGGGGGCAAAAGGGCGGGAATCTGGTCTTTGCGGGTACTCCCCGGCAGTTGGCGGCGGCTTCGGCTAAAACGGAAAGCTATACGGCTCATTACCTGAAAGAGGTTATCGGTTAGGATTTATGGCAGAGGCAGAGTTCGAAATATTTACCCTTTCCAACGGTATCCGTTGTGTGCACCGTCGGCTGCGGGGAGGTCGGGCCGGTTCGGTGGCCCATATCGCCCTGACCATCGGTGCCGGTACCCGGGATGAGGCGGCGGAGCAGCACGGTGTGGCCCATCTGGTGGAGCATCTGATGTTCAAAGGGACGGGGCGGCGGTCGGCGTATCAGGTGAACAGTCTGCTGGAAAATTCTGGCGGCGAGCTCAATGCTTTCACCGCTAAGGAAGAGACGGTTATTCATGCCGCTTTGCTCCGTTCCGAATTCTCCAAAGGAGTTGATTTGCTGGCCGATATGGCTTTTAATTCACGCTTCGATTCCAGGGAGCTGGATAAGGAGCGGGAGGTGATTATCGACGAGATCAATTCTTACAAAGATTCTCCAGCGGAGTTGATCTTCGATGAGTTTGAGGAGCTGTTATTTGCCGGGTCGCCGCTGGGGCGGAATATTTTGGGCAGCAAGCGCAATCTGAAACGGGTTACGAGGGAACAGTTGGCGGATTACGTGCGGGGGAATTACCGGCCCGGACAGGTCGTTTTTTCCGCTTCGGTCCAAATGTCGCACAAGCGTTTTCGGGAAGTGTGCGAAAAATATCTGGGGCATTTGTCGTTCCGGGAGAGTGACGGCGCTTTCGCGCGGAAAGCGCCGGCCCGGCAGCCTGTATTTGAGATAACAAGGCATAAGAATACTTATCAAACCCACTGTGTAATAGGTGGTTATGGTTATGGCCTGAACGATGAGAAGAGGGTGTTGCTGGCATTCCTGATCAATGTGCTGGGAGGGCCGTCGTCGGTGTCGCGGCTCAATATGCAGCTGCGGGAGAAACATGCGCTGACCTATAACGTGGAGGCTGGGTATGTGCCGTACAGCGACAGCGGGGTATATACGATCTATCTGGGCTGCGATAAGGATAAACTCGACCGGTCGATGGAGTTGGTGCGGGCTGAACTGCGGAAATTGCGGGAAACGAAACTGACCCCGGTGCAGCTGGCCCGGGCGAAAAAGCAGTTTATCGGGCAGCTGGCCATTTCGTCCGAAAATACGGAGAACCTGATGCTGGGCATTGCCAAAAGCGTGCTGGTCTATAACGCATTCGACAGCACGGCCGAGATTGCGGCGAAAATCGGAGCGATCTCGAGCGAGGAGTTGCAGGCTGTGGCCCGGGAAATTTTTTCCGAAGAAAATCAATATACCTTGATATACCAATAGTTATGACTACTGACCTGGAGCGTTACATTCTCGACCATATATCGCCGGAAGATCCGGTGCTCACGGAGTTGGATCGGCAGACGCACCTGCGCGTCGTGCAGCCGAGGATGCTTTCCGGGCACTTGCAGGGGCGTATGCTGGAGATGTTCACGGCGATGGTCGATCCGGAATATGTGCTCGAATTGGGGACGTTTACCGGGTATTCGGCTATTGCCATGGCGCGGGGATTGCAACGTCCCCAGGCGCGGCTGCACACGGTCGAGCTGAACGACGAACTGTACGATTTTGCGGCCGAATATATCGAAAAGGCGGGGATGCGGAAGCGGATCGTCCAGCATATCGGGCCGGCTTTGGAGGTAGTGCCGCAATTGGGATTGGTGTTCGACATGGTCTTTATCGACGCGGACAAACGGGAATACCCGGCCTATTTCCGGATGTTGCTGGACGGAGGTTTGGTGCGCTCCGGGAGTATTATACTGGCTGATAATGTGCTCTGGAGCGGGAAAGTGGTTCAAACGGAGGTGGCGCATAACGACCGGCAGACGCAGGGAGTGCTGGAATTCAACCGGATGGTGCGGGACGACGAGCGGGTGGAGCAGGTGATCGTACCGCTGCGGGACGGATTGACGATCATCCGCGTGAAATAGCTCCGGCTCTTTTTCTTTTCCGGGTCAGCCAAAGGCTTATCTTTATCGCGCCGTACGCAACCGCCAGCGCGGCAATCGCCGCGGCTCCCGACGGAATGTTGCTTTCGTAACTGACATACAGCCCGATCAGCGTAGCTGCGGCTCCCCCGACGCACGACCAGACCGTTATCCGCTTATAATTGCGGGTCAGCGTCCCGGCGATCACGACCGGCATGGTCAGCAGCGACATCAACAGGACTATTCCCATGGCTTTGATATTCAGTACAATCGTTACTGCAATCAGGATCATCATCAAGTGGCTGATGATCCTGACAGGCAGCTTTTGGGAAGCCGCGAATTCCCGGTCGAAAGCCGTGTATACGATAGCCCGGTAGCAGAGGCTGAAGAGTAGGATCAGAGCAGTGTCGAGCACACATAGCCAGATCAGGTTTGCGCTGTCCACCAGCAGGATATTCCCGAACAGGAAGCTCATCAAATTCGGTGCGTATCCCGGCGTCAGGAAGACGAAAATGATCCCTACGGACATCCCAAACGACCAGAGGACACCCGTTACGGCATCTTCGCTGATCCGGCCTTTGCGGCTGAACGCCTCGATCCCCACCGCCGAGCAGACGGCGAAGACAAGAGCCCCGATCAATGGATTGGCTCCCAAGTAGTAAGCGATCCCGATGCCCCCGAACGAGGCGTGCGTAATGCCGCCGCTCATAAAGACCAGCCGCCGCGAAACGATATAGGTGCCGACGATGCCGCAGGCGATCCCCGACAGCACCGCAGCGAGGGCGGCGTTCCCTAAGAAACGGTAGCTGAATATCTCCTGGATGAATTCGATCATTTTTCGGTCTTAGTTTGGTCGTGCGAACAGCAGGCGCAGCCGCGGTGCTGCGAAAGCACTGTGTGCGGCACCGGTCCGTGCGAGATCAACTGTATCGGGCAGTCGTATTCCTGCAATTGCCCCGGGGTGATCACGTTCGAGGGATGGTAGTGGAAGCAGCGGTTGATGCAGACGATGCTTTTGACATGCCGGCTAATGGTGCCCAGGTCGTGCGAGACCATTACGATGGCCATGCGTCGGTTCAGTTCGGCCAGCAGTTCGTACAACTCTTTTTCGAATTTGTTGTCTACGAACGTGGTCGGCTCGTCCAGTATCAGCAGTTTGGGGTCGGAGATCAAAGCCCGGCAGAGCAGCACTCGCTGCAATTCGCCTCCCGAAAGGCCGCCGATCGTACGTTCGGCCAGTTTCCCGATTCCGATGTCATGCAGCAACTCTATGGCGCGGGCCTTGTCCTTTTTGTCGTATCGTCCGAAGACTCCTTTGCGGTCAGCCAGTCCCGACATTACCACATCCGTTACCGATATCGGGAACGATTTGTCGATACTTTTGATTTGGGGCAGGTAGCCCGTCCGCAGCCCTTTTGTATATTCGACGTTCCCCGCCAATGGCGGCAAGGCGCCCGTCAGGGTTCGGATAAACGTGGTCTTGCCGCCGCCGTTCGGACCGATCACGCCGATATAATCCCATTCGCCGATGGTAAGGTTTATCCCGCTGACGATCGGTGGTTCGCCGGCATAGCCTATGGCGAGGTCTTTAATCCGGATCAGTTCCATGGGTCAGTCGTTCAGGATTATACGCAGGCTATCAGCCAGCAGGTACATATTGTCCATCCAGTCGGGTGCCAGCGGATCGAACTCCACGGCCCTTCCTCCCGGCAGCTCGCGGGCGATCGTCCGGGCCGCCGCATCGCTGGTCTGCCGCTGGAACAGGACGGCTTTCACGCCCATTCTTTGCAGGGAGTCCACCAGCCGTTTCATCGCTTTCACGCTGGGTTCCTTGCCGTCGGCTTCAATGGCGATCTGATCCAGTCCGTAGTCGTTTGCGAAGTAGGTAAGCGAGGTGTGGCCGATGGCGAAGCCGTTGCGTTTCGCGTTTCCGACGGCCTGTCGGATATATCGGTCCAGCGAATCGACCCGCTGTGCAAACCGGTCCGCGCGGCCGTTATATATTGGGGCAGAGTCGGGACTTAATTTTCCCAAAAGTTCTGCGATCCGGTATCCCATTTCGCTGACGATTTTGGGTGACAGCCAGATATGGGGGTCGATGCCGTGGTCGTATCCGGCAATTCCGTGACTGCATTCACCCTCCAGTACGTCGACATTTTCCGATAGGTTCAGCCTGTGTATGTCCGGGGCAATATCCTCGATCTTTTTTTCGAGAGCCTGTTCGAAATCGATTAATCCGGTCGATATGTAAATTTGCGCATCCGACAGAGCCTTGATCTGCTGGACGGTCGGTGCATAGCTCTCCGGGGATGTCGTTTCGGGAACCAGCACTTCGACCCGGGTTCCTGAGTCTGCGATTTGTTCAACCACATATTTCAGCGGGGCAATGGAAACATATATGATCTTATCTTTCGATTTAGGTGTTTGACCGCAACCGATTAAGAGTATGGTTAATATCGGAATAATTATTTTCATCTCAGAATATTCTTTTGCCGATCGTCCGGACCAATCTTTCCAGATATTCCACATCTACCGCCGAAAAGTCGTCCGGTTTGTCGCTGTCTATGTCCAATACGCCACTTACGTTACCCTCATCATCGAAAATCGGGATAACCACCTCGGATCTCGAAGCCGAATTGCAGGCGATATGCCCGGGAAACAGCTCTACGTCCGGTACCAGCTGGCTCTTTCCCTCTTTCCACGCGGTGCCGCAAACTCCGTTGCCGAATCCGATCCGGGTGCAGGCTAGCGTTCCCTGAAAGGGGCCCAACACCAGCTCCCGGCCCACAACGCGGTAAAATCCGATCCAGAAG
>CAZAPI010000098.1:0-6193 GCA_964486945.1 uncultured Rikenella sp. | reverse complement strand
ATACCTATTATAATATGTTCCGTGAGATCAACCAGAAGCTGTGGGCGGAGTACCGGGACGGAATCGTGACACGGGAGACGCTGCGCAACCAGCGTTTCGTGCGGCTGCTGGAGTCGGCGGGGGTCCGGGACGAACGGCTGGCGATGGATATGAGCAACGAGTATCTGCGCATCTCGCCGACGTTCAACGCCCTGATGCCGCACTCGCTGGAGGTGCTGGAGTACCTGTACGGCAAGGGCTATCCGATGTCGCTGATCACCAACGGTTTCAATGAGGTCCAGTTTCACAAGGTGGAGTACAGCGGGTTGAAGAAGTTCTTCCAGCGGATCACCACGTCGGAGTTCGCGGGGATCGGCAAGCCGAACCCGGGGATCTTCGAGTACGCGATGCGCAAGGCGGAGGTGACACCTTCGGAGTGCATTATGGTGGGGGACGATGTCTACACGGACATTTACGGCTCTTCGACGGTGGGGATGCCGTCGGTGTTCGTGAACCCGTCGGGGACGGAGCACGACCAGCATCCGCTGCACGAGGTGCGGAGCCTGCGGGAGTTGATGGAAATTTTTTAGCAATTGATCATCAGTGAATTGTGCGCTGCAACGAGATTTTTTCGGATAATTTTCATCGAAAAATTTGCAGGATTAGGTAAAATGCCCTACTTTTGCTCTGCATTCGAAAGGGTGCACCGTTCATAACCTCAATATATTTGCCCAGGTGGCGGAATAGGTAGACGCGCACGTTTCAGGTGCGTGTGCCGCAAGGCGTGCAGGTTCGATTCCTGTCCTGGGCACAGAAAAGGCTGCTAATCGTTTGATTGGCAGCCTTTTCTTTTTGCAGAAGACTGTCCGGAGGGGGTTTCCTGGGGGAGGCTTTCCGGGGGACTGTTCAGGGGGGGGCTGCTTTTTTATCGTCCCCGCTTTTTCCACGCCGCCCAGCCGAGGGCGACTTGAGGCATAGCAAAGGCTGCCAATCGTTTGATCGGCAGCCTTTTTGGTTTTTGAAGGGAATAAAAGAGGGAATATTTTACCTCCTCCACTTCTTCCATGCCGCCCAGCCGAGGGCGGCGAGGGCAATCCCGACCGACAGCCATGGGAGGCAACTGGGGCGGGATTTCTTTTCGGTTTCCAGCACGGCGGTTGTTTCCGCTTGAGATTCCCGACGGGTGCTGTCTTGCAATGTTATCTCAGTCTGTTTTGTGAGCGTGTCGGAGATCTGCTGGCGAGTGTCGGTATTGCGGTGTCGGCTGCGGTCGGTGATCGTGACCCGCCGGACGGGCGGCAGGCCGGTGGCCGAATCGGCGGGCTGGGTCGTGTCGAACTCCAGCTCGATCCGGCGGAGATCGTCGGACTCGGCAGTAGCGGATTCGGTTTCGGTGTGCGAAACCGCCGAAGCGGTCTCGCGGGATTCCGCACGCAGGTCGGTCTGCTCGGTGGCCACGGTTGTGGTTTGCAGCGTGTCGTGCACCCGCTTCGAGGTCGCGCAGCCGGCCGACAGCAGACAGACTGCGATTGTACCATAAAAGAGTATCCGTTTCATTTGAGGTGTAGGATTTGGTTTCGGTTCGTCCCGGCCCGGAAGGAGAGGTGTATCCACCGGTAGTCCGACTCGTCGATGAGCTGGTCGAAAGCAATCTTTCCGGCGGCCTGCATTTCTGTAATCTTGTCGAACAGCCGCTTGTTCTCAGTCGGTGTTCCGACCGTAATATCCGCCGCCTCGCCGCGCAGGTGCTGGGAGGTCGAGACACCGCCCACTGCCGTGTTCAGCGCCGGGCAGCGGTAGCCGCTGTTGACCGTGACCGGTGCGCCCCACGCCGTGCGGATCGGGTCGAGCAGCTGCTCGATCAGGGTCTGCAATTTGCCCGTAATCGCGGCCGACGGCCGGTTGTCGATGCTGCGCGCCCGTGCCACGGACGACGCGCAAAGCTCCTCGATAGTAAAATAGGTCATGCTAAAATCTGTTTTCGTACTTGCGAAGAAGCATGATTTTCTTGGCACGACCAATCGGTGCGTAAAGGCATCGCGCGTTTTTTTTGCATAGCCTCAGAACCCCAACTGTGGTTTCCGATCGGCACAGCCGCGGCGGTTGCAAAGGTGGATCTTGTAAGACGTCAACTTCAGTTCGAGTTCGTGAATGCGGGTATCCTTTTCATCGCAGCGATCGCGCCACCGGCCGATCCGGTCGATGCTCCCCCTTGACCTTGCGAGCTTCCGTGATCTCCTGCCATTGCCGCGAGCGTATTCAGGTCAGCCTCGGCACGGGCCGCCTCCGCCACGGAGCGATGCCCCCCTCGCGAAAGGATACAAAAAGAAATCCCCGCTTTTATAAAGCGGGGACTGAAAGATTGCCTGCACAGCATTTCGGTTTAGCTGTTGCGGTACTGCTGCGGGCTCATGCCCACGTAGCGTTTGAAATACTTGCCGAAGAACGACACGTTCGGGAAGCTCAGCGAGATGGAGATCTCCTTGATCGGCATGTTGGTCGATTTGAGCAGCGCCTTGGCGTCCATGATCACCACGTCTGCGATCAGGTCGGCCACCGTCTTGCCTGTCTGTTGCTTGACCGTCGTGCAGAGATGCTGTGCCGACAGGTGCATCTGGTCCGCATAGAACGATACCCGCCGCTCCGTCGCATAATGTTTCATCACCAGCCGCAGCAGCTCTTTGCAGATCTCCTCGCCCCGGCTCAGGCGACGGCTGGTGCTTTCCACCTGTTTGTATTGGCTGGCGATGCCGTAGAGCAGCGATTCCAGTACGCACCGCTGTATCTCGGGATGGGTCAGCATGTCGCCGACGAACATCTTATATAGGAGTGCGAAATAGTCCCTGTAGACCTCTGCCGCCTCGGCGCGCAGGGGAAGCACCGGATTCTCGATCATCACCGGAAAGAAATCCATCGTCGATTTGATCAGGTTCACTTCTCCCACGAATTTCGACGAGAAGCCGACGAATGAGAGCCTGAAATTGGTCTCCGACCCGTGGAATTGGATCACGCTGCCCGGTGCCACCACGATGAAGTCGTTCTTTTTGATCCGGTACTCTTTCAGGTTGATGGTCGCCGTCAGCTCGCCCTCCACACAGAGGACGAAGATCCCGGCCTTGATCTTGCAGGGGACGTTATACCAGCCCAGCACCTCCTGTGTGATGTCCACCCAGGCGAAAAAATCTACCGGCAGGTCGATGTCCGGCAGCCGGTTGGCTGGGGCGTTGATGTCGAGTAAGCGGTTTTCCATGGTCTGTGTTTAATAATCGACCATAAAAATAGCATATTCTTTTCGGGTAATTAGTGCAAGATGAAAAACAGGCCACTTTTTATGCTGAACGGAGCTTGTTTTGCCATCCGAAAAACCGCTCCTTTGCATTGTAATCATACTAAAAAACAACCGAGCTATGATCAAGAAAACCATTCTGGCCGTTATCGCCGCAAGTGCTTTCACGGCTACCGCAACCGCACAGGAAACCGGCTTCGGCTTCGGGGCCAAAGTCGGTATCAACATCTCCAACCTGACCAAAGACCTGAACGCCGATGCCAAGGCCGGTTTCACGGGTGGCGTGTTTGCCGACTACCGTTTCTCGGACCTCTTCGTCCTTTCGGCCGATGTGCTTTATTCGCGTCAGGGCGCCAAGGTCAACGATGACAAACTGGCCACCGATAATCTCAATATCCCGATCCTGGCCAATTTCTACCTCGTCGAGGGGCTGGCCGTGAAGGCCGGAGTGCAGCCGGGGTTCCTGCTGGCGGCCAACGAAAAGATCCACGGGACTAAAACGGACGTGAAGGATCATATGAAGACTTTCGATTTCTCGATTCCGGTCGGCTTGTCGTATACTTTTGGCTGCGGCCTGATGCTCGATGCCCGCTACAGCATCGGGGTGACCGACGTGTCCAAGGGTGATGCCGTGAAGAGTCGCAACAGTGTGTGGAGCCTCACCGCCGGCTGGAGGTTCTAACAAGCGGATCAATTTAGTGTAATAAAAATAGGGGGCTATGCCCCCTACCTGTAACTCGTGCGAAAGTAATACTGTTCTGTGTCAGACGTTGAACAGGAAGTGCATGATGTCCCCGTCCTGCACCACATACTCCTTACCCTCGATCCCGATCTTGCCTGCTTCGCGGCATGCCTTTTCGGAGCCCAGGGTCACGTAGTCGGCGTATTTGATGACTTCTGCCCGGATGAATCCCCGCTCGAAATCCGTGTGGATGATCCCCGCCGCCTGCGGCGCCTTTGTCCCTTTGGCGTAGGTCCAGGCCCGCGTCTCGTCGGCTCCCGTCGTGAAATAGGTCTCCAAATCCAATAAGGCGTATGCTGCCCGGATCAGACGGCTCACTCCCGACTCTTTCAGCCCGATGTCCGAAAGGAACATTTGCCGCTCCTCGTAGCTCTCCAGTTCCGCGATGTCTGCCTCCGTGGCCGCCGCCACAACCAGCATCTGCGCCCCTTCGTCCTTAATGGCATCGGCCACCGCCTGTGTAAAGGCGTTCCCCGTGGCTGCCGAAGCCTCGTTCACGTTGCAGACATACAGTACCGGCTTGTTTGTCAGCAAACACATGTCGGCCACCAGCTTCTCGTCCTCCTTGTTGTCGAGCGCCACCGTCCGTGCCGACAGCCCCTGTTCCAGCGCCTCCTTGTAGCGGATCAGTATCTCGTACAGCCGTTTGGCTGCCTTGTCCCCGCCCGATTGCGCCTGTTTCTGCACTTTGCCGAGGCGGCTCTCCACTGTCTCTAAGTCTTTCAGCTGCAACTCCGTGTCGATGATCCCCTTGTCCCGCACCGGGTCTATCGAGCCGTCCACGTGGGTGATATTCCCGTTCTCGAAACAGCGCAGCACGTGAATGATCGCATCCGTCTCGCGGATATTGGCCAGGAACTTGTTGCCGAGCCCCTCGCCTTTCGACGCCCCTTTCACCAGGCCTGCGATGTCCACGATCTCGATGGTCGTGGGCACCACCCGTTTCGGGTTGTCGATCTCCACCAGTTTGTTCAGCCGCTCGTCGGGGACTGTGATGACCCCCACGTTCGGCTCGATGGTGCAGAACGGAAAATTGGCCGCCTGTGCCTTCGCGTTCGACAGGCAGTTGAAAAGCGTGGATTTGCCCACATTCGGCAGGCCCACT
Organism: uncultured Rikenella sp.; assembly: GCA_964486945.1. Classification (GTDB taxonomy): domain Bacteria; phylum Bacteroidota; class Bacteroidia; order Bacteroidales; family Rikenellaceae; genus Rikenella. Next base: position 1,081 of record CAZAPI010000098.1, on the reverse strand, counting down.
ATACCGCATTGAAGTGCCATGGTAGTTTCGGTTTAAGAGCCGCAAAGATACGCTTAATTTCGCACATTTCATTGGAATAGACACCCGGGGCGGCGAACGCAATGGGTCGAACGTCTGCCGCGGGAGGACTGCGGGAGGGTCGCTGTTGTGTCTTGGTTGCATTTCCCGGGTGTCCGGTCCGTGCGTTGTTGCGGAAATTCTTCGGCCGCCAGCTGCCGCGGAGGTTCGATCGGCCGCTCTCCGTCTTCTCGTCGGTTGCTATTCCGAATAGCAACCGGTGGGAAATATCTTCCGATAAAATTCCCTATCTTTGGGCACCCCGGGCCAAACCCCGGAGCCTTTCAAGAGATGCACTACGCCGAATATGCCGGCCGCGCGCCGCAGTTTTTCACCATCGACCGACCGTTTCCCCTCGAAGCGGGGGGCTCCCTGCCTTCCGTGACCCTGGCCTACCATACTTATGGTACGTTGAACGAAACCGGGGACAATGCGATCTGGGTGTGTCACGCCCTGACCGCCAGTTCCGACGTTGCCGAGTGGTGGCCCGATACGGTTGTCGAAGGCGGGCTGCTCGACCCTACGAAGTATTTCATTGTCTGCGCCAATAAGATCGGGTCGCCTTACGGCTCTACCTCTCCGATCTCGGTCAATCCAGCCACCGGCGAGCCGTGGTGCCTCGACTTCCCGCTGGTCACGGTGCGCGATATGGTGCGCGCCTACCGGGAACTCCGCGTCGCGCTCGGCATTACCCGCATCAAAATGATTGTCGGCGGCTCCACCGGCGGGTGTCAGGCGATGGAGTGGGCGATCTCCGAGCCGGAGTTGTTCGAGAATGTTTCGCTGACCGTTACTCTGCCGAAAATTACGCCGTGGATCGTGGCTGACAGCGAAGCCCAGCGCATGGCTATCGAGGCCGATCCGACCTTTTTCGAGCGGCGCATCGACGGCGGGGGCAAAGGGTTGGCTGCCGCACGGGCCATGTCCATGCTGATATACAGGAATTCCCTCGCTTTCAACCGCACCCAGCACGACCCCGACTCCGAAAAGCTCGGCGGCTACCGGGCGGCTAGCTACCAGCGCT
>CAZAPI010000097.1:0-6208 GCA_964486945.1 uncultured Rikenella sp. | reverse complement strand
AGCCTCCTGGGCTACTGCGATCAGATTGTTCATTGTTTGGAACCGAATCTAAAAGGTGTGTTAACGTGCGGAATGTTACGGTTTCCGTCGAGCGCCGGGATTTTCCGTTTCCGGAAAGCAAACGGGGGCACTGCCCCATTATCTCCCGCACCCTCCATAAGAGATTCCTGCACAAAATCGGTGCAAAAGTAACGATTAATTCACAACAGGCAAAATATTTTGGATAAATTTGTGTTTCCAAACACTAAAGACCTGAACAGAATGACAGCATCCGGAAGACCCCTCATATTCGTGACCAACGACGACGGCGTACAGGCCGCAGGCATTGCCGCCCTGATCAAACTGGCAACCGAATTCGGCGATGTGGTGGCCGTGGCCCCGAACGAGAGCTACTCCGGGATGTCCCACTCCATCACCATGCACCGCCCGCTGTTCGTCAGCGCCGTGACCTGCGAGCCGGGACTCGAAGTCTATTCCTGCACGGGCACGCCGGTGGACTGCGTCAAGATCGGGTTCGACGAAATACTCAAAGACCGCACCCCGGACCTCGTCCTCTCGGGCATCAACCACGGCTCCAACGCCAATATCAGCGTGATCTACTCCGGGACCATGGGGGCGGCGACCGAGGCGGCGTTGTACGGCATTCCGTCGATCGGCTTTTCGCTGACCGACCATTCGCCCGCGGCCGACTTCACCGCATCGGTGCATTACGCGCGGAAGATCATCGCCCAAGTGCTTGCCATGCCCGCGGAACGGCTGGCGGGGCTTTGCCTCAACGTCAATATTCCCGACATTCCGCTGGCGGAGATAAAAGGGATCGAAATCTGCCGCCAGACCCAAGGAAACTGGCGCGAGGATTTCGTCCACCGCACCGATCCGCACAACCGCGACTACTACTGGATGTCGGGCAAATTCCACAACTTCGAACACGAAGCCGAGGACAGCGACGAATGGGCGTTGGCGCACGGCTACGTAGCGGTGGTTCCGGTACAGATGGACCTGACAGACTACTCCCGGATAGAAACGCTGCGCGAGCACATAGGCCGCTGACCTAATCAGACATACCGAAAGCCGGAATCGGCGGTCCGGATACGCCGATTTTCGTTACCTTTGTTCTATCCGAACGAAACGCTCACTTCGAAACCAGACACTATGATCGTACACGACACGCCATTCCGCGTCCCTTACGGAGACGTGGACCGCATGGGCTTCTTCTACCACTCGCATTACGTGGAACTTTTCGACCTGGGACGCACCGAGCTGATGCGGCACATCGGGTTGCCCAACGCCGAGATCGAAGCGGCAGGAGTGATGCTGCCCGTACTGAAAGTAGAGGTCAACTACAAAAACCCGGCCTACTACGACGACCTGCTGACCATACGGACGACCCTGCGCGAAATGCCGGGCGTGAAAATCAAATTCGACTACGAGGTTTTCCGCGAAAACGGCGAACGGATCACCACGGGCGCTGTGACACTGGCCTTTATGCACGCCGACACCAAGACCGCCTGCCGCCCGCCACAGACACTGCTCGAAAAACTCACTCCTTTTTTCAACTGAAACACCCGCAGATTCGAGAAAAACATTACCTTTGCTTAAATTTATTAACAGGTAGCCATTATGTCGTTCATAGATGAAAAAATCGTAGCCGAAGGCCTGACCTTCGATGACGTACTCCTCGTTCCCGCCTACTCCGAAGTCCTTCCGCGCGAAGTTTCCGTAGCTTCGCGATTCTCCCGTAATGTGCCTATCAACACCCCGATCGTGTCGGCGGCCATGGACACCGTGACCGAGGCCGAACTGGCCATCGCCATCGCCCGGCAGGGCGGGATCGGCGTGATCCACAAAAACATGCCGATCGACGCGCAGGCACACCAGGTGCGCAAAGTGAAACGCGCCGAGAACGGAATGATCTACGACCCGATCACCATCAAAGCCGACGGGACGGTGGGCGACGCCAAAGCATTGATGCACGAAAACAAGATCGGCGGGATACCTGTGATCGACGACGACTACAAACTGATCGGGATCGTCACCAACCGCGACCTGCGGTTCCAGACCGACGCGACCAAGAAAATCAGCGAAGTGATGACCAAAGAAAACTTGGTCACCACCCACAACCCCGACCTGAACGAAGCCGCCAAAATCCTGCTCAACAACAAGATCGAGAAACTGCCGGTTGTCGACCACAACGGCAAACTGGTGGGACTTCTGACCTACAAGGACATCACGAAAGTCAAGGATAACCCCAATGCGGCCAAAGACTCGAAAGGGCGGCTGCGCGTGGCGGCAGGCGTGGGGGTCACCCACGACACGATGGAACGCGTGGCGGCGCTTTACGAAGCCGGCGCGGACGCGATCGTGATCGACACGGCGCACGGCCATTCGAAAGGCGTGATCGAAAAACTCAAGGAAGTCAAAGCTAAATATCCGGATCTCGATGTAGTCGTAGGGAATATCGCGACCGCCGATGCGGCGAAGATGCTCGTAGCGGCGGGAGCAGACGGAGTGAAAGTCGGCATCGGGCCCGGCTCCATTTGCACGACGCGTATCATTGCGGGTGTCGGAGTGCCGCAGCTCAATGCGGTTTACGACGTGACCTCGGCCCTGAAAGGAACCGGCGTACCGGTGATCGCCGACGGCGGGATCCGCTATACCGGAGACATCGTGAAAGCTATCGCTGCCGGGGCCGATTGTGTCATGGCAGGGTCTATGTTCGCCGGAGTCGAAGAGTCGCCGGGAGAAACGATCATCTACAACGGCCGTAAATTCAAATCCTACCGCGGGATGGGCTCGCTGGAAGCAATGCAGAAAGGCTCCAAAGACCGCTATTTCCAGGATGCCGAAGACGACGTCAAGAAACTGGTTCCGGAAGGGATCGCCGCACGGGTGCCCTACAAAGGTCAGCTGGCAGAGGTGATCTATCAGATCGTCGGAGGCCTCAGGGCCGGGATGGGCTACTGCGGAGCCAAAGACATCGAAGCGCTGAAAAACGCCAGGTTCGTACGCATCACCTCATCCGGGATGCAGGAGAGCCATCCGCACGACGTGACCATCACGCGCGAGGCTCCGAACTACAGCCGCCAGGACTGACACAGAAGGCACTACTACTCTATCCTTTTATATCCCTATCATTTATCGGGCGTTCCCCTTCACCGGGCGGACGCCCTTTTTTCATTTCATGAACCCATTTCCGTAATCCGGAAAAGACTGCCGACAGTGTGCCTAAACCCCGAACGCCCGGTAACGGCGCCGGAAATGGCATAGTATTTGCGATATTTCAATCGTCCGCAAGCATGGCTGCGTACAACTTATCAAAACAAAACAATTCGAAAAACACTAAAAACCAAAAAGCTATGAAAAAATTCCCTATGCTTAAAAAGGACATTGTCGACACCCCGATCTTCGGTTCGAACGAAGAACAACGCATTGCCCCCAAGACCGAACTGCCCAAGGATGGCACCGCGGAAGACATCGCCTACCAGATCGTACACGACGAAGCCATGCTCGACGGTAACGCACGGCTGAACCTCGCAACATTCGTCACCACCTGGATGGACGACAGCGCACGCCGCATCATGGCCGAAACCATGGACAAGAACATGATCGACAAGACGGAATATCCGCAGACCGCCGAGATCGAACGCCGCTGCGTCAACATCATCGCCAAACTGTGGAATTCGCCCGAAGCCGTCGACGGACAATACTGCATGGGGACCAGTACCGTAGGCTCTTCCGAGGCTTGTATGCTCGGCGGTATCGCCGCCCTCTTCCGCTGGAAAAAACGCCGCAAGGCAGCCGGCAAACCGACCGACAAGCCCAACTTCATCATCTCGTCCTGCTTCCAGGTAGTATGGGAAAAATTCGCCATCTACTGGGACGTTGAAATGCGCCAGATCCCGGTGGACATGAACCACATAACGCTCGACCCGGAACAGGTCGTACAGATGTGCGACGAGAACACCATCTGCGTGGTGCCGATCCAGGGTGTGACCATCACCGGACTGAACGACGACGTGAAAGCCATCAACGACGCCCTCGACAAACTGAACGCCAAGACAGGCTGGGAAATCTGCATCCACGTGGACGCCGCAACCGGCGGTTTCATCCTGCCGTTCATCTATCCGGACGTACAGTGGGACTTCCGCCTCAAATGGGTGCTCTCGATCAGCACCTCGGGCCACAAATTCGGGCTCGTATATCCGGGCGTAGGCTGGGTCGTGTGGAAAGACAAATCCTACCTGCCCCGGGAGATGAACTTCGCCGTCAACTACCTCGGCGCCGAAGTGCCCAGCATCTCAATCAACTTCTCGCGCCCGGGAAACCAAGTGCTCGCACAGTACTACCAGTTGATCCGCCTGGGGTGGAACGGCTATCACGACGTACAGGCCAGCTCGCTCAACGTCTGCCTCTACCTGCGCGAAGAGCTGAAAAAAATGAGCATCTTCGAATTCTTCACCGACGAAATGCCTAACCCGCTGTTCATCTGGAAACTGAAAGACGATCCGAACCGCAAGTGGACGCTCTACGACCTCTCCGACCGCCTGCATATCCAGGGGTGGCAGGTCCCGGCCTACACCATGCCGGCTGACATGGAGCAGGTGATTATCATGCGTATCGTTGCCCGCCAGGGCGTAGGCATCGACCTCGCAGACCTGCTGATGAAAGACCTCAAAGCCTGTGTCGCCGAACTCGACGCTCTCGAAAACCCGACCGACAGCGCCGAAAAATGGAATAAAAAACAGCCGCAGATACAACGCTGTTTCAACCACGTAAGATAATCTGACAGAAACATCTTCGACATTAACCCGTCACATTTTCGTCACACCTGCGAAAATAGGGCGGGTTTTATTAATTCCATATGGTTTACTTTATTCCGCCCCACTTATGAAAAAGCTTATCAGCTTCCTATTATTGCCGTTGCTGACCGCCTGCGGCGGCGTCACGAACAACAGCAACAAGATGGCCGACCCGTTGCTGGCCTTCAAGGATTTCTTTTTCTGCGGCGATTACGTCTATTACGCCGACGCGGCGGTGCTGACCGACTGCGCCACAGGCATCACGCTCCCTATCGCCCGGACGGGCGACAACCTGAACGCCGCAAGGCGCTACACAGCATTGCCGGGACCGAAGATGCTGCCCTGTTACGCCACTGTGGAGGGTTATCTCAAACCCCAAGCAGGCCATGGCGAGGGGTATCCGCAAGAGCTGGTCATCACCCGGTTCGGACAATTCGACACCTCGCGCCACTGCAATCCGAAACAACGCCTCGCAGGGCGCTATATCGACAAACTGGCCGATACCACGTCGCAGCAAATCACGCTGGAGCTTCACAACGATTACACCTACAAAATGACCACACACAACGTTCCTGCCAGCTCCTACGGCATCACGGAAGGACATTGGGGCCGGTTGAGCGAATCGGTCGTCGTATTTATGGTACCGAACAGCGCGAATGTATTGGCGACTGTAAATTGGGAGGGCCCCGAACTGGTTCTGTCCGAGAACTCGGCCTTTATCAAGGTCAAATAATTCGCTCTCGACCGGTTATCCGGTTCAGGGATAACCCGGATAACGAGCTATCTATTGATGCGTTCTCCGTTCAGGTAAACCTCGAGACCGATCGGAACCACCGTCCGCAGCATATTCGCCACGCCGCAATACCTCTCCTGCGACAGGCTGACCATTTTCAACGGTTTGGACGGGTCGATCCCCTTACCCTCGAACCGGTATATAAGTTTCATCGAAGTGTAAACGGTCGGTATTTCATCGCTTTTTTCCGCCTCCGCTTCGATCTCGATCTTATCGAACTCCACTCGCATTTTGCGGGCCAGCGAAGCGACATCCATCCCGGTGCATCCGGCCAGCGCCACCAGCAGCAGGGGTTTCGGCCTTGCACCGAGGTTCATGCCGCCGAGCTCTTCCGAAGCATCGAGAGTAATGACATGCTCCCCGACTTGCGCATCGAATTGCATGCCTCCTTTCCAATCCAGTTTAACGTGTTCCATCCTCATCGTTTTTATGGCGGATGTAACAAAAATACGGCCACTTAAGCTAATTCAGCGTAAATATTTAGCCTTGATAAAGCACTGCTATAGTTGAAAAAATATTTTGCGGATTCGGATTTTTGTTCTACTTTTGTAACCGTAAACCTGCGGAAATAGCTCAGTTGGTAGAGCACAACCTTGCCAAGGTTGGGGTCGCGAGT
>CAZAPI010000096.1:0-6230 GCA_964486945.1 uncultured Rikenella sp. | reverse complement strand
CCATTCAGGCAAGCCTAATGGCAACTCGGCTGCGGCGTCGGTTCGGGGCGCGCGACCTAAAAGTCGCGGAAAAACACCAACAAACCGCCATAGTCCCGCCCTCAAGACACCCGCCAGTAGAGCTATATCAACTACCGGCCCCTACTCAGCCACTACCCGCCCCGTCATAAACTCATCCCCGCCCGCATAGCCCGACGCCAGCGGAGCCGACGAAGCCCTCGCCCCCAGCTCCACCGACACGATCCCGTTCACCAAAGCCCCGTCGTACGGCGCCACCACCCGGATATAATTATCCGTGAAGCCCGCCATCCGTCCCCCCCTTACCGTCGACTCGAACAGCACCTTCCGCACCGTCCCCGCAAACCGGCCGCAGAACTCCCCGTGCAACTCCGCCGACAGACACCCCAAACGCGCCACCCGCTCCGCCGCCACCGCCGGCAACACACGCTCCGGGAACTCCGCCGCCGGCGTTCCCGGCCGCACCGAATAAGGAAAAATATGCAGATACGACGGCCTCACCGCCTCCGCCAGGAAGCGATACGTCTCTTCGAAATCCTCCTCCGTCTCCCCCGGGAACCCCACGATTACGTCCACCCCCACGAACGCGTCCGGCATCGCCTCCCTCACCCGCGCGATCCGCTCCGCGAAACGCCCCGTGTTATACCGCCTGCGCATCAGCCCCAGGATACGGTCGCAGCCCGACTGCAACGGGATATGGAAATGCGGCATGAACTTCGAAGAGCCGGCACAGAACCCGATCACCTCGTCCGTCAGCAGGTTCGGCTCGATCGACGAGATCCGGTACCGTTCGATCCCCTCCACCGCGTCCAGCGCCCCGATCAGCTGCAAAAACGTCTCCCCCGTCGTCCGCCCGTAATCTCCGATATTGACCCCCGTCAGCACCACCTCCTTCACCCCGCGGCGCGCGATCTCCCGCGCCTCCTCCACCAACTCCGCCACCGGAATATTGCGGCTTCTCCCCCTCGCGTCCGGGATCGTGCAGTACGAGCAACGGTAGTCGCAGCCGTCCTGCACCTTGAGGAACGCCCGTGTGCGGTCGCCGGCCGAGAACGCCGCAAAGAACGAGCGAATCTCCTCCGCCGCGCACGTATGCACCTCGACCGTCCGTTCGCCCCGCCCCAGCATCTGCGCCACCTGGGCATAGAGCGTCCCCTTTTCGTTGTTCCCCGTCACGATGTCCACCCCCTCGATCGCCGCCAGTTCCTGCGGTCTGAGCTGGGCATAGCACCCCGTGACCGCCACCAGCGCCCCCGGGTTCTCCCTCACCGCCTTGCGCACGACATTGCGGCACTTTTTGTCCGCATGTTCCGTCACCGAGCAGGTGTTGATCACACAGATATCCGCCCGCTCCCCCCGTTTAGCACGGACGAAGCCGCCCTCTTCGAACTGGCGCGCTATGGTTGCCGTTTCCGAGAAGTTGAGTTTGCATCCCAACGTATAAAATGCCACTTTACGTGCTTCCATTCCTGATTTTTATAATGCCTTTTTCCGCCCCCGGCTAACCCAAACGGCCTTTTTTCCCCATGGGAAAAAAAGGCCGCAGCAGTACCGCATCCCGGCAAATTATCTTTTCCCGTAGATCGCCCCCTTGGCCGCCAGCAGCGTGTTCTTCATCAGGCTCACAATCGTCATCGGCCCCACCCCGCCCGGCACCGGCGTAATGAAGCTGCACTTCGGCGCCACCTCGTCGAACTTCACGTCCCCCAGCAACTTCCAGCCATTCTTCGTCCTGTCGCTCGGCACCCGCGTGATCCCCACATCGATCACCACCGCCCCCGGTTTGACCATGTCAGCAGTCACGAACTCCGCCTTGCCCAGCGCCGCCACCAGAATATCCGCCCCCGCACACACCTCCGCCAGGTTCTCCGTGCGGCTGTGGCACAGCGTCACCGTGCAGTTGAACTCCTTGTCCGACAACAGGTTCGCCATCGGCCGCCCCACGATATTGCTGCGGCCCACCACCACACAATTCTTGCCCGACGTCGGGATCTTGTAGTAACGCAGCAACTCGCAAATCCCCTCCGGCGTCGCCGAGACATAGGCCGGCAGCCCCAGGATCATCCGCCCCACATTGACCGGGTGGAACCCGTCCACATCCTTGCGCGGGTCGATCGCCTCGATCACCTTCTGCTCCGAGATATGCTTCGGCAGCGGCATCTGGACGATAAAGCCGTCCACCTCAGGGTCCTCATTGAGTTTCCGGATCTCCGCCAGCAGCGCCTCCTCCGGGATGTCGTCCTCGAAGCGCAGCACCGTCGAGTTGAAGCCGATCTCGCGGCACGCCTTCTCCTTGTGGCCCACATACGTTTCGCTCGCCCCGTCGTGCCCGACGAGTATGGCCACCAGCGTCGGTTTGCGTTCCATGCCGGCCACCTCTTCCGCCATTTTCTTTTTGAGGGCGGCAGAAACCTCTTTTCCGTCTATTAGTTGCATAGCGTAAAAATTAAATTCGTCATTACACGATCCGGCCCCAAAACATCCCGATATGCGCCATCACCGCCTCCGACACCCCCTCCCCAGCCAATCTTCCTCACGTCATGCCAGCCGGCGTCGCCATATCCCCCCTCTCTCTGAGAATCACCGCCTACCGTCTGCGCCGCATCATCGCCGCCGCGCCCGCCATTTTAGCCATCGCCCCGCCTCCTCCGGCCACCATCTTCATCATCTTGCGCGTCTGTTCGAACTGTTTGAGCAGCCTGTTCACCGCCGCCACATCCGTACCGCTCCCCCGCGCGATGCGCGCTTTTCGCACCCCGTTGAGCAACGCCGGGTTCTCCCGTTCCGCCGGCGTCATCGACTGGATGATCGCCTCCGTCTGCTTGAACACGCTGTTGTCCATATCCACATCCTTAAGCGCCTTGCCCACCCCCGGAATCATCGACGCCAGATCCTTGATATTGCCCATCTTCTTGATCTGCTGGATCTGCAGCAGGAAATCCTGCATCGTGAACTGGTCCCGCGCCAGTTTTTTTTGGAGTTTGCGCGCCTCCTCCTCGTCGAACTGCTCCTGCGCCTTTTCGACCAGCGAGACGATGTCCCCCATCCCGAGGATCCGGTCCGCCATACGTTCCGGGTGGAACACGTCCAGCGCCTCCATCTTCTCGCCCATGCTGACGAACTTGAGCGGCTTGTCCACCACCGACCGTATCGAGATCGCCGCCCCGCCGCGCGTATCGCCGTCCAGTTTCGTGAGCACCACCCCGTCGAAATCCAGCCTGTCGTTGAACTCCCGGGCCGTGTTCACCGCATCCTGCCCCGTCATCGAATCGACAACGAACAGAGTTTCCGACGGAGAGACCGCCGCCTTGATCGCCGTGATCTCGCGCATCATCTGCTCGTCGATCGCCAGCCGGCCCGCGGTGTCAATAATAACGGTATTGAACGTTCCACCTTTCGACTTGGCATACCTGATCCCGTTCTGCACCAGCGCCACCGCATCGGTTTTGTTCTCCGGTTCGGAGTAGACCTCCACCCCGATCTGCTCGCCCAGCACTTTGAGCTGGTCGATGGCCGCCGGGCGGTAGATGTCCCCCCCGACGAGCAACACGCCCCGGCCCTTTTTCTTCAGATGAGCCGCGAGTTTCCCGCTGAAAGTGGTTTTCCCCGAGCCTTGCAAGCCCGCCACCAGGATGATCGCAGGCGTATCTTTGAGGTTGATCGGCACAGCCGTCCCCCCCATCAAGGCCGCCAGTTCGTCATGCACGATCTTGACGATCATCTGGCTGGGGTTCACGGCTTTGATGACCTCCTGCCCGATGGCCTTCTGCTTCACTTCGTCGGTGAAAGTCTTGGCCACCTTGTAGTTGACATCGGCTTCGATCAAGGCGCGCCGGATCTCTTTCAGCGACTCGGCGATGTTGATTTCGGTGATCCGCCCCTGCCCTTTCAGTATTTTAAACGACCGTTCTAACCGATCACTCAAATTTTCAAACATATCCCTGTTATTTTTATCTGTTCGTGTTATTACTACCCGCACGCAGGAGGGCACTGTTTTGTTTAGCTCCGCTCGTTTTGCTTGCGGATTGACTTTCGGGCCGCCTGGCCGGGAAGCCCGAATTGCCGAAGCCCTTATCTTTCGGCGCAACGACCGAGGTCGGAGCCAGCGGAGGCAAAACCGGGCATCGCGAGGTTGCAGCCCTCCGCCGGGGACGGTTCCGACCCGCCCGCCGACGCGGAGACCGAGGGGTAGCCCATCCCGAAAGCCCAACGAGCCGCTTTTTACAGCCGAAAGCCGCCAAGCCCACTTGAGGATGATCGGGGCGCAACGAGCAAACCCGAAAATCGCCCCGCAGGCAAACCGGAATCAAAAAGCGGCACTCTCCATACGGGACAATAATAAAACGAAGGTTACAAGTACATTACATACGTTCCGGCATTTCGATGCCCAGCAAGCCCATGGCCCGGTTCAGCGTCCCCGCCACCTGTCCCGCCAGCGACAGCCGGAACAGCCGGTCCGCTTCCGCCACCCCCTCCTTGAGGATCGGGTAATCGTGGTAATACTGGTTGAACTCCTTCGCCAGGTCATAAGCATAGGCCGCCACCACTGCCGGAGAGAACTCCGCACCCGCCTGCCGCACCACCCCCGCGAACTCCGTCAGGTGCTTGATCAGCTCGATTTCCTTCGGCTCCGGCCGCCTGCCCTCGTCGAAATCCGCCGCCGCAGAGGCCATCCCCCCTCCTCCCGCAGAGCGAGCCCGCCGCTCCAGCGACTTGATCCGCGCATACGTGTATTGGATAAACGGCCCCGTGTTCCCGTTGAAATCGATCGACTCCTTCGGGTCGAACAGCATCGTCTTCTTCGGGTCCACCTTCAATATAAAGTACTTGAGCGCCCCCAGGCCCACCATCCGCGAGATCTCCGCGATCTCCTGCTCCGACAAGCCGTCCAGCTTGCCCGCCTCCTCCGCCACCGCACGCGCCGTGCACACCATCTCCGCGATCAGGTCGTCCGCGTCCACCACCGTTCCCTCCCGGGACTTCATCTTGCCCTCCGGCAGCTCCACCATCCCGTACGACAGATGGTAAATACCGTCCGCCCAGCCGTAGCCCAACTTTTTGAGAATCAGTTTCAGCACCTGGAAATGGTAATTCTGCTCATTCCCCACCACATAGATCATTTCGTCCAGGTTGAACTCCCCATGCCGCTGCACCGCCGTTCCCAAGTCCTGCGTCATATAGACGCTCGTTCCGTCGCCCCTGAGCAAGAGTTTCTGGTCCAGCCCGTCGCCCGTGAGGTCCGCCCACACCGAGCCGTCCTCCTTGCGGAACAGCACCCCCTGCTCCAATCCGCGCTGCACCAGCTCCTTGCCCAGCAGGTAGGTATTCGATTCGTAATACACCTTATCGAAAGAGACCCCCATCGCCTTGTAGGTTTCGTCGAAACCCGCATAGACCCATCCGTTCATCTTCTCCCACAGGCCGTACACCTCCGGATCCTTCGCCTCCCACTTGCGCAGCATCTCCTGCGCCTCCCGCATGATAGGCGCCTCTTTTTTAGCCGTTTCCTCGTCCATGCCGCGTTCCTCCATCAGCTGGCGGATCTCGGCCTTATACGCCTTGTCGAACGCCACATAATAATTTCCCACCAAGTGGTCGCCTTTCAGGCCGCTGCTTTGCGGCGTTTCGCCGTTCCCGAATTTGAGCCACGCCAGCATCGACTTGCAGATATGAATACCCCGGTCGTTCACCAAATTGGCTTTCAACACATTATGCCCGTTCGCCTCCAGTATTTTGGAGACCGAATAGCCCAGCAGGTTGTTGCGGATATGCCCCAGGTGCAGCGGTTTATTCGTGTTCGGCGAGCTGTACTCCACCATCATCGAGCGTCCGCTTTCGCACACGAAACCATAGTTCGGATTCTGCATCAGCGTTTCCAGACATTCCAGCCAGTATTTCGGTGTCAGGGAGACATTCAGGAACCCCTTTATCACGTTGAACTCCGCCACGATATGGGCACAATTTTCTTTCAGCCAGAGGCCGATCTCGTTAGCCGTCTGCTCCGGCGACTTGCGGCTGAGTTTCAGCAGCGGGAACGTCACCAGCGTGTAATCACCCTCGAACTCCTTACGCGTCTTGGCCACCTGCAGTTCCGGCACCTCTCCGGCAGCGCCGTACAGCGCGGCGATAGCCTGCAAAGCGCACTCCTTTATCGTATTTTCAGCATTCATCATATCTGTCAGTTCGTTATTTCGGTTCTCTATTCGTTCTTT
>CAZAPI010000095.1:0-6276 GCA_964486945.1 uncultured Rikenella sp. | reverse complement strand
TGGGGCGGAAGCCGCAAAGCGGCTTGGCGGCAGGCCCGGCCATTCTGACGAGTCGCGCTACTCGCTCTTCACCTTACTGCGGCTTCGCGCTAAAGCGCTCCGCCGGTGCCGTAGGCTGCGGCCGTTCTGCCGGCCTGCCGACCGAGATATATGTCGCCTTATTGCGGGTCTCCGCTATTGGCGAAGTATACTCCCGGTTCGAGTGCCTATAAAGCGGGCGGGCGCTTTTCCGAACAAGTTTTCGGGCTGGAGGGGACTGCGCTGCCGCGCGGGCGCGTGTGCCCACGCCGGGCGGGCGATACTGCGTATCGCTGATTTTTAACCGTATGGTTGTTTATGCACCCGTCCGTTGTGCTGGATCAAGATGATTCCGGAACCGGCGAGCCGCATGATATGCTTACGCCGGGAGCGGCTTCACTCTCTTGGACACTAACATATATACCATTGGAAATATGATCCTATTCCCGAACTGCAAGATAAACCTCGGCCTGCACATTACGGCGCGGCGGTCTGACGGGTACCACGAGATCGAAACCCTGTTTTATCCCGTGCCGGGGCTGTGCGATGCGGTGGAAATCCTGCCGGATTCCGGCATCCCCGGCCAGGACGTAGCCTTTTCTTCGACCGGATTGGCGGTGGATTGTCCGGCGGACAAGAACCTGTGCGTCAAGGCGGCGAGACTGTTGCGGGAGGCTCTCCCGGAACGATTTGCCGAACGGGGAGGGGCCCGGGTACACCTCCACAAGCATATTCCGTTCGGGGCCGGGCTGGGAGGCGGTTCTGCCGACGCCACAGCGGTGCTCGTGGGGCTCAACGAGGTGCTCTCGCTCGGTCTGACGACCGAAGAACTTGCCCCCTTTGCGGCGCGGCTGGGAAGCGATACCGCTTTTTTCCTCTATAATACTCCGATGCTGGGCACCGGGCGCGGCGAGCGGCTGGAACCGTTTCCCGACATCGATCTCAAAGGCTGGTGGCTGTTGCTGGTCAAGCCGGACGTGGGCGTTTCGACGGCGGAAGCCTACTCTGCGATAACACCCCGCGTCCCCTCTGTGCCGCTGGCGGATACCTTACGTCTTCCTGTCGAAAGTTGGCGGAGAACGCTTGCGAACGATTTCGAGGAGCCGCTGTTCCGGAAATTACCCGTGCTGGGCGAAGTGAAAACAGAGTTGTACCGGCGCGGGGCAGTGTATGCGGCCATGTCGGGCTCGGGCTCCACACTGTTCGGACTCTTCCGCGAGCGACCGGACGCGGGGGGATGGTCTGTGAATTATTTCACACATGTAGAGCGGCTGTAAGCGGGAAAATGTTATATTTGTCAGAATCTTTAACCAAAACTACCTATGGCAGTAGATAATAAAATCCTGGACCTCAGGCAGAGGAAGGAAAAAGTCTACAACGGCGGCGGCATGAAAGCCATCGAAAAGCAGAAAGCGATGGGCAAAATGACGGCGCGCGAGCGTATCATCGCCCTGCTGGACGCGGATTCTTTCTCTGAATATGACATCTTCGTGGAACACTCCGGCACGGAGTTCGGCATGCAGAACAAAGAGCTGCCGGGCGACGGAGTGATCATCGGCACGGGCACCATCTGCGGCAACCCGGTGGCGGTGTTTGCGCAGGACTTCACCGTGGCGGGCGGCTCGCTGGGGCTTAGTCACGCGCGCAAGATCACCAAAATCATGGACTATGCGCTGAATATGCGTATGCCGCTGATCGGGATCAACGACTCGGGCGGAGCGCGCATCCAGGAGGGGGTCAACGCCCTGGCAGGATATGGCGAGATCTTTTTCCGCAACACGCTGTCCAGCGGAGTGATCCCGCAGATTTCGGTGATCCTGGGGCCGTGCGCGGGGGGCGCAGTCTATTCGCCGGCCCTGACGGACTTCGTGTTCGTGGTGGACAAAATCTCGAAAATGTTCATCACGGGGCCGGAAGTGATCAAGACGGTGCTGGGTGAAGAGATCTCGATGGAAGAGCTGGGCGGCGCTCGCGTGCACTGCGAACAGACGGGGAACGCCCACTTCTTTGCGGAAACGGAGGAGGAGTGTTTCCGGCAGATCCGACAGCTGATCTCGACGATCCCGCAGAACAACAGCCGGCCGGCCGAGCGGACCGAGCCGGTCGAGCCGCAGGTTAAGAAGTACGATATCGACAAGATCGTCCCGGCGGATCCGGCGCAGCCGTACGATGTGCGGGACGTGATCCGCGCGGTGAGCGACGGCAGCGATTTCGTGGAGGTGATGGAGCTGTTCGCGGCCAATATCGTGGTTGGCTTCGGACGCATCGACGGCGAAACGGTGGGTTTCGTGGCCAACCAGCCGCAGGTGATGGCCGGGGTGTTGGACTGCGATTCGTCGGACAAGGCGGCGCGGTTCATCCGTTTCTGCGACTCGTTCAATGTGCCGCTGGTGACGATCGAGGACCTGCCGGGCTACCTGCCTGGCGTGGACCAGGAGCATGCGGGAGTGATCCGCCACGGGGCGAAGCTGCTTTACGCATACTCGGAGGCGACGGTGCCGAAGATCACGGTGATCCTGCGCAAGGCGTACGGCGGCGGCTATATCGCGATGAATTCGCGCCACCTGGGTGCGGATTTCGTCTTTGCCTGGCCGCAGGCCGAGATCGCTGTAATGGGGCCGGAGGGGGCTGCCAACGTGATATTCCGCAAGGAGATCATGGAGGCGGAGAATCCGGAGGAGATGCGCAAAATCAAGATACAGGAGTACAAAGACAAATTCGCCAATCCGTATGTGGCGGCGGCGAAAGGCTATGTCGATGCGGTGATCGAACCGGCGGAGACGCGCAAGTGCCTGATCCATGCGCTTCAGGTGGCGCAGCGCAAAACGGTGCTCCGCCCGGAGAAAAAACACGGGATTCCGCCGTTTTAATCGATCTTTTTATTTTGCATTGTGCCAGAGGGTACTGTTCTTTCTGTGAACAGAAAGAACCAAAGAAACTTCCGAGGATGCTTACGCATCCTAAATCTATCACAGCTTTAATTTTTGGGGTGCGGTGAGTGGTGGCCATCAAGCTATAATTACTTCAAGGCCGCCGCTCCCGCGCCCCAAAGAATAAGTCTTTCGGCAGACTGAGGAGTAGCGTAGCTGGCTCAAAAGTTCTTTGGGTCCCTTTCTTTCAAGAAAGGGACGGTTCCATACGGGTACGTACAAATAAAAGATCAATAAAAGAGAAGAGATTATGAGTAATAAAAAAGAAGCGGCACCGCAGTACGAGAACCTGTCCACCCCGCACGGGACGTTCCGGACCACGCTGAGCGCCAAATATAAGAACCGTACGCCGTGGCACGCTAAAGACCTGCGGCAGGTCATCTCCTTCATTCCCGGCACCATCACCACCATCGACGTGCGAGTCGGCGACCAGGTGAAGGAAGGGGACACGCTGCTGACCTTCAAAGCCATGAAAATGCACAACACCTACCGCTCGCCGGTGGGCGGGAAAGTGGCCAAGATCCATGTCGCCGAAGGCGAAGTGGTGCCCAAGGGAGCGCTGCTGCTCGAATTCGAGTAATTTCCTTTTTGGAAAGCCCGGTTAGTCGTTCGGGGCGGATTCTGATTCCCGGAATCCGCCCCGCGCTTTTAAATGCCAATTGCTATAAAAGCAGATTTGTGCCGGAAATTTAAGTTTTTCGAGTGGAGCAGTCTCAGAATCAAACCGATCAAATGAATCAGACAGCGTCATCCAAAGAAAGGCGATAACCGTCGCAAACACCTCAAAGCGTCTGCACGGAACAAGTGCAAAAATCGTCGCAACAGCGTCGGCAACAGAGCTGAAACAGGCTTTTATTCCGCTTTCAGGTACGCCGTGAACTCCGGGAACGCCCGCCACAGCGGTTCCGTCCTCAGCCACAGCCTCCGCGCCTCCGCCGCTGCCGTCGGACGCCTCGACTCGATGTCGGCCAGGTATTCCGGCGAGATTTCATGCTCGGCTGCCGTCCACTCATTGTAAAGCGCCGGATCGTCCCGCCGCATCGTCTCCCGAATCGGGACCATCGGCTCCGCCGGACGGCGGAATCCCGCCCAGTAAGCGGCCAGCCGGGTCGCAAGCGCATCCGCCGGAAGCAGGGCCGCCGTTTCGTCGAACAGCTCCCATTCCTCCAACGCTGCGTAACAGAAAGCCAGCAGCTCCGAAGCGTTCAGGTGGTCTTCCGGATCGCGGTCAGTCAGCAGCTCCAGCATGGCCGCCGCCATCTCGAAATCGCCGATCATAAAATGATCCGCCGCCGAGTCGTAAACCATCGAAAGGGCCCCGGCCGTGTAAGGGTCTTCCCAGTCCAGCGTCAGCAGGTCGTCGTCCGTTTCGTCCAGCAAGTCCGACACCAGCAAGCAGCCGTCGAGCCTGAGCTGGCAGGCTTCTCCGATCCGGCCACCGGCGGTCAGTCGGTCGGCCAGCAGCTCGCGTGCTGCGAAATGGGCCGGATGGGTCGCCAGGATTTCCCGCAGGCTATTTTCGTCCGCGTTTTCAGGCAGGCGGCGTGCGGCCCGCGCCGGAACGAGTTTGTGGACGGTGTCGATGACGGGTTCGAGGCGAAGCGGATTTTTCATGGTCGTGAAGATCTCGGTTATGGGGGCAAAGATAGCGACCGATTTGGAAACCAGCACGCGAAATGTTACTTTTGCATCCGATAGCGGTCCCGTAGCTCAGCTGGATAGAGCAACAGATTTCTAATCTGTCGGCCACAGGTTCGAATCCTGTCGGGATCACGAAAGGGTAAGTTGAACTGCCGGTTATGCGTTTCTCCCTGTTTTTAACAGGGCGTAATTCAGGCTTTTGCCCATGTGAGAAAAGATAAACACCCCCAGCTTTGTAGTTGGGGGTGTTTTTGTCATATTCGGCTGATTTTTGTATTGCCGACCCTGGGTGTGGTAGTGTAACTCGTTGAAAATATGGAGGGAATAGTCTTTTGCGGATTGTTCCTCTTCAGGTGTGTCGGGGTAGGGATTTATTGTTCTCAGCCCATCGTGTTGAACCGGATGGAGGCTTTGACCATGGCCAGCGCCCGGATCGCCGAAACGGGTATCTCCTTGGGGGCATGGTGCGGATTGTGGCTGACCAGCAGTACCATTTCGGGTTTTTCTTCCACCTTTTTG
Source organism: uncultured Rikenella sp. (assembly GCA_964486945.1). GTDB lineage: Bacteria > Bacteroidota > Bacteroidia > Bacteroidales > Rikenellaceae > Rikenella. Next base: position 1,168 of record CAZAPI010000095.1, on the reverse strand, counting down.
ATGAATTTCACCGTAATGTACTCCTCGCCCTCGTAGTTGAACGAGATCAGGTACATTTCGCCCCAGATGATGTTGTAATAATCCTGTATTTGTTTGTACATCACGATGTCGCCCGATTTGAGCAGCGGGTACATCGAGTCGCCCCGCACGTAGACCGCTCCGTCGCACTTGGGCAGGTCGGGAATCGAGATGTAGTCGATCGGGGTGTTTTGGTTGGTGAAGATCGGCACCAGCCCCGCGACGGCTTCGAAATCGTAGAGCGGAACTTGCTGTCGCCGGATTCGTGTGTCGGAGGTGAAAGCCGGGAGCGGGTGGACGATGCCGGAACGCCGGGCGGCTGCGCGGAACATATCTCCTTCGCCGGTCAGGAGCCATCCCTTGTCGATCTCCGGGAAGGTCATGACGATCCGGTCGGCCAGTTTGTCCGAGATGCCGTTGCGGCCCCGCTGGATATGGTAGATCGAATCGGGGTAGTTCAGCCCGATCCGCAGGGCGAAGTTCTTGCCGTTCAGCTTGGTGTATTCGAGCAGCGTGTTGATGCGTTCAGCGTCGGTCATCGTGTGGATTTTGTGTATAGCCGTGGTGCGAATAATATCGCACGGCGGCGAATGTAAAACAATATGTATTAACTTTTGGAAAAATATAATTACAAAGGTATTGTAAATTATGAAAAATCAAAATCAAAAAACAGTGCCGTTATTTATGATCTTTAAGTAGTAAGCGACATGTAGCCCGCGTGGAAACGCGGGCTACTCAAGTCAAAACATGACGCTGTCGGAGGTGCTTTCGCTCTCGCCTGAGCGGGGGATGGCAAAGTGGGATCTCCCCTTTTGATGCACTTTTTGCTTACTTTTTGTCGCAACACAAAAAGTAAGGGCCTTCCCCCGCGGCCTGAGCGGGACGGGAGGTAAAACCTTCACCCGGCGTGGTTATACCGACAACCTTCCGGGCGAGGAATGTCCGCCCGGCACGAAAGCAAAATAAACGATCGTTAAAAAATCAGCGATACGTATAGTATCGCCCGCCCGGCGTGGCAGCCGTTGGTTGTTTTGTCGGAATTTGCGCAGCCCTATTAAACGAACGCCCCCGCGCGGGAGCGCAGTTTCCTCCTGTTTCCTCCTGTTTGCGAAATATGACCGGACATTTGCCATTTGCAAAACTCGTCGCG
>CAZAPI010000094.1:0-6376 GCA_964486945.1 uncultured Rikenella sp. | reverse complement strand
GCAGCTGAGTACCCGTGGCAAGACGAAGAGCGAGTAGCCGCCATTCGTCAGAATGACCGGGCCCGCCGCCAAGCCGCTTTGCGGTTTCCGCTCCTGGCGGCGACCCGAAAACGACGGAGCGAGTAGCTGAATTTCCGCGGTAACGGCGGCCTGGGCAGCAGGGCCGAATCTGCAAAATAAAGGTTAGTTTCGAACTGTAGAAAGCAGATAACGAGCAGCTTGGTTCTCGCGCCAACGCCGGGTGCCCCATGTGGCGCGAGGGCGGCCCGAATGGGGTAATTACGGCCCTTGCGCTGAGCCCGCCCCGCTTGAATAAATATCGTCGAAACGGCAAAATTATTGCCCTGCATTCGCCGACTCCACCCGCCGCATCCGCACGAAAACGGGATTGTGGTCGGACCAGGGCAGCCCGTCGGAGCGGTAGCTGAGGGTCTCGAACACGGGAGAGTGGAATATGTAGTCGATGCGGAGCATCGAGAAAAGTCGGTTGTAAGTATAGGCGAATCCGGAGCCGGCATTGATGAAAGAGTCCTCCAGCCCGCCGCGCATCTTTTTGTAGGTATAGGAGACGGGGGTGTCGTTGAAGTCGCCGACAACGATGGCGGGATAGGGCGACGAAGCGATCATCCGCGAGACGGTATCGACCTGCACAGCGCGCCGCCGGTAGTTGGCTTTGAGCCGCGATCCGAGGCTGCGCACGAATTGCTCGGCGTTGTCCTGCCCGCGCATCTGGAGCCGTTCGACGCGTTCCTGACTGAGTTCGTCGACCTGTGTGGATTGCAAATGGTTGTTGAACAGGCGCACGGTATCGCCGGCCGGGGTCAGCAAGTCGGCCCGGAGCAGGGAGTTGGCGGACCCTTCGAAGATGGTGCGCCGGGCCGCCAGGATAGGCAGGCGGCTGAACACGGCGGTGCCGTACCCGACATCGCCGTTGCCCCCGTAGATGAAGTTATAGGAGCGGTAAGGCCATTCGCGGTAGAGGCTGTCGACGCGCTCCACGTCGGCGGGCTGCATGGTTTCGTACTCCTGGAAGCAGATGATGTCGGGCTGCATGCGCCGTGCGTAGGCGGCGATGCTGTCGAGGGTGTGCAGGTAGCCGAGGTGCTCGGTCTGGCCGCGGGTGAAGCCGTGGACATTGTAGGTGAGCACGGCGAGCTGGGCGTGGTCTTTACGCCGGGCGGCGACGGCACCGGGATCGCTCTCTTCGGTCTGGTAGTCTTTCCGGAAGTCGAACCGAACGAGGCTCCGCAGGTGTCCGACACCGAGCAGCAGGGTCACGGCGGGAACGAGGGTCCACCACCGCCAACGGATGATCCAGACCAAGAGCATCACGAAGTTGCCGAGGAACAGAAAGGGGGCGCCGAGGCCGAAGAAGGCCAACACCCAATTCCTCTCGGGGCTGATACCGGTGGAGAGATAGGCCATGACCAACCCAGCGGCCAACCCGAGGGTAAGCAGCACGAGAAAGATGTCGAGCAGCACGCGCCACACGTTGACGGGGCGGCTCTGGTCGATGTAGTAGTATTCGTTTCCTGCGCTGTTGCGGCTGGCACTCATGGATTTCGGTACTCTTTTTCTAATGTAATGGCGTTTCGTCCTTTTGTCCGGGGGACATTCCGTTAATCCGGTCCGGCACACCCTGCCTCCTCGGGGCGCGCCGGCCATTCTTGCGAATGGAGGCTTTTCATTTTTATGCGGGCAGGGTGCTTACGACGGCGGCTCAAGGGATCAATTATTTTACCCTCGTGCCGGGTAGGGCATTCCTCGCCGGAAAGCTGTCGGCGCGGCGCGCCGGGTGGAGGTTGTACCTCCCGTCCCGCTCAGGCCGCGGGAGGACCCTTGCTTTTTGTAATGCGACAAAAAGTAAGCAAAAAACGCATCAAAGGGGGCCGGCCCCCTTTGCCATCCCCCCGCTCCGCTCAGGCGAGAGCGAAAGCACCCCCGACAGCATCGGTTGAAAGAAAGGGTCCAAAAGGACCTTTCGGGCAGCCTGTCGGGGAACACAGCCTGCCCCCTTAAGTTTGACGCAACGGTCGGGGCCAGGCACCCGGTTCGCGTGCTCGCGCCGAGCGTGAGGCTGTAACTACCCTAAGGTTGCGGGCCTCCGCTATCGGCGAAGTAAGCTCCTGGCTGGAGTGCCCAGTGGCAGCGGCGGAGCGCATAAGCGCGAAGCCGCAGTAAGGCGAAGAGCGAGAAGTTTGGTTCCCATAGTAATGGCGGCCTCAGCGCCAGGCAGCGAAGCTGCCGGGGGGGGCGGCGCGAGGCCGAACCCGCAAAGAACGAAAAGCTGAGTCCTTTTTTACAATTCGGAGAATTGCCGGGCCCGCCCAAAAATAAGGACTTCAGCAGACTAAGTTTCCCGGCAGGCTGCTCGAAAGTTCGGGTTTCCTCGTTACACTTCGACCAAACGTACTTGCCCGTTTGGCTCTCGGCTGCTGCATCGGTTCGGCCCGCCCGTTGGTGTGGAAACCATAAAAGACTTAATAGTATATCTTCCCTGCCTTCTTCCACAGCACCAGGAGAAGGAACCCGAAGAGCATCCCGCCGACATGGGCGAAGTGAGCGATATTGGACCCCTGCTGAGTGACACCGAGGAAGAGCTCAAACACGCCGTATGCGATGACGAACCATTTGGCTTTCATCGGGATCGGCGGAATAAGCAGCATGATGCGGTCGTTGGGGTGGAACATCCCGAAGGCGAGCAGCACGCCGAACACGGCTCCCGAAGCGCCGATAGTCACTATGCTGTCGGCCCACATCTGCAATTGCCGGGGCGCCGCCTGGGCGTAACCGAGGCTGACGAAATGGTCGTACTCGAACCAGTTGACGGCGAGATTGCACAATCCGGCACCGACGCCGCAGACGAGGTAAAAGAGCAGGAACCGCTTCGAGCCCATATCGTATTCGAGGATGCGCCCGAACATCCACAGGGCAAACATGTTGAAAAAGATATGCGAGAAGCCGCCGTGCAGAAACATGTAGGTGACGGGCTGCCAGATGCGGAAATCGGACGATTTCCAGAAGTGCAGGCCGAACAGATCGATCATCCGCTCGCCGCCGATCCCCTGTGGCAGCAGGGTCTGGGCCAGGAATACGATGACGTTCAGGATAATGAGGTTCATCACCACGCTCTGGTCCCACGAAGAGCCGCCGCGTGCACCGAAAATGTTATTGTTGTTCATTCGTCTTGTGTTTCTTCATTTATTGGTGCCGCCGGTGCGGCTGCCGTGGGGTATCTTGCCGGCTGTAACTAACTTATCCGGGTGCGGGGAACCTATTTTGTCCCCGGCACACGCTCCCCGCCGGCCCCGTTGGAGCTACGCAGTTCCTAAAGGCCGCCGCAATGTCCGAGGACAACGCTGACGCGCAGGCGTCGACCTGTTTTTCGCCCACCCCCGAACGGCTTGGTGTCGGGCATGTCATTGGAATCCGGCTTTCCGCTCTTATGTGTCCGGACTGCCGCTACCGGGCCGCCGCCAAAGGCACTTGGCGGCGGCCCGGCGACTCTAACATGTCGCGCTGTTCACTCTCCGGTCCGGCCTTGCGCCGCTCCCTCTCCGACGATTTCCAGCCGTCCGGCGCTGAGGCCGCCGCTCACGCGGAAACTTCCCGGCCGAAGCATCGTTCCCCGCCATCCCCTACTTCTTCAGCCGTTTCGCGGCCTCGGCAGCCGAAACGACGGTCATCACCGGCCGCCCGTCCGGCGTATAGTTCGGCTCTTCGCAGGCGAACAGTTGCCGCACCAGCGCATCCGCCTCGACAGCGCCGACGCTTGTCGCCGCGCCGTTATTCCCGCCCCCGGCGAACAGGGCGGCACAACAGCTCCGCGCCATTGCCGCCGCCAGCCGCTCGCGGTGGTTGTCCCGCAGCGACGCCCCCTCCTCCTTGATCTGCGCCAGCAACTCCTCGACCGCGCCGGCCGGAGTAACGTCACTCCCCATCTCGACGGGAAGACCGTACACCACGACGGTCGATCCCCCCATATCCCGCAGGTCGAAACCCATTGCCGCCAGCTCCGAGGTATGCTCCATCAGCAAAAAATGATCCGACGGCGACAGCTCGACGGTCTCGGGAAACAGGTCGCGCTGCCCCACCACCGAGAAGTCGTTCTCCACCCGTTTGAGGAATTCCTCGTAGGTGATCCTGAGCTTCGCCCGCGCCCGGTCGATAATAACCACGCCGTCCGCCGTGGTGGTCACAATGTATTTTCCGCCGCCGAACACGAGGCTTCGCGTACATCCCCCGCCGTTGGCTGCTGCGGCGGGAACAGGGTCGAGGGGTAAAACGGTCTGTTCGGCCTCCTCCGCAACCGACTCGTAGTCGCTGTACGACTCTTCGCCGGGCAGCAACGACGACGGCCCGGAAGACTGGCTCCCGAAGTCGGGGATGGTCAGCGACGGCGGGATCATTTCGGTGAACGGGGCCTGCTCGGGGTCGTCGAACGCTTTCGGCCGGCCCGAAACGGCCCGTGAAGCAGGAGACGGCACGTCCCACTCTTTACGATCGTAGGTCTTGAAGGGGTTATAGTTGTCCCGGACCGACACCGGCGGCGGAGCGGGCATCTCTTTGGCTGTGCCGGAAGCCCCGGAACCGGTATACACGGGTATCTCCAGCCCCGGAACCGGGTTCTCGAAGTCGAGCATGGGCACGACGTTGTGTTTGCCCAAACTCCGCGCTACGGCGGAGGCGAGCATCTGCCACATGGCCTGTTCGTCTTCGAACTTGATCTCGGTCTTCTGGGGGTGTATGTTCACATCGATCCGGGCGGGATCGACCTGTATGTAGACAAAATAGGAGGGGGTGTAGCCGTACGGCAGCAGTTTGCTGTAGCCGCTGACCACCGCTTTTTGGAGGTAGGCGCTGCGAAAATACCGCCCGTTGACGAAGAAGAATTGCTCGGTGCCGCTTTTCTTGGCGGTGGCGGGCAGTCCGATGTATCCGCCGATCCGGACGATGGGGGTATCCACCTCCACGTCCAGCAGTTTGTCGCCGGTCTTACGCCCCACGATGGCGGCGATGCGCTGGCGGAGCCCCCCCGGAACGAGATTGAACAGGGTCTTGTCGTCGGCCACGAGGGTAAAGGCGATCTCCGGATGACACAGTGCCACCCGCTGGAATTCGGCGATGACCTGTTTGGTTTCGGTGGTGTCGGCTTTGAGGAATTTGCGCCGGGCGGGGGTGTTGAAGAAGAGGTTCCGGACGGTGATCTGGGTCCCTTTCGGACAGCTGACGCTCTCGGTCCTGGCATCTGCACCGGTGCCTCCGGCAATGGTCACGAGTGTCCCGACCTCGTCTTCGGCGCGGCGGGTGCGAAGCTCGACCTCCGCAACAGAGGCGATAGAGGCCAGGGCTTCGCCACGGAACCCGAAGGTGCGCAGGGCGAAGATGTCTCCGGATTTCCGGATTTTGGAGGTGGCGTGCCGGGCGAAGCACAAAACGGCGTCCTGCGATGCCATGCCGCTCCCGTCGTCGATCACCTGCACGAGGCTTTTTCCCCCGCTGCGAACCACGACGCTGACGGACGCTGCCCCGGCATCGACGGCGTTCTCCATCAACTCTTTGACCATGGACGCGGGACGCTGGACCACTTCGCCGGCGGCGATCTGGTTGGCGACGTTGTCGGGCAGTATCTGGATCAGGTTGGCAGACACGGTAGCTTCTATGACGGATTTTTATTCTATAAAGTTTGCCGGTCGCGCAGGGCACGGTCCCAAGCGAGTATCCCGGTGCGGACTACAAGGCTTTGCCGAAGTAGGTGAACATCAGGTAGAGCACGCCCACCACGAAACCGAGGAATATAACGGTTCGAATCACGTTGCGCTGCACGCGCTGCACGCGCTGGCGCTCGCGTTCCTGCATCCTGAGCAGCCGTTTCTCGCGGATATACATGCCGGGACGGTATTCTCCTTCGGCGTAGTCTTCGCCGAGGATCATTCGGCGGCGGGCTTCGCGTTCCTCGGCCTCGGGATCCCAATGGCGGGGTTTGTATTCGAACCGGCGCGGTTTGCGCCCGAAGCCTGAAATTCCAAACATGGCGGTCTGCGTTTGTTTAATTTTACAAAGATAGCATATTTTGAACGTTCCGGGCGGGGTTTTCATTGTACGAAACGTTTTTTTAACGGCACGGAACAGTCGGGGGAACTCGCATCCGGCGAGGGTGGCCACAAGCAGCAACAGCCCGGTTCGGCCTTGCAATGCCGCCGGGCTCTCCGAATGGGTTGGAACTACCCTACTGCGACTGGCGCGGGGACTTTTTACTTAGGAGTATTAAGTGACCGCCTGCGGGACTAAGCAACGAAGCCTTTGGCGTAGTTGCGTCTCCCGCCGGGGGAGGCGGTCGCCGCACAGCCTCGCTCCGCTCGGCTGGCAAAAGGCT
>CAZAPI010000093.1:0-6397 GCA_964486945.1 uncultured Rikenella sp. | reverse complement strand
AAACCATCGGAAATTCAGCATTTGCAATGTGTAAGGCATTGAATAAATTGAATATGCCCTCTACGGTTACTGAACTCGGTCGTTGGATGTTGGAAGGTTCGAGCCTGTCGTCTTTCGCGATTCCCAAAGGGGTGACTGAAATTCCGGAAAGTTGCTTTTATGGAAGTAACATTACCTCCGTTGAAATTCCGTCGTCAGTAGAAACCATCGGTAGTTGGGCGTTTCTAGATACAAAACTTTCTAAAGTGGTTATCCCTTCGTCCGTTACGTCAATAGGAAAATGGGCATTCGGATGCGAATATGAAAATCCGGCATTACAATCAGTTGTCATTGAGGCTAATATAACCGAAATACCGGAGTGCTGTTTCTATTTGCAAAGCAATCTTACGTCTGTATCCTTGCCCGAAGGAGTTACCATCATTGGAGATGATGCGTTCTGCGGATGTGGTATTGCCTCGCTCACGTTGCCGGCATCTCTTGAAGTCATCGGGGAGCGGGCATTCTCGACCAATGCCCTGACTACGCTGACGCTGCCGAATAAAGTGAGCACAATCAAGATCAGCGCTTTTGAGGGTAACCACATTGCTGTTATCGACTTGCCGGCTTCAATAAAATCGCTGCATTCCGCAGCTTTCCGTTGGGAGTCCACTGCATTGAAGACTGTTATTTGCAGGGCAACGACAGTGCCGGACATGCCGACGGAATATGTCATGCCGGAGGGCGCCGGTACCATTACTTATCCTCCTTTTATTCGCATGAAGAAAGATAATGTTGTACTGAAAGTCCCTGCCGGCTCGTTGACGGACTACCAACAAGAATGGGGAACGTATTTCAAGTCAGTGGAAGCCATGTAAAGAGAGCAAAATTACTCTTGGAGCAATCCTTGGCAGCAACGGGTATCTTCCATTACGGAGATACCCGTTTCCGTTTGGAAAATAAGTTGCCGGGAATCACTCTTCGGATTCCGGTGTGGTGTCGATGGGTAAATCTACGGTAAAGGTGGTTCCCATGCCGGTGATGCTCTCGAAGGTGAGATTTCCGCCCAATAGCTCCACGATTTTGCGCGAAAGGGTCAGCCCCAAGCCGCTGCCGCTGCTTTTGGTGGTGAAGTTCGGCGTGAATATCTTGTTCCGGATCTCTTCGGAAATGCCGGGTCCGTTGTCGCGGAAGCTGACCCATGCCCGGTTGCACATGACCCGCAGGTCGATGTCGATCCACGCGTTCATCTGTCCCTCCATGGCCTGGACGGCATTCTGGCAGATGTTGACGAATACGCGGGTCAGGTGGTCCGGGTCGGCGTTTACCCAGACCGGGTTTCGGCTGGTTTTGATCGGCAGCGGGACGCTGGCCGCCTCGTCCGTTCCCGGGGCAGCGTCGTTTTCCTGCAAGCTGCATCCGCAGTCGAAGTGAAGCCTGATGCCGATGTTGTCGTAACCCGAATACAGCTTGGCCACGCCGCAGACCAGCGGAACCAGGTCGATGCGTGTGGAATGGCCTTCGCCGAATTTGGCAAAGTCCGAAAATTCGCTGGCGATCTTGTTCAGCAGGTCGACCTGGTCGAGCAGCAGGGCCAGCGTATCTTCCACTTTCGGTCGCAGTTCGGTGTACTTGTCGCGCTGCATGGATCGTTGCAGCATCTGTATCTTGAGCCGCATCGGGGTCAGCGGGTTCTTGATCTCGTGGGCCACCTGCCGCGCCATTTCGCGCCATGCTCCCTCGCGCTCGCTCCGGGCCAGCTGGCGATAACTCTCTTCGAGGTAGTCGATCATCGTGTTGTACTGTTCGACCAGCATGCCCACCTCGTCGCTGATCTTGCGGCTGGAGCCTACGGCGTCGATCTTCTGCATCTTGGAGATGTTGCCCATCGCTTCGTGCAGCTGATTGAAAGGCTTTGTCAGCAGCCGGTAGAGGAACTCCGAGAGGATCACGGCCACGCAGAGGATGATCAGGAACAGGTTAAGGATGTCGGCCAGCAGTTCGTGCTGCAGGAAACTGTTCGTGGAACTGGGGTTGTAATACTGCAGGTTCAGGTAGCCGCGCACAACGTCGCCCGTGAGGATCGGGGCGTAGGCCGAGGTGTACTGCGCGCCGTCGATGCCGGCTACGTAGTACGGGTGGCCGAGATAGTGCAGGTAACGGTAGGCGGCGCTGCTCATGCGGGAGATGTATTCGGGCCGTCCCGCCGATGTCGCGACCAGATTGCCTTGAGGATCGAAGAGGCTGATGCTGTATTCCACGTTCCGCTGTTTATTGGCGAGCCATTCCTGCGCGGTGGTCGGGCTGAGGGGGTGGGTGCGGAGGAATTGGACGATGCTGTTGCCCAGACGTTGCATGTTGTTGTTGACGAAGCGCCGCTGTTCGGCATTGAAGTTGGTCAGGGTATGGTTCACGATCACCCCGGTGACCGCCAGCATGGCGAAAAGCACGACACCGATCACTACGGCGCGTATTTTGAAAGTCATCCGGGTCCCCAGCTTCTGGATGTTGAAGGTGTACCCGGCCTGCTCGAGCAGCAGTCCGCAGAGGATGAAAAGCAGCAGGAAAGTATAGGCGTACAGCGAAATAGCGTCGAGGATCGTGGTCGCCTTACGGCTGATCACGAGTATCCCGTGCCCGTCCTGTCCGTAGTAATTGTATAGGAAATGGGTCTGTCCGTTGCGTGTCAGGAAAGTGTCCCGGCCCGGGGTGATGCCGGAGGCAAGTCCTTGGTAGTCGTTGCTGTTGTCGTACCGGAAAGTGATTTGGTTGTCGACGATCCGGGCGTAGGTGAAGTTCTGGAAGCGGATATCGAGACTGATTTCGCTGGTGGTGGGGTCTTCGAGGCTCATGATGGCCCTGTCCTGCGGCGAGGTGGCCAGGATGCGGGCGTAAAGTTTCTGGGCGTTGTTTTGCGCGTAGGCGTTCTCCTGCATGGCGAAGTAGGCGATATAGGCGCTGAAAATGACCAGCGAAATCACGAACGAGCCGAAGTGTTTATATTTCAGGCGGATATAGTCGGCTCCGGCTGAAACGAGGTAGAAAATGACCATTGTGTAGCCGGTCTCTTTGATCTGTGTCTCGATGGGCCACAGGAACAACAGGATCAGCACGGTGGTAGTACCCATGCGCCAGAGCATTTTGCGGGTGCCGAACAGTCTCAGGCCGGTATGGGCGATCAGCAGGCGGGCGCTGACGAACAGGGCGGTCAGCAGGTAGAACATGGCGCTGGTGTACGACAGGTCGAAGATGTCGTAAATCTGGATGTTGATCTTCGGGGTATAGATCGACAGGATCAGCGCGTAGTGGAAGACGGAGATGGCGGCGGCGCTCAGGGTGGCGGTGAAAAGGGCTGTGAGCGCCTTGCCGTGGATGGAGAGGCGCTGGTACTGCCAGTTCAGCTTGGATCGTACCTGGAACAGGTAGGCTGCGTAAATGAATAGCATGCCGTAGCTCAGGAGCAGGTCGCCCAACGAGCCGAGGATCTGGTTGTGCAGCCCGTATATCCGGTGGAAAAGGACACCGTTGGCATTCGGTATCCCGGTGTAGAACAGGCCGCAGCGAAGCAGACAGTATACCAGCAGCAGTATGCCTGCATTTCGGAAAGCGTTGTGTCGGGTGGTATGCTGCCGGATGATGTTCTTGAGGCAGAGGCACAGCAGCAGCACGGAGCACCACCCGCACAGCTCGGCCCACCAGGGTATGCTCAGCATCGGCTTGGCTTCGATGTAGAATTCCGTGCGGGCGGCGGTGATCAGCTCGGCTCCCGCCTGGCGTGCCCGGATGCTGTCGCTGGTCGGGAGCAGGGAGATCCGTTGGTCGGGGAAGATCGACGGGTTGTAGCGGTCGGTATCCCGGTTGCGCAGGTTGATGACCACCACGGCGCTCTTGCCGTTGCGGCTTTGCAGCCGGGTGAGCACCTGGTGGGTGCCGATCTGCCGGAGGGTATGGGAAGGGGTGAGCCAGAAGTCGTTGACATTGGGCTGGAGCGTGTAGCTGGACCAGTAGACCATGGACGAGTCGCGGAACAGCAGCAGCGAAATACCCTTTTCGGTCCACGAGGCCGGGACGTCGTCGTACCAGAGCCGCTGGATGTAGAGCGTATCGTCCTGTGAGTCGAGCCACTCTTGTACGGTGTTCCGGGTCTCCTGCTCGATCATTTCGAGTTGGCGGGTGATGTGGTGTATGCCGGGATTGACCTTCCGGCCGACCAGGAACATCGAATAAAAGAGGTTCACGCCCAGCAGGCATAGGGCCAGGGGCAGTACGACCGGACGCATCAGTATCCGCAGGCGGAGACCGAAAGAACGCAGCAGGTTCGGCGAATGATGGGGGCTTCGGGACATAGCGGGATGTTCGATGATCCGGTTCAGCGGTGATGGTATGGTTCGCCGGCGAGGATGGTGAAGGCTCGGTAGAGCTGTTCGGCGAAGATCAGGCGCACCATTTGGTGCGAGAATGTCATCCGCGACAGGGAGATCTTCTCGTTGGCCCGTGCGTATACGGCGGGCGAGAAGCCGTAAGCACCGCCGATCACGAAAACCAGCCGGCGGGTTCCCCGGTTCATGATACCTTGCAGCCACTCTGCGAAGGCTACCGACCCTTCCGGTAGTTTGCCGTTTTCGTCGAGCAGCACGACATGGTCGCCGGCGGCGAGTTTGTTCAGGATCAATTCCCCTTCGGCGATGCGGATCTGCTCTTCGCGCAGGTTTTTGGCGTTTTTCAACTCCGGGATGACATTCGGGGTGAAGCGTACGTAGTGATCGAGCCGTGCCGTATATTCCCGGATACCGCTTTCCAGCCACGCTCCCACCGTCTTGCCGACGACGATCAATTCGATTACCATGCTCTTTCTGGGTCTGTTTCTGACAAAGCTACAAAATTGGGGCCGATTCCTCTCGCAATTATTTTCGTATTTTTGCAACTTTAAACCGCAGGTTATTCGGTATTGTGTAGGAGAGAACTGCCGCTTTTTTCAAGAAGCGGGCCCGCCTGGCACTCCAGAGCCGGGGTGCAACTGCCCTTATCCGGGCCGAATGGTCGCCGAAGCTGAGGCCTGTGGAGCCTGGCGTACAGCGCGCAGCTTCACAAAAGTACACTCGGACTCAGTCCGAATAAACCTGCATCTAAGTGATATGAAAATGAAAAAAGAGTACGAACCGTTTGCGGACAAACTGATCGAACTGGCCATTGCCGAAGATATCGGCGACGGCGACCACACCTCGCTGAGCTCCATTCCTGCCGGGCAGCGCGGGCGGATGAAGCTCCTCATCAAGCAGGCCGGGACGCTGGCCGGGGTCGAGGTGGCCGAGCGCGTCTTCCGGCGGCTCGATTCGACCGTGACGTTCGAACGGATACTGAAAGACGGCGACCGGGTGGAGCCGGGCGACATCGCATTCTATGTGGAGGGGAACCTCGTCGCACTGTTGCAATCCGAACGCGTGATCCTCAATATCATGCAGCGCATGAGCGGCGTAGCGACCCAGACGGCAGTCTATGCTGACGAACTGAAAGGGCTGAAAACCAAAGTGCTCGACACCCGGAAAACGACGCCGGGGATGCGCGTGCTCGACAAGATGGCCGTCCGGATCGGTGGAGGGGAGAACCACCGCATCGGGCTGTTCGACATGATCCTGCTCAAAGACAACCATATCGACTTTGCCGGCGGCATCGCCAACGCGCTGAACGGGGCGCGGAAATACCTGGCCGACAAACATAAGGATTTGAAGATCGAGATCGAAGTGCGGTCGCTGTCGGACATCGACGAGGTGTTCGCGGCGGGCGGCGCCGACCGAATCATGTTCGACAATTTCAGCGTGGAACAGACCCGCGAGGCGGTGAAAAAGGTGGCCGGGCGGGCCGAGACCGAGTCGTCGGGCGGTATCACCCTCGAAAACCTGCGCGCCTATGCGGAGTGCGGCGTCGATTACGTGTCGGTGGGGGCGCTGACCCACCAGATCAAGAGTTTGGATATGAGTCTTAAAGCGGTAGAGTAATGAGGAAAACCGGGTGTTTTATTTTCGCATGGCTGCTCGCGGCTGGGTCTGTGGCAGCGCAGCCGCAGCAGGTCGGATACGACGATATAGTCAAGGGGAAACTTTCGGCGAAGAGCGTGGCGGGGCTGTTGCCGATGGGCGACGGGGAGCACTATACCACACTGAAAGACAACATTATCCTGCTTTGGCGATATGCCGACGGGAAGCTGGTCGATACGTTGTTCCGGGGGCCGGAGGGGTTTCCGGAGGTGGAGGATTATACGCTGGGCGGCAAAGAAAGCAAGGTGCTTATCACGACGGAACGGGAACCGATTTACCGACATTCGGCCCGGGCGGAGTATTATGTGTACGAACGGAAGTCGGACGGCCTTAAACGGCTGTCGCCGAACGGGAAGCAGCAAGAGGCAACCCTCTCGCCGGACGGA
>CAZAPI010000092.1:0-6397 GCA_964486945.1 uncultured Rikenella sp. | reverse complement strand
CACAAAAAGTAAGGACCCTCCCGCGGCCTGAGCGGGAGGGGAGGTAAGACCTTCACCGGAATACTGATATAAGCTTTTTGCCAGCCGAGCGGAGCGAGGCTGTGCTGTGCGGCGACCGCCTCGCCTAGGCGGGAGCCGCAACTACGCCAAAGTCTTCGTTGCTTAGTCCCGCAGGCGGTCGCTCAACACTCCTACGCAAAAAGTCCCCGTGTCACGGCAGCCCGAACATAGGGTAGTTCCAGCCCGGTTGGAGTGCCCAGCGGCACCGCGCCGGGACAAATTAAGGTATAGCCTGTTTCCAACGTCAGCAGCCCGGATAGGGCAGTTCCATACCTTATTCTCGTTCGTTTACGCAGGGGCATTCTCCCTGTTCCGACACCTGCACCACATCGATCCCCGCGCGCCGGAGCAGGTCTACGCCATCCCGCGAGTGATAATCATCGCAGAACACCACCCGCCGTATCCCTGCCTGAATGATGAGCTTCGCGCACTCGATGCAGGGGGAAGCGGTCACATAGAGGGTCGCCCCCAGCGAGCTGTTGTTCGACTTGGCCACCTTGGTGATCGCATTGGCTTCTGCGTGCAGCACGTAGGGCTTGGTCAGCCCAGTTGTCTCCTCTTCGCAGACGTTCTCGAACCCCTGCGGCGTTCCGTTGTAGCCGTCGGAGATGATCATCTTGTCGCGCACGATCAGCGCGCCGACCTGTCGCCGCACGCAGTAGGAGTTCTCGGCCCAGATGCGGGCCATGCGGATATAGCGGCTGTCCAGCATCCGCTGCTTCTGTTCCTGGTATCCCATAGGTTCGCTTAACACAAGGAGGCACGCGGTGGAACTATCGGTCCGCCGCATGCCTTCCGGAGGTGTTTATTCGCTGTAATCGGAAACGGCTATTTCTCTTTGTACCGTTCGATCTGCCGTTTGACGGCGTCCACGCACAGGTCGACCGACTCCTCGAACGTTTTGCTGCGCCGTTCGGCCACCAGCTCGGTGCCCGGCACCGACAGTTTCAGCACCGCCACCTTGTTCCCCGCTTCGTCGTCCTTGTCGAGCTTGAGGGTCACCTCGGCACCCGTGCTGTTGTCGATCATGCGGTCGAGTTTGCCGACTTTATGCTGTACGAAATCGAGCAATTTCTGGTCTGCGTCGAATTTCACGGATTGAATCTGGATGTTCATACCTTGTCCTCCTTCTTTTTCTTAGTGTTTAAAACCGCCCTCGGATGGGCATTATTGTAGGCCTCTTTCAGAGACTCTATCGTGTTGTGGGTGTAGATCTGCGTGGCGGCCAGCGAGGCGTGCCCCAAAAGCTGCTGCACCACCCGAACCGAGGCTCCGTGCTGCATCAGGTGGGTGGCGAACGTGTGCCGCAGCACGTGCGGCGACCGCTTCCCCTGCACCCCTGCCAGCGACAGGTATCCCCTTACGATCGTATAGACTCCCATAGCCGAAAGTCTTTTGCCTTTGTTGGATAAAAATAGGCAATTTTTATCGTCTTCGCAAATCTTTTCACCCTCTCTGACCCGCAAATAATGTTCCAAACGTGCCGCCGTTTCGGGCAGTAGCGGTACGAGCCGTTCCTTGGCTCCCTTGCCTGTCACTTTGACCGTTCCGCCCTGTAAGTCGACGCTCTCCAGGGTCAGGGTGGCCAGCTCGGAACGCCGAAGGCCACAGGCATATAGCATCAGCACGACCATGGCATCCCGTTCGATCGCGAACTCCTCAGAAGGTTCTTCCAGCACTTTGACCAGCTGTTCCATCCGGCTCTGTTCCACGAAGGCGGGCAGTTTCCGCCCGCTGCGCAGCGCCTTGATCTCGTGCACCGGATTCCTGACCACGACGTTCTCCCGCATCAGGTAGCGGAAGAATGACCGCAGGGTGGATATTTTCCGGTTCACGCTGCCGGTGGCGATGCCTGCCTCGACTTCACGCATGATCCATCCCCGGACGTCTTCGAGTGCCACGGCAGCCGGATCCAGGCATTGCCCGTCCGATCCGCCGCTCTCGCGCATATAGGCTTCGAAGCTGCGCAGGTCGCGGGTATAGATATCGACAGTAGAGGCCGAGCAGCGTCGCTCGGCCTCCATGTATCGCCCGAATTTGGCAATGTAGTCGGTCATTACGGTATACTACTTATAAAGCGTCGTCTGCATCGACTTATTATGTCTCGCAGCGAAGCCGAGCCCGGTGCCTGTCTTGCGCTCGGCCTCCATGTATCGCCCGAATTCGGCAATGAAATCGACCGTACGGGTTTAGTTATTCTTCACTGCCGGACGGAGCCTGTTTGCCTCTTCCGCCTTTGCCGCTCCGGGAACGGGATTTACTCCTGCCGCCCTTTCCGCCGCGTGAACGCGAGCCGCCACCGCCGCGCACGGCACGCCGTGCCTCGCCCGCCGAGGCTCCGAGCCCGCCGTCCTGCACAGTCGGTTCCGGCAGCCGATCCAGGTTGCGGGTGTGGAAGTCGATCATCCCCACCATCTCGAAGTCGAGCTGTTTGCGGCTCAGGTCGGCCCGCTTGATGCGGATGCGCACCTCATCGCCCAGCGTGAAGCGGCGTCCGGTGGTATGCCCCACCACCGCATAGTTCTCGGCATCGTAGGCGTAATAGTCGTCGTTCATATCCCGCAGGGCCACCATCCCCTCGATCTTGTTCTCCGAAAGCTCCACATAGATGCCCCAGTCGGTAACGCCCGAGATCGAGCCGTCGAACTCCTGCCCGATTTTGTCTTCCATGAACTCGACCATCTTGTACTTGATCGAAGCCCGTTCGGCCTCCGTCGCCCGGATTTCCATGGCCGACGAGTGGTCGCACAACTTTTCGTAAGTCTCCTTATCCTCGCTCTTGCCGCCGTCCAAGTAGTGCTGCAGCAGGCGGTGTACCATCATGTCCGGATAGCGCCGGATCGGCGAGGTGAAGTGGGTGTAGTAGTCGAACGCCAAACCGTAGTGTCCGACATTGGTGGTCGAGTAAACCGCTTTGGCCATCGAACGAATGGCGAGGGTCGATACCAGATTGGCCTCCTTTTTTCCCTTGACCTCGGCCAGCAGCTTGGTCATCTCCTTGGCCACCGCCTTGCCCTTTTCGGCTTTGAAGTTGTAGCCGAAGCGGGTGATGAAATTCTTGAAGTTCGCCAGCTTCTCTTCGTTCGGTTTGTCGTGGATACGGTAGACGAATGTCCGCTCGGTCCGCTGTCCCGGCCGCTTGCGCCCGATGAACTCGGCCACTTTGCGGTTGGCCAGCAGCATGAATTCCTCGATCAGCTGGTTCGAGTCTTTGATCTCCTTAAAGTATACGTTCAACGGCTTGCCGTTTGCGTCCAACACGAATTTGGCTTCGTCGCGTTCGAAACCGATCGAGCCGTTCCGGAACCGTTCCGCTCGCAGTTTCTTGGCCAGCCGGTCGAGGGTCAGCACCGAATCTTTCATGGGTTCGTTTTCGGTTCCCGGCTGGCCTTCGATCACCGCCTGCGCCTCTTCGTACGAGAACCGCCGGTCGGAGAGGATCACTGCCCGGCCGAACCATTCGTTCACCACCTGCGCTTCGGCGTCCAGTTCGAAAACTGCCGAGAATGTCAGTTTCTCTTCGTTCGGCCTGAGCGAGCAGAGGTCGTTGGAGAGTTTCTCCGGCAGCATCGGCACCGTGCGGTCTACCAAATAGACCGAGGTCGCCCGGTCGACCGCCTCCGTGTCGATCGCATCCCCCGGCCGCACATAGTGCGTCACGTCGGCGATATGCACTCCGACCTCCCAGTTGCCGTTGGGCAGCTGGCGGATCGACAGGGCGTCGTCGAAGTCCTTGGCATCGGCCGGGTCGATCGTGAAGGTCGTAACTCCGCGCATATCTTTCCGGCGTTTGATCTCGGCCTTCGTGATGCCTGCCTTGATCTTGTCGGCCGCCGCCTCCAGCTCTGCCGGGAAGTGGTACGGCAGGTCGTATTCCGCCAGGATGGCGTGCATCTCGGTGTTGTTGTCCCCCGAGTTTCCGAGCACGTCCACCACCTCGCCGGTCGGGTTTTTGGTGTTTTCCGGCCACTCGGTGATCCTGACGATCACTTTCTGCCCGTTTTCCGCTCCGTTAAGCGAACGCAGCGGCACGAAAATGTCCGCCGGCATGGTCCGCGAGTCGATAATCACGAAGGCGTATTTCTCCGATATTTCGATACGCCCCACGAAAGTGCGCTTGCCGATCTCCAGCGTTTCGACCACTTCGCCCTCGATGCGCCCGTCGCGGCGGCGACCGATAATAGCCACCCGCACTTTGTCTCCGTGCATCGCGTGGTGGGTGTTGCGCGGTTCGACGATAATGTCTTTCTCGCCTTCGGCAGCATCGTCCACGATAATGTAGGCCATCCCGCTGGCGGTCATATCGACTTTACCCGTTTTGGTCGGCAGCTGTTTGCGCACCAGCCGGTACTGCCCGGCGCCTACTTTTTCGAACACTCCTTCCACCGTCATCTCGCGCATCAGGTCGTGCACCATCTTGCGCCCGTCGTTGCCCTGTATGCCGATCTGCTTGGCCGCCATTTTGGAGTCGTATATGCGCGAGGGATGGTTGGCGAAAGCCTCGAACAACATCCGTTTAATCTCTCTTACAGCCACTTCCGGCACATTCGGGCGTCCCTCGCCCGCGGCGGCTGCCTGGTTTTTCGCGGCCTGGTTGCTGCCGGCTTTGTCGAATCCCAGCTTCTTTTTCAGTTTTTTTAACATCTGTTTTTTACAATTACTCGCCTCAAAGATAGTGATTTATTCACCGAGCCGGGACTGCACGGAACGAAATTCCCGAAAAACGGGTCGCATTCCGCTGCGGCCGGCTGCTCGCCGCAGCACGGAAAGAGATAAAATTCCACCTGTTCCCGCCCGATTTGTTCCGAAATTGTTACTTTTATGTATTATTTCATTTTTCAACTCCTAACCCAATTCATTATGGAAAACATCAACGAAAACAACACGAACATCCATCCGAACGGTGCTATGGAGTGCTACAAGCTGTTCTGGACGAACTACGCCAACTTCGCAGGCCGGGCTCGGCGGAGCGAATACTGGTGGCCGGTGCTCTTCAACAGTATCTTGGGGTATATCCTGGCTTTCATTCCGTTCATCGGTCCATTGTTCGCCCTCGCCGTGCTGATTCCGAACTTCGCAGTGGCTTCGCGGCGTCTGCACGACACCGGACGGGCATTCGGGTGGTTCTTCATCACCTTGGTTCCGCTCGTAGGTACCATCCTCTACATCATCTGGCAGGCACAGGACAGCCAGCCGGGCGAAAACCGGTTCGGTGCCAATCCGAAATACGACGCCTAACGACTGCTCAGGACAATGAGAGCGAGGCGACCGATCGCTGCGCCGCACACTTTCTTTACACCTCCGTGCTCGAAAAAATCGAATACGGAGGTGTAATTTTTCAGTCTCGTTTATAATACCTACTTTTGTCCGTTTCCGACGGCGACATGTCGCCGCGTGTCACATTCTAAAAGAGTACTATCTCGCACAACAGATGAAACTTTGCAGGCGGGCTTCGGAGCTCGCAGGATACCGGGGCACGGTGGGATTCGTGCCTACGATGGGGGCCTTGCATGCCGGGCACCTCTCCCTGGTCGGGGAATGCCGCAAGGCTTGCGACACGGTGGTGGTCAGCATTTTTGTCAACCCCACGCAGTTCAATGACCCGAAAGACCTCGAAAACTACCCCCGCACGGAAGAGGCCGACCTCGCGCTGCTCGAAGCGGCGGGCGTCGATTTCGTTTTCGCGCCGCCGGTGGAGGAGATCTATCCGACGCCGGACACGCGGGTGTTCGACTTCGGGGGGCTTGACGGAGTGATGGAGGGGGAGCACCGTCCGGGCCATTTCAACGGGGTGGGACAGGTTGTCTCGCGGCTGTTCGACATCGTCAGGCCGGACAAGGCATTTTTCGGGGAGAAGGATTTCCAGCAACTGGCGATTATCCGCCACATGGTGCGGCAGCTGGGGCTGGGGGTCGAGATCGTGGGCTGCCCGATCATCCGGGACACGGACGGCCTTGCGCGGAGCTCGCGCAATATGTTGCTGACGCGGGAGCATCGGCAGGCTGCGCCGCACATCTACGAGGTACTGTCGGACGCTGTGCGGAGTTTGCGGGGGGCCGTGTCGGTGGCTGATACGAAGCGGATCATTACGGAACGGATCGACGCGGAGCCATTGCTGAAAACGGAGTATGTCGAGATCGCGGATGCGGTGACGTTACAACCTGCGGCTTCATGGGGGAACGCAGTGGGGGACCTGCGCTGCTTCGTGGCGGTCCATGCCGGAAATATCCGCCTGATCGATAACATTGCGATTTAATAAAGCGTTCGTTTATTTGTCATTTCGCAGTACGGAACCGTTCTTTTTCTGAAGAAAAAGAACCAAAAAGACTTCCGCGGA
>CAZAPI010000091.1:0-6460 GCA_964486945.1 uncultured Rikenella sp. | reverse complement strand
CCTGCTCAAGACCGAAGGAAAAGAGAAAGCAGGCCACCTGGATCATACGCTGCACCTGATCGGGGACCTGAACGATTTGCACCTGCACCTGCTGCAAACGCCGGTGGGGAGGGAACAGGGCTACGACAAGACATTCGCGGCACTGGCACCGGAGCTGCCGAAACTGAAGGCGTCGATCGCGGGAGACAGCGAGATGGCGGCGGAGGGGATCAGCGACATGGAGGCTTGTTTCCGGGCGTTGTACCTGGCCATGCTGTACCGCCTTCGGGGTACGGCGGCGCCGGAAGATGGCCCGGCGGCGGAGAAGACGGCAGATGCGGCGGAACGGTATGTCAGGGATGTGCTGGAGGTGGTATCGCCGGTGGTGGCGCGTCTGGCGGCAATCTACGGGGCGGCGGAGCGCGGCGAGGTGGATTTGTATAAAGATATGGCCTGATCCCGACGGGGGGACCGACGCTGGCCGGCAAATGCTATTGGACGGTGGTGGGCATGTTCAGGACATTCTTCGAGCCGGAGTAGCCTCCTTAATGAATACATCGGTCGGGAATTCAAGCTCCTGCGACGGAAGAAGACGCCGAAGCACGGGCCGCGATTGCAATCGCGGCCCGCGCTTCGGCTTTGCCTGGTTTACGTCATCCTTGTTGCCCAACCCCCTCTCCGCCATGGAGGTGCCGGATGCGACTTAATGGAATTTGAAGTAAGGCTATAAAAGGAGCGAATGCGGAGGGAAGCGACAGCGCCCGACGAGAAGAAAACAGAGATAACGACATTCACGCCGAACCTCTACGCACGCACAGCGGAGCGAGGTTAAAAAAAGCACCCTCAAACCGAATGGAATGAGGGTACGCAAAAGTGAACGGAAGAGGTCAGAGCTGGGTAACGGTAGTTCCCGCTTTGACATTCGCATTTTTTTCGATCCGGAGCACTACCGGGTAAGGCGCATCGAGGCTGTACGGGCTCTTATCCAGCGGTTGAGCCAGCGACGAGGCCGTGCGGCGGAAACGCTTCCGGACCACCGTCTTGTCCCCGAACACCACCGTTACCGGTTTGTCCAGATCCAGCATGGCATCGTTCAGTCCGATGAGTACGATGGGCGAATCGCTCTCTTCGATACGCACCGTCTGCCCGTCGATCTCCGCCACAATCTTGGCTCCCTGCCTGCGGTGTATCTCGGGCACGCCGATCCAGTAGAAATTGTCGCGCAGCACGTCGTCCTGCACCCAGATCACCCGTTTGGGCCAGGTGTTGCGGATGAATTGCGCCATCCACGGAATCGCGATGGTGTCGCGACGCAGCATCCAGTGGCCGCAATCTTCATAGATATGCGTGTCGTGCACATAACTGCCCTCGCCTTCGGCAACCGCCAGCCGGTCGAGGGTCGTGCCCCACTGCCGGGCCAGCGAGTTGCGGTCGTAGGCGCCGTCCTGCCCGCCCATGTAGATGGCGAACGGCAGGTTGCGCAGCGGCTCCGGGCGCGCATCGCCCGGGTGCCCGGCCATCATCGACGCGGCGGCCCAGTGGTCGGCCATGCGCGGGGCGAGCTGGTAAAGGCCGTCGCCCCCGGCGGAGTAGCCTAAGATATAGACCTTATCGGGATTGACCCCTTCGAACAGGACGGCGGCAGCGATGGTCTTGCGCAGGAAGTCGTCCATGTACTCCTGGTGCCACATGTTCCAGCTGTCGGTCGGGGAGCGGGGCACGAAGTAGAGGCCTTCGGCCGGTCGGTAGAGCCGTTTCTGGTTGTTCCACTGGCCGTCGTTGACCTCCGGCGGTGCGCCCCCGCCGCCGTGCAGCGAGATGTAGAGGCTGCGCCCTCCCTCAGGTGCGGTTTTGGGCCCGTAGATGGTGTCCCAGAATTTCATCCGGTATTCGCCGTTGGTGAATTCGCGGTTGTTCCATTCTTCCTTGAGCGATTCGCGCAGACGGGCGTTACGTTCTTCGACGATGGTGCGTGCCTCAGCATCGGCGGCGGCTTTTCCGAGGGCTTTTTCGGCGGCGTAGGCGGTCGATGCGATGCCGCCGAGCATCAGGCCCAGGGTCAGTGCGGTGAGTATCTGTCTGGTTTGCATAGAAATAGGTTAAATGTTTGTCTTTTCTTAGTTTTTTTTGGGTAGGCGCAAGCGGATAACCGAGTTTCCGTGTCAGCGGTATCCCGCGGCAGGCACAGGCCACTGAAGAATATCGGAGGGGTTATAGCTTTACAGGCGCGTTTGCTGGCGCCCGCGCGGCAATTCCGGCAATTCCGCAAATTTCGCCTAAAGTCCGAATTTCCATTATTACCCTTTCAGCGCGGGCGGGCGGTGCCTTCGTGCACTCCGGAATGGCAGCCTCTACGACAGTACAGCACTGCCCTTACGCCGGGCGGCGGTGCGTGCCGCACTCCCCCATGGCTGTATGTGCCCGAACGGATTGAGTGCGGCGCATCTGCGCTTACTCGAACTCGACGTCGCCGAAGTATTCCGGCACATGGAAATTCGGCTTCTCGGTCCGGATCGGCTGCCACGACAGGAAGTGCGGCTTGGACAAATTATCCCCGCACTTGTAGACATTCGCCCGCGCTTTGAGTCCGTCGAGGGTGGCGAAGTCATGCGCGAAGAATGCCGTAACCGGAATGGTCACATTCAGCTGCCAGTGGTTGTCCCCTTTGCGTTCCTCGAAATTGGCCTCGCCCAGCGACGCAACGCGCCGGATGGTCTTCATAATGTCCGCCCCGGCATGGGTAACGTCGGGCTTGGCCTTGCGGAAGCCCAGCAACGCTTTCCCGATACAGCTGAATTCGAAGTTGTAGTATCCTTTGTCGTCGAACGAGATAAAGAACTCCACGGCCGAATCCGTCCACACCGGCCCGTTATCCTCCGTCACGACGGCTGCGGTACACTCCTCATCCACGCGGAAAGTGAGGAACAGATTTGTACCGTTATGCGCCGCCGAGAATGTCGCCTTAGGCGCGTAAGGATACTCCGCCGCCCAGTTGTTGCAAGCGATCGGCTGCGCGGCGATGTCCGCGAGTGCGCCGCATTCCGGACTGCCTTCGATTTTAGGGATTCTAAGCATAGCGTTCGAGTTCTTCTTTGACGATGCGCTGCATGTCGGCGTACTGAGCCTCCATGCTCTGCAACAGTTTGTATTGCGCGCGGGTGCGCACGAGGTTGTGCTCCGGCGATTTCACTTTGTAGTAGTTGTCCCCGTCGATATAATCCATCAGGAAACGCAGAACCTGCTCGTAGGTGATGTATTTCGCGGAAAAAGCGAGATACTCGGCCTCTGTGGGAGTGAGGAAGGCATGGGTTTCCGAAAGGTACCCCCGGGTATAGGCCTTGAAGATATCGAGGTCCATCGAAACGTTATCCAGGTTCGGATCATCCTCCAGCCCGGTGTTGGTGTACGAGCGCATGGCGTCGCCATAGTCGTTGAGGCAGGTGGCGGCGAGTACCGTGTCCAAGTCGATCACGCACAGCACGTTTCCCTGCTTGTCGAATAGGATGTTGTTGATTTTGGTATCGTTATGGGTCACGCGGGTGGGAATGGCGCCCTCCTCGACCAAAGTCCAGAACCGGAGCATCTCCTCCCTCCGTTCTTCGATCCACTTAATTTCTTCGGCCACCTCCTTGGCGCGGCCCACGGGATCCTTGGCGAGGGTTTCGTCCCACTGTTCGAATCGGTAGCGGATGTTGTGGAAGCCCGGCAGAATGTCGGTCAGCGGTTCCTTGAAGTCGGCCAGCATGGCTTGGAACATGCCGATCCCTTTGCCGCCCTGGTAAGCGAGTTCGGGGGTATCGGCCTTTTGGTAGGCGATGGTGTCGTCGATAAATTCGCAGACGGCCCAGTATTCGCCTTCGTCGTCTTTGTAATAGAGCTTGCCGTCCTTGGCGGGGATCACGGTGAGGGCCTCGCGCCGGGGGTTGCCGCCGCGGGCGACGATCTTGGTCTTGAGGTGGTTGGTCACGCGCACGATGTTGTCCATCATGGCGGGGATGTTGGTGAAGATGTTCCGATTTTTCCGTTGCAGGATGTAGTTCGGGCTCGACGCAAAGGCGGTCTCGATAATGAAGGTATCGTTGATGAAGCCTTCGCCGAGCGGGCGCACCACGTTTATTTCGCCGTCGATTTGGAATTTGCCGGCGATAGCGCGCAATGTCTGGTTCATGCGGTTCGGGTTAGTTTAAGGTTTCTGCCCCGGCCTTTGGGGGCCGGTTCGGTGCATAAAGGTAGTCGTTTTTTCCGAATTTCCGGTTTGCGGGGTGGGAGTAGCCCATCCGGCTCAACTCCCCGAGCTTTAGCAGTCGGTCTACGGTCAGGTCGATACAGCTGTCGACCAGCAGGTCGTAGTCGCCTTTCTGTTCGATCATGGCGCGGGGGAAGGTGGAGGCGATGGCGACCACTTTGGCCCCGGCCTTTCGGGCGGCCTCCATGCCGACGAAGGCGTCTTCGAAAACGACGCAGTTTTCGGGCGGGACACTGAGTTTTTTCGCGGCGAGCAGGTAGACTTCGGGGTCGGGTTTGCTGTGGGCGATTTCGGAACCGGAGGCGGCGGCATCGAAATACTGTGCGATGCGGCAGCGGTCGAGCACGAAGTCGACGTTGACGCGCGGGGCGGAGCTGCCCACGGCGATCTTTACGCCGCCGGCTTTCATCGCTTCGAGCAGGGGAACGAGGCCTGCGGCGGGCTTCATGACGGGGTCGTATAATTCCCGGTATATCTCCTCTTTCTCCCGCGAGAGACGATCGACTTCGTCGGCGGGGATGTCGTCGCGGCCGAACAGGTGGCTCATAATGACGGCGTTGGTGGAGCCGAACCAGGGCAAGAGGGTGTCGGGGTCGAGGTCAGGGATGCCGTGCCGTTTGGCGAATTTCGCGAAGGCCCGGAGGTGGGCGTCGCGGTTGTCCACGATCACGCCGTCCATGTCGAATAGGGCTGCCTGAAGCATAAATTTGTCTATTTAAGGTTTTTTAATGTGTTTGTTGCGGCGTTGGGGCGTGAGCGGGTTGCCGCGAAAATGGGGCTTTGAGCGAGCAGCTGAGTTCCCGCGGCACCGGCAGCCTCAGCGCCGGCAGCGAAACTGCCGGGGGAGGCGGAGCGAGGCTGAACCCGCAAAGAGCGAGTAGTTGAGTTCTTTTGCGCAATCCGAAGGATTGCCGGGCCTGCCGCCAAGTCGCCCTGCGGCTTCGCCCCCAGGCGGCGCCCGAATGGGGTAGTTACAGTCCTGCCAGCGGCACTGGCGGGCCGCAGCTTTCCCCGGAATACCGATGCAAGTCTTTTGCCAGCCGAGCGGCGCGAGGCTGTGCGGCGACCGCCTCCCTCGGCGAGAGCCGCAACTTCGCTAAAGGCTTCGTTGCTTAGTCCCGCAGGCGGTCGCCGAAACCGACTAATGCGAAGCCAAAGACCCCCCGCCAGCGGTGTCCCGAGCAGAAAGTAATTACAGCCCTGGAGGAGTTCCCGCGGCACCTTCCGCTGGCGGCGAATCGGGAATCAAAGAACGAACCTTTCTCTTTCCTTGCTAAAGATGCAGCCGGTTCCCGCCGGCCGACAGGAAAGACTATTCCCGCACGTAGATCCGCCTGATGCGGGCCGAAACGGAAGTCAGCACCTCGTAGGAGATGGTTCCCAAAACCCGTGCCACTTCCCGCACGGTGGGCTTTTCACCGAAAATAACCACCTCGTCTCCTTCGGCCGCTTCCGGCAGGGCGGTGATGTCGACCATACAGGTATCCATGCAGATATTCCCGATAGTGGGACAAAGCACACCCCGGATACAGACATGTCCCGCGCCGCACCCCAAGCCGCGGTCCATCCCGTCGGCATAGCCGATCGGGATGGTCGCCGTGCGTGTCGGGCCGCCAACCACCCCGCGCCGGTTGTAGCCCACAGTGTCGCCGCGGTCCAATTCTTTGATCTGCACGATCTGCGTCTTGAGGGTCGCAACGACTTGCAATTCGGGATTTTCGATACCGTACAGCCCCACGCCGAGCCGCACCATGTCGAAATGGGCCTCGGGGAACCGGGCGATCCCCGCGCTATTGCAAATATGGCGCAAAATGGACGGATCGCCCAAGGATTCGATAACAGCACGGCTCATCCGGTCGAAAAGGGCGATCTGCCGTCGTGTGAATTCATCCTCGGCGGGGTCTTCGGACGCGGCGAGGTGCGAAAAGATCGACCGTACTTTAACTCCCGGTTCGGCAGCGAGTATAGCACACAGCTCCGGCAGATCCTCCGGCACGAAACCGAGCCGGTGCATGCCGGTGTCCATCTTCAAATGTACGGGCGCCCCCGTAATCCCCCGGCTGCGCATCTCGGCGGCGTAATTCTTTAAGGATGCGAAGGAATATATCTCCGGTTCGAGGTCGTAGTCGGCCATCACGGCGAAGCTGCCGGGATCGGAGTTGAGCACCACGATGGGCAGGTGGATGCCGGCCTCGCGCAAGGCGATCCCTTCGTCGGCGAAAGCCACGGCGAGGT
>CAZAPI010000090.1:0-6522 GCA_964486945.1 uncultured Rikenella sp. | reverse complement strand
GAACTATGTGAAAGGCGCCAATATCGCCGGTTTCCGGAAAGTGGCCAACGCCATGCTGGCCCAGGGGATCGTATAACACAACGACATTTTTCATTAACCTGCCGCGTCACGCAGCGAACCACCTTGTGCAGTTTCGTCCACTCGGATCCCATGCCGGGCGTGTGCTGCCAGCAGCGCGAGTCCGGATCATGGGTTTTGCCCATATACCAGAAACCGCCCTCCAACTCAAGGACATAGCCTGCATGACTGACCGGGGATAAGGAAAGCCCGCGCACAGCCAACAGTTTCCGCAGGACATTTTACCCCGAAAGCCGATTAGGCTTCAGTATATTTACCGTCCGTTTCACGGCATAAAAAATAATCCCTGTACGGCATCGCCGCACAGGGATTTTCATACTATTCGGCCCGATTTATTTGCTCTGCAAAGTCAGCTTCGCCCCCTTCACGCCCGGTGCCGTCGCTTCGAAAACGATCTCGCCCGGCTGTTCCCCGCTCTGCACGATGGCCGTCAGCTGGCCGCTGAACAGCTTCATCTGCGGCAGGTGGAACAGCTCCAGCGACGCAGGGTTGCCGTTCGCCGCAGCGCGATAGCTCCCCGCCCCTTTGACCCGGAAACTGATCCGGCGCGTATCGTCCGGACACAGGTTTCCATCCTTGTCCACCACCCGCACGTTGATGAACGACAGGTCTTCGCCGGTCGCATCCAGCACCGTCCGGTCGGCTGTCAATTCGATATGGTGAGGTTTGCCCGCCGTATGTATTTCCCGTTCGGCCACCGCTTTGCCGGTCGAATCGTAGGCCACGACCTTCAGCGTCCCCGGCTCGTACCGGGTGTCCATCCACATCAGCCGATAACGCTTCTGGCGCTCGAACGACTTCTGCGCCTCCGGGGTGTACGACCCTTCGAGTTCCACATCTTTGTCCTTAGCGCGGACACCCTGGCTCACCCCGTTGATGAACAGTTCGGCCATCGGATAATTGGTATAGACGAACACCGGGATGGTATCCCCGATACGTTCCTCCGGCCATGTCCAGTGCGGCAGGATATGCAGCGTTTCTTCAGTCGGATTCCAGTGGCTGCGGTAGAGGTAATAGCGGTCTTTCGGTATCCCGGCCAGGTCGACGATCCCGAACAGCGAACTGTGGCTCGGCCAATTCGTATAGTACGGCGTCGGCTCGCCCAGATAGTCGAAGCCCGTCCAGACGAACTCCCCGATCGCATACAGCAAATCCTCGTGCTGGATGAAATCGTCCTCCGGCAGGTTCGACCAGCCGCAATGCTCCACATCGTACGATGAAGCCTGATGGTCCGCGTAGGTTTTCATCGCCGCCCGCACCACCGGGAACTTGTAGACCCCGCGCGAGCTGACCGTCGAAGCAGTCTCGGTGCCCAGAATGATCCGCTGCGGCAGCTTGCGGTAGTCCTCCGGGTACATGAACGGCCGGTAGTTGAACCCCGCCACGTCCATCACCGCCGCAAAGTTGTTGTTGATGACCGCCCCCGGATTGTCCATCCCCTGCGTCACCGGACGCGTCGGATCCTCGTGGTGGGCGATATCCTGCAACCAGCGGGCGATCTTGGCACCGTGCTCCATCCCCTGCTCCGGCACCTCGTTGCCGATGCACCACATCACCACGCTCGGATTGTTACGGTAATGGCGGATCACATTAGTCAGATCCTTCTCGGCCCAGTCGTCGAACAGGCGGTTGTAGCCGTTCTGGCACTTGGGCGATCTCCATTCGTCGAAAGTCTCGACCATCAGCATCATCCCCATCTCGTCGCAGGCCCGCACCAGCTCCGGGGCCGGCATATTGTGCGACGTGCGGATCGCATTGGCCCCCATCTCCTTCATGATGCGCACCTGGCGGCGGATCGCCGCATCGTTGACCGCACCGCCCAACGGCCCCAGGTCGTGGTGGTTGCACACCCCTTTGAAAACAGTCTTTTTGCCATTCAGGTAGAACCCGTCGTCGGGTCGAATTTCAATCGTCCGAATCCCGAAACGCGTACTGTACTCGTCTCTGAGGTCATTCCCTTCGTATAACTTCGACACAGCCGTGTAAAGCACGGGGTTGTCCAGATCCCACAGCGCCGGATCGTCCACGATCATCTCCTGCGTGAATACACTTTCGTCGTATTCGCCGAGTTTGGAGGCGACACCCGTCGCCACGCGCCCCGCACTGTCCAGGATCTCCGTCACCAGCCGGTAACGGTTCGGCTCGAAGCCCTCCGGAAGCACCACTTCCGTTTTCAGGTTCACCTTGGCGAAACGGTCGTTGACCACCGGGGTGGTCACATAAGTGCCCCACACCGGGATATGCACCCCTTCGTTGACGATTACATGCACGTTGCGGTACAGCCCCGCCCCCGGATACCAGCGCGACGATTCGGGCAGGTTTTCCAATCGCACCGCCAGGACATTGTCCTTGCCGTCGGCATTCAGATAAGGCGTCACGTCGAAATAGAACGAGTTGTAGCCATAAGGCCACTCCCCGGCCTTCCTGCCGTTGACCCATACCTGCGCCCCGCTCATCGCCCCGTCGAACTGCACGGTGACGCGTTTACCGTTCTTGCCTGCGAATTCCGGCACGCTGAATTTCGTCCGGTACCAGCCCGTTCCGACGAACGGCAGCCCGCCGGTGCGTCCGGCATGTTCGCTCGGCTCCACCTGCCCGTCCTGCACGATGGCCACGTTTTGCCTGTCGTTATTCGGATCGAACGGTCCGTAGATGGCCCAGTCGTGGGGCACAGTGACCGATTGCCATCCGCGGTCGTCGAACGCAATGCCGCTGGCCAGCGAATCGTCCGTGCGGGTGAATTTCCAGCCTTTCTCCAACAGAAACTCGCGCCGTACCTGCGCCGAAAGCGCACTCACGCACAGCAGGCCCATCGCCAGAAACAGATAACTTTTCTTTCTCATAGTAAATATCGTTGGGTTTTATTGGTTTTCCCGTGGGTAAAGGTAACAATTTATAGTAAAAACGGTCAGGCTGGCATCCTTGGTACAGGGTCCGGCCCCATGGAAATAAATTTGCGGGTTCAGGCCGGAATCGTTATCTTCGCAGCGCGGAATAAACCGTGTTCAACCCAAGGCACGTCGCAAGTCAGGCTCCGGTGGTGGAATGGTAGACACGAAGGACTTAAAATCCTTTGGCCATTAGGCTGTGCGGGTTCAAGTCCCGCCCGGAGTACGGAATAAGCATGTAATCAACTGATTACATGCTTATTTTCATTTTCGGCAGGGCGCAACTTAGGGCGATTTGCAAAATTATGCCTGTCAAGACATTACGACAAAATGGAGCGAATCGTGATGGAGAGATCGGATTAAAATGCTATCTTGTGCAAAATATGCCGAAGGCCGGAAGCATCCGGCAAATTCGCAACACACGATTCATTAAAAATGACAAAAAAGAGAAACTTATTGACAGCATTGGCCGCCGGGGTTTTCCTATGCGGAAATCTCGCGGCGCAGGAGAACGGTTTCGACCTCTCCTCACAACGCTCCGAATCGCAGGATGTCCTGAAAGTGCCAGGGAATAAACTGGACCACGAAGGGCTTATTATCAACCCCATGCCGCACAACCTGAATATCCATGACGACGGCCGGCTGGACTACTCCCAAGGGATACGGCTGATCGACAAACAGGGGAAATTCTCCAATAACCTCGGGTTCATCATCGCCGAGAAAAAAGGCGCCGCGAGACTTACCATAGATTTCGGCCCGGAAACCGCCGCCAAGGCCGGAGTAAAAGAGATTTCGGGGGCCTATGCGCTGAGCATCGACAAAAAAGGCATAACGATCACCGGATACGACGCGCGCGGGGCTTTCTACGGTATCCAGACACTCCGTCAGATCGCCGAAAGCCCGATCGCTGAGAACCTCACATTTCCCTATCTGGAGATCAACGACTATCCGGACCTTCCCCTGCGAGGCGTGGTCGAGGGTTTCTACGGCACGCCGTGGCCGCACGAGGTACGGCTCTCGCTGATCGACTTCTACGGTCGGTTCAAGATGAACAGCTACCTGTACGGCCCCAAAGACGACCCGTACCACAGCTCCCCCAACTGGCGGCTGCCCTATCCGGAAAAAGAGGCGCAGAATATCCGCGAGCTGGTGGAGGCCTGCAACCGCAACTACGTCGACTTCTTCTGGGCAATCCATCCCGGGCAGGACATCAAATGGAACGAAGAGGACTACAACAACCTGGTCCGTAAGTTCGAACTGATGTACGACCTCGGAGTGCGCTCGTTCGCGATCTTCTTCGACGACATCTCGGGCGAAGGAACCAATCCGGTCAAACAAACGGAGCTGCTGAACCGGCTCAACAAGGAGTTCGTGGAAGCGAAAGGGGACGTGAGCTCGCTGGTCGTTTGCCCGACGGACTACACGAAACTGTGGGCCAACCCGACACCGCAGGGCAGCCTGGTCGTCTACGGAAAAACGCTCGACCCGTCGGTCCAGGTGTTCTGGACGGGGGATGCGGTGTGCACCGACATGACCCGCCAGACGCTGGACTGGGTCAACTCCCGGATCAAGCGGCCGGCTTTCTTCTGGTGGAACTATCCGGTGACGGACTACGTGCGCCATATCATGATGCAAGGGCCGGTCTACGGGCTCGACACGACGCTGACGGCGGAGAATGTCAGCGGGCTGGTGAGCAACCCGATGGAGCACGGCGAAGCATCGAAGCTGGCTTTGTACGGGGTGGCGGACTACACCTGGAATATCGGGGCCTATAACCCGATCGACAACTGGGAGCGCGGAATCGTGGATCTGGCGCCGGAGGTGAAAGATGCGTACCGGACGTTCGCGATCCACTCGTGCGACACGGAAACAGGCTACCGCCGGGCCGAGTCGTGGGAGACGGAAACGTTCTGCATCGGGAATTACACCCCGGAGCAGTACGACGCCTTGCTGCAAGAGTTCGAAAAGATCGAAAAGGTTCCGGCCGAGATGGAGGCGAAATGCAAGAACAAAGAGCTGCTCAAGGAGCTGCGTCCGTGGCTGGTCGAATTCGGCAAGCTGGGAACACGGGGCCGGAAAACCCTGGAACTCATCAAACTGTATGAAACAGGCGACGATGCAACGCTATGGACAGCTTATGTGCAGAACCTGATGAACGAAAACGACCGCAAGGCCTACAACGCCCACAAGTCGGGAACGATGAAGCTCCAGCCGTTCTATGAGCATACGACGGACGACATTCTGGCGGCATTCTACACCAAGATCGCCGGAACCGTCCCGACCACCTACAAAGGCATCGGCTCGTTCCGCAACCTGGGGACTCCGCAGGCGAAACTGATGTTCGACAACGACTCCACGACGTTCTATACGTCCGGCGTGTCGCAGAACGGCAGGAGCTGGATCGGTGCCGACCTGGGATGCGTGCGGGAGGTGTCGGAGGTCAATATCCTCCAAGGACGCAACTCGAAAGACGACGTGGATTATTTCGACCATGCCGTCCTGGAGTATTCGGCGGACGGTCATACATGGCTGCCGCTCACCGACAGCCTCGTGAAGCAATATGTCATCCGCTGGGCGGGCGATCCGGTGAAGGCACGGTATGTGCGGCTCAAGCGACTCGAATCCCCGAAAACGAACTGGGCCGCGATCCGATCGTTCGAGGTCAATCCGGTCAGTGCGGAAAAGCTCGGCTTCCGCATCGATGCGGCAGATTCGCTGGCGACAAAGGTCCTTTATGCCTTCGACGGGAATCCGGGCACTTCTTTTATCAACAGCAGCATACTCTCTTTCGAAATTCCGGCAAAGACCACGGGATATACCCTGCTGCTGAAACCCGACTCCCCGACCCAGCCGAAACTTAGGCAACTCGATGCCAAAGGGACGGTAATCTCAGAAACCGCGATCGACGTGCCCCTCTTCCGGGTAACCGTAGCCAAAGACGCGGAGAAAATGGAGCTGGAGGGTGATGTAGAGATCTTCGAAATCATTCCGGAATAGTTTAAACAGCACTAAAAAGAGAGGCGCTTCCGATCGGAAGCGCCTCTCTTTTTTACCCCGTCAGGCTTTCCCCAACAGATCTTTATTGTTCAGGAGCACATTGACGAACAACAGGATCGTCGGGATCACAGTCAGCCCCACACCCGGACGTTTTTTTACGACAATCTTTCCGAACGCTTGTTTTTACAAAGATTTTACTACTTTTGGAAGTCGAAAACTTAAAAAAAACAACGATGGAAGAATTACTCAAGAAAATCGCTGCGGAGATCGCCACTTTTCAGGAAAACGCTACGCTGCAGCACGAAAAAGGCAACAAAGCTGCCGGCACCCGTGCTCGCAAAGCTACGCTGGAACTGACCAAACTAATGAAAGAGTTCCGTCAGGTATCGCTCGAAGAATCCAAGAAATAATTTCGTTTTTCGACGTATACGAACAGCCGGGCCGATTTTCCTGTCTGGAAAATCGGCCCGGCTTTTTTAGCGAATATCCGCTCCGGCTTCTATTTCCCGACCAGTAGCGGCGACCGGACCATTTCGGCTCACAATATTTGTAACTCCGT
>CAZAPI010000089.1:0-6555 GCA_964486945.1 uncultured Rikenella sp. | reverse complement strand
GTATAATCTTCGCTTCGCCCAATTTCCCGTCTTTCCACTTCATATCCACCGTATAACCGCCCCGCGCCCGCAAGCCTTTCACCTCGCCGTCCGGCCATGCCACAGGCAAAGCCGGCAGCAGGTCGATCACCGGAGCGGAGGCCGGTCCGGTCTGCGACTGGAGCAGCATCTCCGTCACTCCCGACACATAACCCATATTCCCGTCCATCTGGAACGGCGGATGTGCGCACAACAGGTTGGAATAAGCCCCGCCCTGAGACGTCATCTGGGCACTCTTCGAAGTGGCCGGCCGCAGCACCCGGCGGCTCATCGCATAAGCGTGGTTCCCGTCCAGCAGCCGCGCCCAGAAATTGACTTTCCAAGCCAATGACCACCCCGTACCCTCATCGCCCCGGTAGACCAAAGTCCGACGGGCCGCATCCGCCAGTTTCGGATCGGTCAGCGGCGAGATCTGCCGTCCCGGATGCAAGGCGAACAGGTGCGAGACATGACGGTGGTTGTCCTGCGGATCGTCCAGGTCCTCTTTCCACTCCTGCAATTGGCCGTACTTGCCGACCTGCAAAGGCGAGAGCCGCTCCCGCACGGATTTTACACTGTCGATAAACGCCCTGTCCGAATCCGGCATCACCCGGTCGGCATCCAGGATATTGGTCAGCAAATCCCAGACCACCTCCTGGTCCAT
The DNA here is from genome assembly GCA_964486945.1 of uncultured Rikenella sp. Classification (GTDB taxonomy): domain Bacteria; phylum Bacteroidota; class Bacteroidia; order Bacteroidales; family Rikenellaceae; genus Rikenella. The sequence continues at coordinate 5,873 of CAZAPI010000089.1, read as the reverse complement.
CGTCGCCCCGGCCGAGATATTGCCGTGCTCCGGCGAATAGGAGGGCGAGCTTACCAGCGTTCCGTCCCGAGGATCGACCGTCAGGTAATCGAACCAGAACTGCGCCAGCTCTTTCATCACCGGATAGGCCACCGTCCGCAGGTAAGCCGAGTCGGGATAAAAAGCATAGTGTTCCCACAGATGCTGCGCCAGCCACGCTGCCGCATTCGGCGCATAGCCCCAGTTGAACTCCCACCCCGGAGCCGTATAGCCCAGCGGATTGTTCATCGTATGCACGCTCCACCCGCGGGAGTTGAAATACTCCTTCGCCGTTTTCCGGCCCGGCTCCCGCAGCGACAGGATATAATCCGCCAAAGGCCGGTTGACCTCCGGCATACCCGTCAGCGGCGCGGGCCAGTAGATCATCTGTTGGTTGATGTTCATGTGGTAGTCGCAGGCCCACGGCGGATTGGTCGAATGGTTCCACTTCCCCTGCAAGTTCGCCGGCATCGTCCCCGGCCGGGAGCTGGAGATCAGCAGGTAACGCCCCCATTGGAAAAACGACGTCTCCAAAGCCGGATCGTATGCTCCTTCGGCATATTGCCGCTGCCGCTCCGGCGTGGTCAGCGCAGCCTGCCCGTTAGTTCCCAAATCCAGCGAAACCCGGTTGAAAATCGACTGGTAATCCCGGATATGCTCCGCCTTTAGCGAATCGTAAGAAGTCCCGTTCAGCGAAGCCAGCACTTTTTTGTTCAGCATCTTCGGATCGCCGCCGCGATAGACCGGATAATCGTTTCTGTACTCCGTCCCTGCCGAAAGGTACACCTCTATATAATGCGCCCCCTCGACCCCGACAAAGGCGGAACTTTTCGGCGACTTCACGAACCTCCCGTCCGTGCGCACCGTCACCGCCGCCTCGAAACCCAACTTATTCCCCGCCAGGCGTCCGTCCAGCACAATCGTATTATCGCCCACCTTCCGGAACTTCACCTCCTTGTGCGGCGTGGTCAGCAGCACTTCATACCCCGCCCCGCCACGGGCCGTATTGCTGTATCTCGCCGCCACGACCCGTTTCGGGTACGACGCCCAGTATTCCGTCCGGTAATCGACACCTCCCTGCGAATAGGAAACCGCCCCCACCGCGTCGGCAATATCCAGTTCCCGTTTATAATCCGTATAAGCGCTGCAATCCGCCGCCCCCGGCAGCGTGCGCACGATAATATCGCCGAACGTCTGCTGCGCCCCGTAGTCACCGAACTCAGGGCCTCCCGACACAACCTCGCTCCGGTCTATACGACCCGTTAATTCCTTATTGGCCAGAGCATACGCTTCGGCCACTTTGCCCGAATCGAGCAACGCCCGCACCGGAGCCAAGTATTTCCATGCCCCGGCCTTATTCCCTCCGTCATTCGCCTTCGACCCCGTCACCGGACCGCCCTCCCAAAGGCTCTCCTCCGTAAACTGGACCGTATCGGCCATCGGTGTCCCGTAAAACATAGCCCCCATATAGCCGTTCCCGATCGGGAGCGCTTCCGTCATCCAGTCCCGGGCCGGCTTGTCGTAAGTCAGCTTCAGCGGCGCGGCCGCACCGGCAGAAGCGACAGTTACCGCTGCCATCGCCGCGGCAGACAGAATCAATCTCATATTTCCCATGTATCTCAATATTGTACGTCCGTTAAAAACAATCCGTGCGCCGGGGCCTGTGCGCTCGCCTCCGCCCGGGCTTTGCGCTCGATGATGGCGCAAAACTGCGCCGGAGTCATCTTGCCGCGCCCCACATCGACCAGCGTGCCGACCACCGCCCGCACCATGCCCCGAAGGAAACGGTCCGCGGCGATGGTAAAGACCAACTTCGTCCCTTCGACCTGCCAGTTGGCACCGAAAATCGTGCAGCGGTTGGTCTTCGTATCCGAATGCAGTTTGGCGAACGAGGTGAAATCCTCATAACGCATCAGCGATACCGCTGCCGTTTGCATGGCGTCCACGTCCAGCGGCCGGGTGATCTGCCATGCCGTGCCCGTTGCGAACGGGTCTTTCACCGTCGTGATATAATATCTGTATTCCCGCCGCCGGGCATCGAATCGGGCATGCTTGTCGTCCGGCACAGCATACACTTTTTTCACAGCAATGTCCTTGGGCAGGATACAGTTCAAATGATAGACGAATTCGGGATCGGACACCTTGTCATCTCCCGCTTCCGTGTCGAAGTGAGCCACGGCGAAAGCCGCATGCACCCCCGTGTCGGTCCGTCCCGCCCCCACGATCTCGTGCGGCGCACCGAGCAGCATGGAAATCCCCTTTTCCAGCACCTCCTGCACTGAAGGTGCGTTCGGCTGCCGCTGCCAGCCGTTGTAACCCGCTCCGTTATAGGACAATTCGATAAAATACCTGGCCATCGATGCTTAAAAAGTCTTTTTGATAAAAGTTGCAATATAGTAATAAAAAGGTAATTCTACCCGAATCACCCCTAAAAAACACCTGAATGAACGTCCGATTACCGCTCTTTTCAGCATCGACCGCCTCGCAGCCGAAGAATCGCCGGACAGCCTCATGCAGCGGATGCTCCGACACCTGCAGGAGCCGCACAGCTACGAAATCGTACCGCCCCCGCCAGCTCCGAATTCACCCCCGGCCGCGACGCAACAAAAGTTACACCATCCACAATTACCGCCAAAAACAGAAAAGACAAAGACAGGTATGGCGAAAAAGTTTGTTTCTCACATAAAAATGCTTACCTTTGCACGCCCCATAAAGTATGGGAATGGGTCACAACAAACACAGTATTAACTCACAAACACGTAGAAAAGTGGAGTCATTAAGCTACAAAACTATCTCTGTCAACGCCGGTACCGCCAATAAAGAGTGGTACATCATCGACGCGACGGATGCAGTGCTGGGGCGGCTCGCATCGCAGGTGGCCAAGATCCTGCGCGGCAAGAACAAACCCAGCTACACTCCCCACGTCGACTGCGGTGACAATGTTATCGTCATCAACGCCGACAAGGTGAGACTCACGGGGAAGAAGATGACCGACAAGGTCTATACGCACCACACCGGCTATCCGGGCGGTCAGCGTTTCGCCACCCCGGCCGATTACCTGGCTAAAAAGCCGACCTTCGTAATCGAAAAAGCAGTCAAAGGAATGCTGCCCAAAAACCGCCTGGGCGCGGCTATCTTCGGCAACCTGAAAGTCTATGCCGGCGCAGAGCACCCGCATACGGCCCAGAGCCCCAAAACCATCAAATTAAACGATCTTAAATAATGAGTCAAGAAGTTGTAAACGCCGTAGGCCGCAGAAAATCAGCCGTTGCACGCGTATACCTCACCGCAGGTGGCAGCGGCAGCATCACGATCAACGACCGCCCGCTCGAAACCTACTTCCCGCTGGAGATCTTCCAATATGTCGTAAAACAGCCGTTGCTGGTGACCAACCTCACCGAAGGCGTCGACATCAAGATCAACTTGACGGGCGGTGGCATCAAAGGACAGGCGGAAGCTGCACGCCTCGGGATTTCACGCTGCCTGATCGAAATGGACGCGGAACTTCGCCCCGAACTGAAAAAGAACGGCTTCCTTACCCGCGACGCACGTGTCGTGGAACGTAAGAAACCGGGCCGGCCGGGCGCACGCAAACGCTTCCAGTTCAGCAAACGTTAATCCCGTTTCGCGACCTGCGCAATACCATCATTGCACGGCTTATGTTACCGGCCACACTGTCGGCCCAAACGAACGCAGACTACCCATACAGTACTACCGCTTCGTTGCATAAGACGCGGGAAACCCGGACGGACTGCCGCCCCTTGCGGGACGCAAGCACGGCACTACCCCACGGGTGACGAAAGAGTAAAAACAGATTTTTAAAAATCGGAAAAATGCCAAGAACAGATTTCAATCAACTTTTAGAGGCAGGCGTACACTTCGGACACCTCAAACGGAAGTGGAACCCCAAAATGGCCCCGTACATCTTCATGGAGAAGAACGGGATCCACATCATCGACCTCCACAAAACCGTGGTGAAACTCGACGAAGCCGCCGCCGCACTCAAACAAATAGCCAAATCGGGACGCAAAATCCTGTTCGTCGCCACCAAAAAACAGGCTAAGGAAATCGTCTCCGAAAAAGTAGCCGGCGTAGCGATGCCGTACGTGACCGAACGCTGGCCGGGCGGTATGCTGACCAACTTCCCCACCATCCGCAAAGCGGTGAAGAAGATGGCCACCATCGACAAACTCAACAGCGACGGCACCTACGACAACTTCAGCAAACGCGAAAAGCTGCAGATCTCGCGTCAGCGCGCCAAACTCGAAAAGAACCTCGGCTCGATCGCAGACCTCACCCGTCTGCCGGCAGCGTTGTTCGTGATCGACGTACAGAAAGAAGCCAATGCCGTGAAAGAGGCCAAACGCCTCAATATCCCGGTATTTGCCATGGTTGATACTTGTTGTGACCCCACCAATATCGACTACGTGATCCCGGCGAACGACGACGCTACCAAATCGATCGCAGTCATCCTCGACACCGTTACCGCGGCTATCCAGGAAGGTCTGGCCGAACGTAAGGTAGAAAAAGAGAAAGAAGCGGCCGAAGCTCCGAAAGCGGCAACCGCTGCCAAGAAAGAAGGCCGTCCGCGGACCCGCAAAGCCGCTGAAGGCGAAGCGGAAACCGAAGCGGAAGCAGTTCTCGAAAACGCAGCTGAATAAGCGACTTTATCGTAAATATGACAGCGTAAGCGTGCCGGGAGTCCGTTGAAACACACTAAACTCGCGGCACGTTACGTTTTTAACCAAATAACCCTTTAGAAAGGAACAACCCATGGAAATCAAAGCCGCAGACGTAGCTAAATTACGTAAAATGACCGGCGCAGGCATGATGGACTGCAAAAAAGCGCTCGTGGAAGCCAACGGCGACTTCGACCGCGCACAGGACATCATCCGCGAAAAAGGTAAACTCGTCGCCAGCAAGCGCGCCGACCGCGAAGCTACCGAAGGCGTGGTTGCCGCCCGCCTGACCGACGGCAACAAAAAAGCATATATGATCTGCCTGGCCTGCGAAACCGACTTCGTAGCCAAGAACGAAGAGTTCGTCAAGACCGTGAACGAGATGCTCGACATCGCCATCAAGAACGACGTGGCCGACCTCGACACGCTCAAAGCCCTGAAAGTCGGCAACCAGACCGTTGAGGAAATGGTGACCGAAAAATCGGGCCAGACCGGCGAAAAGATCGAAATCACATACTATGCCAAGATCGAAGCCCCGATGTGCTCCTGCTACGTTCACATGAACAACAAACTGGGTACCCTGATCGGCTTCAACGCCGAGATTCCGGCTGAAGTGGCCCACGACGTGGCCATGCAGGCTGCCGCTATGGCACCGATCTCGATCAGCAAGGAAGACTGCCCGGCAGATGTACTCGAAAAGGAACGCGAAATCGGTCGCGAACAGGCTCGCCTTGAAGGCAAGCCGGAAGCTATGTTGGACAAGATCGCGGAAGGCAAGGTCAACAAATTCCTCAAGGAATCGACCCTGCTGAACCAGGCACTGGTAAAAGACAACAAACTGACCGTAGCCCAGTTCATCCACAACGCCAATGCGGATGCAACCGTTGTCGCTTACAAACGCTTCTCGCTGAACGACTAATCCGTTCGGGATATAATCGTCTACCCAGCCTTTCTTTCCTTCGGGAAGGAAAGGCTTTTTTCGTACCTTTGTTTGTCTGAATAAAACCCGACGCGATTCATGGCCGAAAATTTGAACATACCCGCAACGAAAGACCGCCGGGAACGATACACTGCCCTCCTGCCTCTGATCGAATCGCTGGTGGCGGCCGAAAGCGATCCGGTCGCCAATATGGCAAACGTCGCTGCCGTGCTAAAAGAGGCCTTCGGCTTCTTCTG
>CAZAPI010000088.1:0-6589 GCA_964486945.1 uncultured Rikenella sp. | reverse complement strand
CGGCAGCGAGCCGTGTAGCTCCGGGCTGACATAGGGAGATCATGTCACCAAACCGTATGGTTAATCAGGTGCTGCGAACGGGCGGGCCGGAACCAGCGGGGACAAAATAAGCACAGCGCAGTTGCAGCCCTCCGCCCGGGGTGGCTCCGGCCGTGAACGCTCAAAGTAACCGAACCGACAATTGATGTTATGAAGACAGACAGGAAATATTCGGTATTATTGGTAGACGACCACGCCCTGTTCAGGAACGGGTTGAAACTGCTGCTCAATTCGCACCCGAGATTCCGGGTCAGCGGCGAAGCCGGTACCGGCACCGAAATGCTCGCCCTGCTGGGCAGGGCGGCCTCAGAGCCGGACGGACTGCCCGACGTAGTGCTGCTCGACATCTCCATGCCCGAGATGAACGGGATAGACGCCGCCGCCGAGGCCCTTGCCCTCTATCCCGACCTGCGCATCATCACCCTGTCCATGTACGGCGAAGAGGGTTACTACTTCAAAATGGTGTCGCAGGGCGTGAAAGGGTTCCTGCTCAAGAATTCGGACATCACCGAAGTCTATGCGGCGCTCGAAACGGTGCTGGAAGGAGGGTCGTACTTTTCGCAGGAGCTGTTGTTCAACCTGGTGAGCAACCTGCGCTCCTCGTCAGGCGGCGAAATGGGGCCAGACCAGGAAAAGACGAACCCCGACGAAGCCGCGCTGTCGGAACGGGAAAAGGAGATCCTGCTGTTGATCTGCAAAGGGCTGACAAACTATGAGATAGCAGACATGCTGTTTATTTCGAAGCGGACCGTGGACAAACACCGCGCCAATATCCTCGAAAAAACGAACTGCAAGAATACCGCCAACTTAGTGGTCTACGCCATTAAGAACGGGTTGGTCGAGATCTGATCCCTCCGGGCCGTTACGACCGCAGTTTGCGGAAAGTGACCACCGACAACACTCCCGCCGCGGCCGCGAAGATACCCAGCCCCAGCCAGTGTGGCGTCAGGTCGGCCGCCGTACTCCCCTTGACCAGTACCATCTTCACCGAAGAGATGATGTGCGCCACCGGGTTGATCACGTCCGCCCGCTGCGCCCACTCCGGCATGCTCTCGATCGGCGTGAACAGGCCGCTCATCAAGACCAGCGTTATCATGATAAAGAAAATCAGGAAGATGGTCTGCACCTGGGTATCCGACAGGTTGGCGATCACGAAGCCCAGGCATAGGATCCCTGCCAAATAGAGCGCCACCACCCCGTACAGCAGAAACAGACTCCCCACCATCGGAATCGCGTAAACGAAACGGGCGATCGTCAACCCGATCGTGAACTGCACCAGCCCGATCAGGAAAAACGGGATCATCTTCGCGAGCATATACCGCGTGCGGCTCATCGGCGTCACGCTGAGCTGTTCGATCGTCCCCCGCTCCTTCTCCTTCACCGTGTTGAGGGCCATCATCGACAACCCCGCGATGGTAATCAGCAGCGCCAGGATACCCGGCACGATCACCGTTTTGTAGTCGAATTTCGGATTGTACCACTCCTGCGTGGCCACATTCACCTGCACCGGGAACTTCGCCGCGTCAGCCGGCGCCGGGATCAGGTGTTCGGAAGCCAGTTCCGCCGCGAAATCACCGACGATCGAATTGGCATATCCCGCCGCCACCCCCGCACTCAGCCCGTTGATGGCCGAAATGTGCACCGACAGCTCCGGGCTCCGCCCCAACACCATGTCCCGCTCGAAACGGTCCGGAATCTCGACGATCATATCCACATCGCCCCGCTCGATCATCCGCTCGGCCTGCGCCCACGACGGCACCGCCGCCGCCAGCGAGAAATAGCCTCCCGCCTGCATTTTGGTCAGCAGCCTCCGGCTGAACTGGGTGTTGTCCCGGTCGATGGCCGCCATCCTGAAATTCTTGATGTCGTAATTGGCCGCCAACGGCAGCACCAACAGCTGGACGATGGGCAGCAGGACCGTCACCCGCAGCATGAACCTGTCGCGGAAAATCTGGAGGAACTCCTTTTTGAGCAATATGGCGAGCTTATACATCGAATGGGCGGAAAAAATGTCCCGAAAGTCGCCTGAGGCGTATGAACAAAGATACTCTTTTTTCGGTACGTCGGAAAACATCGTACCTTTGCCCCCGTAAATCAACCGAGAAATAACAAACCACCGAAACGAACGTTAGCGACATAACGAAAATCTGAAAAACAGCTTCAGGTTCCGCACTTGAAAACTAAGAGACTTCACGGCCGCGGGAACAGAAAGCCACATGCCTGTATTGTATTTATACGAACCATACGGCATGAGGGCGTCTGTCCGCGGCCGGGTTCCTCTTAGTACCTCAAGTGCAGGCAGTTGTTCCTCATGCTTTTATTCCCTAAAAGATGAACGAACGACTGCGCCCCTGGCTGCACAACAGCGTCACCGTCCTGGCCTGGCGGCTGTTTCTTGCGTACCTGCTCCTTTTCGTACTGCGCGTTATCTTCTACCTGCTCAACACCGACACCCTCGGCCCCATGAGCCGGGGCGAGATTCCAGCCCTGACGCGGGGCGCCCTGCTGTTCGACACGGCCAATATCTGCTACTGCTACTGCCTTTTCGCAGTGCTCTCGCTGCTGCCGCTGCGCGCCCGGGCGCGGAAAGGGTACCAGCGGATGCTCTTCTGGATATGGATGGTCGTCGGGGCGGTCATCGTCCTGACGAACCTCTCCGACTCGGTCTATTTCCATTACGCCAAAAAACGGGTTACGGTAGACGAACTGCATTTCGCCGGTAACGACAATACGGGCCATATCCTCTGGAAAGCGGCGGGCGAGAACTGGTACCTGATCCTGGTCGCCGCAGCGCTGCTTTGGGGGATGGCGTGGCTCTACCGGCGGGTGAAACCGGCACCCGTACGGATCAAAAGCAACTGGGCATTCGTGTTGGTTAATTCGGCGCTGACAGTTCTTTCCGTGGTCCTGCTGGTGGGCGGTATGCGCGGCGGCCTGAGCCACGCCATCCGGCCCATCGCCATGAGCCAGGCCGCCCAGTTCGCCGTGTCGCCCGCCAAAGCCTCCGTCGTGCTCAGCAACCCCTTCTGTGTGCTGCGTACCATAAGCAACAAGAAGATAAGCTACGTCAAATACTTCCCGACCGAGGAAGAACTCTCCGCCCGCTACACGCCTTACCACTATCCCGCCCCCGACAGCCTGCGCCACAGCCGGTTCGGGACGCAGAAAGGGAAGAATATCCTGCTCTTCGTACTCGAAAGTTTCAGCTACGAACATTCGGCATACCTCAATCCGGATCTGTACAAGGGCCAAGTGAGCTACACGCCGTTCCTCGACTCGCTGATGCAGCACGGTTATCTGTTCCGGCGCGGCTATGCCAACGGGCGCAAATCCATCGACGCCCTGCCGTCGGTACTCAGCTCGATCCCGTCGTTCAAGACGCCGTTCGTCATTACGCCGCAGTCGCTGGGCGAGACCCGCGGACTGGGGCGCCTCCTGGGCGAAGAGGGCTATTCGACCTGGTTCTTCAACGGTTCGGAGAACAAGTCGATGGGCTTTGTGGCTTACGCCAAGTTATCGGGGGTGGAGAACGCCCGTACACGCGAAAATTACGAGGAACGGATGGGCCGGAAGGACTACGACAATTACTGGGGCATCTGGGACGGCCCGTTCATGCAGTATATGGCCCGTGAGCTGGACGACGCGCCGAAGCCGTTTTTCGCTACGATCTTCACGCTGTCGTCGCACCACCCGTTCGTGGTTCCGGCGGGGTACGAGAAAATTTTGCCGTCGGGACGCACCAAGGTGCAGCAACCGGTGGCCTATACGGACCGTTCGCTACGTGATTTCTTCAACTATGCGAAGGGGCAGCCGTGGTACGATAACACGGTCTTCGTCTTTACGGCGGATCACGTGTCGAGCGAGGTGTACGGCGACGAATCGAAAGCCCCCACGGGCAATTCGCACATCATTTTCTTCATGTACACGCCGGACGGCTCGCTGCGGGGCGACGACTACCATGTGGCGCAGCAGATCGACCTGATGCCGACGTTGCTGGGGCTGACGGGTTACGATAAGCCGTTCTTTGCCTATGGGCAGGATATTTTCGAGGTGCGGGCGGATTCTCTGCGGACTTCGTCCCGGGCGTTTGCGATCAATTACCTGAACGAGTCGTTCCAGTGGATCACGGATTCGACGGCGATGTTTTTCGACGAGCACGAGGTGGCGCATTTGTTCGATTTGCGCAATGATCCGCTGGAACAGCATAACCTGATCGAACGGGGCGCGAAACCGGCCCCGGAGCAGGTCGAAAAGATGAAAGCGTTGCTGCAAACGTATTACGAACACCTGGAAAAGAGCGACTTTATCGTTCACTAATTCTACGATTAATTATCGAAGTTATTACGTTGATATTAATCGGTGAGCCGTGCAGTTCTGGGCTGGAAAATAATCGTATTTTTTAATGAAAGCGATACACAGTATCGCCCATCCCGGCATGGCAGCCGTCGGCTGTTTTGTCGGGGTTTGCGCAGCCCTATTAAACGAACGCCCCCGCGCGGGAACGCAGTCCCGTATGGTTGGAATGATTACAACCTCACGGTGCGAGCACGCGTACCGGGCATCCCCGACTGTTGCGCCAAACTTAAGGAGTTCGGCAGACTGAGGGTCCCCGGCAGGCTGTTCGAAAGTTTGACTTCGGGCTTCTTCCTTGCGCCTCGGCCTGCACGGCTTCTTTGATCTCCCGAAAGGGCGCCGGTTCGGCAGACTTAGGCCGCTCCGGAAACAGAGTAGTCCACGCATCGGTCCCGAAGCCTGTCACGACGCTGAACTCCTGCTCCGGAAACCGGTTCTGCATGCTGCTGACAAGCGCTGCGAAGTTGGCGATACGTCTTTGACGGCATCCAGAGTTGCGGACCTCTTTTAGGGGCTGTAAACGATGAACACGGCATGTTCGCCGAGACCGGCGGTCACAGCCTGCGGGAAACATATGCCGTTCGGGAATAATGGATTCATAGCGGCTATTAGATTTAGATAAAGCCGGAAATACCTGAATAAGGAGAAGCCGCCTATAAAAAAGGGGGAAACAACGTGCCCAGGCATCCGTTCCCGTCGGAAATCAGATGGTATTCCCCGGATGCGAATTCCGTGAAGATCAATATATTAACAAAAACCGGTGCTGCATTTTCGATGCAACACCGGTTAGATCGTTGATATTCTACAACGAGTGCGGAGAGGGAGGGATTCGAACCCCCGGAGCCTCGCAGCTCAACGGTTTTCAAGACCGCCGCAATCGACCACTCTGCCACCTCTCCGGGCACAAAAGTAGCGGTTTTTTCATTCTTGCCAAAACCGACCCGCATTTTTTGCGGAATTCGCAAGGAGGGCGAAAAAAATCATTAAACTCTTGGTAGTTACGTTTTATAGACTATATTTGCATCATAACAATTGAGAAATCACTAACTCCCTAAACACTACTGTTATGAATAAATCTCAACTCGTCGATGCCATCGCTGCGGAAGCAGGACTGACCAAAGTTCAGGCTAAAAAAGCGCTCGAAGCTTACATTGATGTGACCGCCAAAACGCTGAAAGCGGGCGACAAAATCGCCTTGGTGGGCTTCGGCTCGTTCAGCGTGACCAAAAAACCGGCCCGCACGGGACGCAACCCGCGTACCGGCGCTGCTATCAAGATCGCTGCCAAGAATGTCGTTAAATTCAAAGCAGGAGCGGAACTCAGCGCAGCCGTAGGCAAATAATCTCACCACCGGCGGCGGGTGCTGACCATAATCCAGTCTTCGTGCCGATCGCTTCCCCATGCCGTTTGTAACGGGCACGGAAGATGGTCGGCTTTTTTCGTACCTTTGCGGAGGCTTTCCGGCACTCCCGGATCTCTGCCACGGAACATTCCTTTATATTTGACAGACGGGAACGGCTCCCGCACCGTATGGAACAGAAAAGAAAAAAGACCCTGCTCGTCATCCTGCTTATCGTCCTGCTGCTGGCGGCAGACCAGATAGTCAAACTGTTGGTCAAGACCCACATGACTCTGGACGAGGCCATTCCTATTTTCGGGCAGTGGTTCTATATCCGTTTTATCGAGAACCGTGGCGCGGCTTACGGGATGGAGCTGGGCGGAGAGTACGGAAAACTGATCCTGAGCCTGTTCAGGATCGCGGCGATAGTGGCCATCGGTTGGTATATTCGCCGCCTGATCAAGCGTGCGGCTCCGACGGGCGTGATCATGGGCTTCGTCCTGATCCTTGCAGGCGCACTGGGTAATATTATCGACTCAGCGTTCTACGGGCTGATCTTTTCGAACTCCACGTTTACGGATGTGGCACATTTTGTGCCTTGGGGAACGGGCTACGCCTCTTTCCTGCACGGAAGTGTGGTGGATATGCTTTATTTCCCGATCATCGAGATCGACCGGATGCCGGACTGGATACCGTTCTTCGGCGGGGACCCGTTCACTTTCTTCAGCCCGATCTTCAATGTCGCGGACTCGTATGTAACGTGCGGTATCGTGTACCTAATCCTATTCCAACGCAAGTTTTTTAAATAACCGTTCGTTGTATTTTGCATTGTGCCGCCTGGTACTGTTCTTTTCTTGA
>CAZAPI010000087.1:0-6852 GCA_964486945.1 uncultured Rikenella sp. | reverse complement strand
CGCCGGGGGAGGCTCCGGGCCGGCCGCTATCGCGGGAACTCGATAAGTGTATTTAACCGCACGGTAAACATAGACTTCGCGTCAGCGGGCGGCCCGGTGCCGCTCGGCACTCCAGACGGGAGTATACTTCACCAATAGCATCGGCCCGGTGCTGCTCGGCACTCCAGACGGGAGTTTGCATTGCCTTAAAGGGAAACCCGCAACCGCTATCTATCGCAGCCGCCGGTACCGCGGCCTGCCGAGCGCCTTATCACACAGCACCCCCCACGCGAAACCCGCATGCGCCCACAACGTCCGCAACAGACCGTAATGGCGCCGCATGATCTCCCACCGCTCCAGCCAGCTCGCCCGGCGGCGGCGCGTCGAAAGCCCACCCGTCGTAAAACAACTCAGGACCAACCCCGTATCCACCACCGAAAAGGCCCGTTTCAGACACTCGATCACCCAGTCGATGTCCGCCGCCAACCGGTAACGATCCGTATCGTACAGCGGCGCGATCTGCCGCCGCACGATGAACGACTGGTGGCACACCACCATCCCCCGCTCCAGCGAACGCCACGTCAGCCCACCCCGCGGCAGCCGTTTCCTGCGCAACCCCAACGCCTCTCCCTCCGGAGCGGTCACCAGCGTCTCCCCGTAATAAATGTCCGCCAGCCCACCCGCTGCCGACACCCCGTCAGGCCCGAAAATCTTCGTCAATATATCCCCCCCGTACACCGTATCCCCTGCGTTCACGAACCACAGGTAATCCCCCGTCGCCGCCCGGATACCCTTGTTCATCGCATCGTACAGCCCCCTGTCCGGCTCGCTCACTCCGAACGATATCAACTCCCCGTAACGCTCCATCACAGCCGTCGTGCCGTCCGTCGACCCCCCGTCGATCACCACCACCTCCAACTCCGCCGCCGAGCGGTCCAGCGCCGACAGATTCGCCAACGTCCGCTCCAGCTCCGCCGCCGCGTTCCACACCACCGTTATTACCGAAACTTTAACCATAGCCGCAAAAGGGAATTATTCCCCGCAAAATTACTATATTTGACACGATTTCGCACCATCTGCGATCCACACACCCTGCAAGAGACACTACCCATGAACAACTATAAGACCACCATCCGCGTCACCCTCTGCATCGTCACCGCCCTTCTGGCCGGCGCCGCCCTCGGCATCATGCTCGAACGCGCCGCCCTGCGCGACGCCTATACCGATGCCCGCCAAGGCGACAAACTCGGCTGGGCCCTGAGCGAAATCGAAGAGCGATACGTCGACCCCATCACCCGCGACTCGCTGGCCGAGCTGGCCCTGCCCCTGCTCTTGCAGGAGCTCGATCCGCATTCCGTTTACATTCCAGCCAGCGAGTTCGCCGCCACAAACGAACCCCTGACGGGCACTTTCGACGGCATCGGCGTGATGTTCAACATGCTGACCGATACCGTCCAGATCACCAACGTCATCGCCGGCGGGCCCAGCGCCGCCGCCGGCATCGTCGCCGGCGACCGGATCATCACGGTGGACGACAACACCATCGCCGGTGTGAAGATGGACCAGGACAAAGTCGTCGGCATGCTGCGCGGCAAACGCGGCTCCACCGTCAAATTAGGCATCCTGCGGGCTCCCGCACGGGAGCTGCTGCCCGTGACCGTGACCCGCGGCGCCATCCCGGTCAAAAGTCTGGAAGCCGCTTTCATCGTGCCCGGCAATCCCGAAGTCGGGTACCTCAAATTCGGCCGGTTCGCCGCCACCACCCACAGCGAAGTGCTCGCCGCCCTGATGCAGCTGCGCGAACAGGGGGCACGGAAAATGATCATCGACCTGCGCGGAAACGGTGGGGGATACCTCGACCAGGCCATCTATATCGCCAACGAATTCCTGCCCAAAGGGCATAAGATCGTCTACACCGAAGGTCGCGCCTCGCCCCGAACCGACCAGAATGCCGACGGGCGCGGCCGGTTCCAGGACCTTGAGCTGGCCGTGGTGATCGACGAGAACTCTGCCTCTGCTTCCGAAATCGTCGCCGGAGCCATACAGGACAACGACCGCGGCGTGATCGTCGGCCGCCGCTCGTTCGGCAAAGGGCTCGTGCAGGAGCAGATCCCCTATCCGCTCGACGGCTCTGCCATGCGGCTGACCATCGCCCGGTACTACACCCCTGTGGGGCGGTCGATCCAGAAACCCTACACCCCCGGACACGGGGATGACTACAACGACGAACTGTTCCGCCGTTACGAACACAACGAGATGCTCACCGCCGACAGCATCCACCTGGCCGACTCGCTGAAATACATAACTCCTGGCGGCAAAATCGTGTACGGCGGCGGCGGGATCATGCCCGACATCTTCGTCCCGGTAGACACCGCCGGGGTGACTCCGTATTTCTCGAAATTGTTCCAGAAGAACCTGATTTTCAGGTACGCCTCGCAAACCACAGACCGATACCGCAAGCAGATCAACGCGATCAAAACTCTCGGCGAACTCGATCGTTTCTTTGCGGACAAAAATCTGTTCTACGATTTCGTGGCCTATGCCGACCGGCAGGGCATACACCCGACCGAAACCGAGATGACTTTGTCCAAAGCGCTCATCACCGCCCAGATCAAGGGCTATATCGGACGGAACACACAGCTCGACGAGACTGCTTTTTACTACTACATTTTCCCGCAGGACAGCACCCTGAGGCGTGCCGTCCAGGCGTTGGAAAAGCCGCAGTCTTAGGCTGGATTTTCGGCGACTTCGGGCCCGGAACGTTGTGCGTTCCGGGCCTGTTTTTTTATATCCCTCTCGAACCCCAAACGCTGCCAGGGCTGCCGCGCAGGCGTTGGCTGTCTTGCTGGCTATAACTACCTTCTATTCGGGCCGCCAGAGCGGCGGGAACTTTTTTCGGTCGCTGCCTGCGGAGTGTTTGCAACGAATTTGCGGGCCTCCGCCCGGGGAGGCTGCGGCTCGCCCGCTGCCGCGGGACACTCCAGCCGGGCTGTAACTACCCTATGTACTACGGCAGGCCCGGCAATCCTACGGATTGCGCAAAAGAACTCAGCTATTCGCTCTCTCGGATTCGGGCCGCCCACGCCCCCCCACGGGGCGGCCCGGCGTTCCTTACCGGAACGCGCTATTCGCTCATCGCCTTATGCGGCTCGAAGCTCACGCTTCTCGCCGCCACCCACCGCCCGGCGCTGAGGCCGCCATTGGCAGAGGAACAAAGCTACTCGCTCAAAGCCTCACTTCCTCGGAACGGCTTGCCGTTCCGAGGAAGCCCGTATCCGCCTCACTGCGGCTCCGCGCTAAAGCGCTCCGCCGCAGCCCACCGGTCTATGCAACCCGAAGTTCACGCCCCCCAAAACGCTGCCCGCAGCCATATTCCCCATTATCAGCATTTTTCCGCACTGTCCACATGTCGACAAGAACTTTGAACCATCTTCGACCACTACTCTTAATGCCGGACAAAAAACGCAATTCCGGTCGGAGCAAACCCCGCTTGAACGCATTGCGCCGGATTTTCCATCAGGAAAATCCGGCGCAAAAACCTACAATGCCCCCGAAGCGCAACGCCCCGGCCGCAAATTAGATCGCCTGGCTGATAAAGAACACAGCCGCCACCCCGAGGATGGCGTAAAGTTCCGGGAAGGCCAACAGGATCAGCGAGTTCCCGAACACGTCATGTCCGTTTCCGATAGCCGTGATCGCATTGGCCGCCACCTGTCCCTGGCGCAGCGAGCTCCAGAGGCTCACCAGACCCAAAGCCAGGCCGCCACCCACGATCGCCGCAGCCTGTGCCATCGTGATCTCCGGGGTCAGGAATCCCTTGAGCAGGAAGTACCCCAGGAAACCGTACAGACCTTGCGTCGAAGGCATCGCGCAGAGGATCATGTAGCTACCGAATGCCCCTTTGTTCTTTTTCATCGCCCCCACGGCGGCATTACCGCTGATGGTCGTACCGTAACAACTCCCGACACCCGAGAAGACAAGCATCACCGCGATCCCGAGATAAGCAAGCAAGATTGGTTCCATAATCGAATTCTGTTTTTTGGTTTTTATTGTTGTGTAAATTGTTTCCTTTTTTTCTCCCTCATTTCCGCCCCGGGAGCCATTACCCGTTTTATCGGCTGCAACCATCCCTAATTCAGCGCACCCCTCGCCACCCACGTGGCCCACTACCGTGGGACCTTTCCCGCCGCGCCGGCGCTTGGCGGCCCGGTGTCCCATGCGGCGGCTCCGCATAAGCGGAGCCGCCGCAGAAGCTCTTATTTCTCTGCCCGCTTGAACGGCGTGAACTTGCGTCCGCCCCCCTCGAAGCCCGCATTCTTGTAGAATTCCACGAATGTCAGGCGCACCGGATGCACGAACGCTCCCAATGCGCTGATAAAGATATTCAACCCGTGGCCGATCATCAGTATCACTGCCATGAAGATCCAGCTCAGCACCGGGATATTGCCGCTCAGGCCCACCGACAGTGCGTTGAATACCTGGGCGATGATCGCCCCAGCCAGCCCGATCGCGAACAGACGCACATAGGAGACCAGGTCGCCCACCACGCCTGTCGCCATCTCGTAGCTGTTATACAATCCCGCACCGACATTGACCAGCGGGTTCTTGTGCGGCGAGTTGAAGAAGAAGATCAGCACCCCTGCAATACCCAGCAGCACGTAGAACAGGACACTTGTCGAGTCCAGCACTCCCGCCAGTGCAAGCCCGCCGCTGATCATCAGAATCACCCAACCCAGGGTCGAAAGCCCGTAGAGGAAGCTGCCGTTCTGTTTCGAGCGGTTGAAGATCCGCAGGATCATCCCGAACAGGATCTGAGCAGCTCCCAGTCCGATCGCCACGTTGAACATGTTCTCGTTCGAGACGAAGTATTCCTTGAACTTCACCAGTGCCGGGACTTTTGCCAGCTCGATGCCGAAGAGGTTCCCCGTCAGCATCCCGAAGAAGACTGTCGCGATGTTCAGGAACAGCGCCAGCCAGGCGAAGTCCCGGAATTTCGACGGGATCTTGCGCCAGAAGATCAGGAGCGCCAGGATGAACAGCAGTCCATAGCCTGCGTCTCCGAAGCACATCCCGAAGAAGATCATAAAGAAAGGAGCGAAGAATGGCGTGATGTCGATCTCGTTATACTTCGGCAGCATGTAGAGCGAGCCGATCGGCTCGAACAGGCGCGCGAAGAAATGGTTTTTCAGCTTGATCGGCGGGTTTTCCGCCGCCACCGCCCGGTCCGACTCGTAGATGATCCCTTCCGCGTCGAGGAATGTTTCCACTTTGCCGCGGGTCTGTTCTTCCGACCATGCCTCTACGAGCCGGATCGTCCCGTCTGCGCAAGATTCTCCTGCGTGAACTGCGTCGTCGAACATGATCCGGTCTTTGAGTTTCAGGTAGGCTGCCCATATCCTGTCTCTCGACAAAGCCGCCCGAGCGATGATCTCCTGCTGTTCTTTCTCCTGCCGCAGGTACTCCTCGATCTGCCGTTCTTTCTGTGCGAAGGTCATCTCCGGCGCTTTCAGCTCTACCGCTGCATTGCCCAGGTCGACCGGCTCTGCGGTGCCGTTCGGCTCCGACAGCGGCTGCGCCACCACGAAATAGGTCTCTCCTCCCAGGTTGGATGCCACCACTTGTATGGCATATTCCCGCTCCCATTCCGGTTTGTACTGTTGGGCCGACACTTCGAAGAACCGCAGTGCGATTCCCTCTTCGGTCCTGAGCCGTTTGATTTCGTCCGGGTCGAATTCGCCCCACATCGACAGTTCGTCCAGCTCTGCGGTCGCTTTCGCCCGCATGTTTTCCAGCTGCGTCATATGCTCCGACGCTGCTTCGTAGGCTTCTACTGCTTCTTCCGCCGTCGCGAACGGAACGGGGTTGCCGCTGGTCTGCTCGTCTTCGGCTGCCGCCGGCTTCACCGACCCTAAGTGCTGGTACACTGCCCGGTAACGTTCCGACGTTGCCATCAGGTCCCTGACTTGCTGGGGTGCGTCCCATTCCCGGAAGGTGATGTCCACCACTCCCAGGTCTCGGAGCTTCTCCATAAAGGGCTTCACTTCGCTGTGGTACAACAGCAGGTTGTACCGGATCATCGGTTCTATCATATCGCGGCCTCCGCTTCAAGTCTGGATTTAACAATCTTCTGGGACGATTTGGACAGGTTCTCTTCGTCTTCGAGGAAACGTTTGATCTTGCGTATCGCTTCCTGGTAGCCCGGGATCTGCACTTTTTCGTACAGGTTCACTTTCTGGGTGGTCTTTTTACGGGCTTTTTCGAGCAGTTCCATCTTCTTCTGGTAGAACTCGCTCTCGACTCCCAGCTGCGCCAGCTCTTTGAGTATCCGCACTCCGTCGGCGATCCACAGCGGCGCGCTGAACAGGTTGTACGGTCGCTCGGCGTACTGTATGTCTTCCAGCACGGGGATCTCGACGCCGGCGATCTTCTGGGTGCCGAATTTAACGTCTTTCACTTCGATCAGCGATTTGTCGAATTCGCCCCACAGCTGCACCATGTAGTCGTACCGGGCCATGGTATTGTCGAGTTGCGCTTTGAGCTCGGTCATCTTGTCTTTGGCTTTCTTGACTTCCGATCGCAATGCGGACTCTTTGCTCTTGATGGTGGGCAAAGCTTTCTGCCGCATGGCGAGCTGTTTTCCCAATTCGCCGAGGGCGGTTTTATTGAACTGAAACTTTATCATCTCTACACCTGTCCGTTTTTCGTTCGTTTATTTGTCATTACGACGGAGGGTCCTGCACTTTTTGTGAAGCGCTATTTCGTAGGTTCCGCAGTCACCCGCCTCGGCCTGCAAAGGCCGGAGCCAGCGGTGCCGCGGACACACCGGCAGGGCTGTAATTACCCTAAGCTGCAGCCGATGGGTTGCCTTTCGGG
>CAZAPI010000086.1:0-6909 GCA_964486945.1 uncultured Rikenella sp. | reverse complement strand
CGGGCTACTGCCTGCCGGCGGAGTATGCGGCCAAGATCGCCTACCTGATGGAGCATGTGGACGGAGTGCACAACGCGATTCTTTCGACGCACTGTCACAACGACCTGGGGATGGCTACGGCCAACTCGCTGGCAGGGATCGCGGCCGGTGCGCGGCAGGTGGAGTGCACGATCAACGGGATCGGCGAGCGGGCCGGGAATACGGCGATGGAAGAGGTGGTGATGGCCCTGCGCTGCCACCGGGAACTGGGGATCGACACCGATATCAACACTAAACGGATCACGGCGACCAGTCGGCTGGTGTCGAGCCTGATGAACATGCCAGTGCAGGCCAACAAGGCGGTGGTGGGGCGCAATGCGTTCGCCCATTCGTCGGGCATTCACCAGGACGGGGTGCTGAAAAACCGCGAGAGCTACGAGATCATGGACCCGGAGGTTGTAGGACTGTCGGACAACGCGATCGTGCTGACGGCGCGC
Organism: uncultured Rikenella sp.; assembly: GCA_964486945.1. Lineage (GTDB taxonomy): Bacteria > Bacteroidota > Bacteroidia > Bacteroidales > Rikenellaceae > Rikenella. Next base: position 6,433 of record CAZAPI010000086.1, on the reverse strand, counting down.
AGCGGCCGGGCCGCTTTGAAACACCGGCTGGAACAGATGGGCTATATGCTGGAGGGCGATGAGCTGGCGAAAGTTTACGAAAAATTCCTCGTGCTGGCGGACAACAACAAGAACATACAGGACGAAGACCTGCTCACCCTGGTGGGCGGGGCCGAGAAGAAGGACCGGCATATCAAGCTCACCTATCTTCAGGTACTCTCGGGGACGCTGGTGCCGACGGCGACCGTGCGGGTGCAGATCGGTGGCAGCGAGGTGACGGCCACCGCCACGGGGAACGGGCCGATCGACGCTTCGATCAACGCGATCCGGACTATTATCAAAGACAAGATCACCCTGCAGGAGTTCCTGATCCAGGCGATGACCAAGGGGTCGAATGACTTGGGACGGGTGCATATGCAGCTCGTTTACGGGAGCGTGACCGTGCACGGGTTCGCCATCAATGCCGACGTGACGTTAGCTGCGGTGGAGGCCTATATCGACGGGGTCAACAAGGCGCTGGCGTAAATTGATTCGGGAGAGTGTTTCGGGGCGACGCGTCAGGCATCGCACTATTCGCTCTTCGTTTTTCGGGTCGCGCGCTCGGGGGGCGCCTTCGACGCCAGTGCGGAACCCGGCGTTCCTCGCGGAATGCGCTGCTTGCTCCGGGTTTTCCGCTGACGTGGGACTTTCCGCGTGATATTATTTTATTATCTTTAGAATTTCAACGACACAAAATACTAATGCCACAAACACTTTTCGACAAAGTCTGGGACGCCCATGTGGTGCGCCAGCTGGACGGAGGCCGGTCGGTGCTCTATATCGACAGGCACTATATTCACGAAGTGACCTCGCCGGTCGCTTTCGGGGGGCTGCGTAACCGGGGGATCGAGATTTTCCGCCCGGATCAGACGACCGCAACCGCAGACCACAATACGCCGACCCTGAACCAGGACAAACCGCTGGAGCCGGGCGAATCGAAGACGCAGCTCGACCAGCTGGACCGGAACTGCAAGGAGTTCGGGATCGTCAATTATTACGGACTGAACCATCCGAAGAACGGGATCGTGCACATTATCGGGCCGGAGTACGGGTTTACGCAGCCGGGGATGACCATCGTGTGCGGGGACAGCCATACCTCCACGCATGGGGCATTCGGTGCCGTGGCGTTCGGGATCGGGACATCGGAAGTGGAGATGGTGTTCGCCTCTCAATGTATTATGCAGCCGAAGCCGAAGAAGATGCGGATTACTGTGGACGGCACTCTGGGCGAAGGAGTGACGGCCAAGGATGTGGCGTTGTATATCATTTCGCAGATCACCGCTGCGGGGGGGACGGGCCACTTCATCGAATTTGCCGGTTCGGCGATCCGCGGGCTTTCGATGGAAGGGCGTATGACGCTCTGCAACATGAGTATCGAGTGCGGCGCGCGAGGCGGTATCGTGGCTCCGGACGAAACGACGTTCGAATATGTCAAGGGCCGCGAGCATGCTCCTTCGGAGGCCAATGGCGACTGGGATCGTGCGGTGGCTTACTGGAAAACGTTGTACTCCGACGAAGGGGCGGTGTTCGACAAGGAATACCGTTTCGATGCGGCCGACATTCAGCCGATGATTACTTACGGAACCAATCCGGGGATGGGTGTGGCGATTACCGGGACTATTCCGGCGCCGGCTTCGGAATCGGATGTCAAGGCGCTCGAATATATGGGCTTTGCGGCGGGCGATGCGATGATCGGCAAGCCGGTGGACTATGTGTTCCTGGGAAGCTGCACCAACGGGCGGATCGAGGATTTCCGGCTGTTCGCCAACGCGGTGAAGGGGCATCGTAAGGCTGAGGGGGTTACTGCGTGGCTGGTGCCGGGTTCTCATATCGTCGAGCGGCTGGTGAAGGAAGAAGGTTTGCTCAGTATTCTGCACGAAGCAGGGTTCGAGCTGCGGCAGCCGGGTTGTTCGGCTTGCCTGGCGATGAATGCCGACAAGGTGCCGGCGGGCAAGTATGCCGTTTCCACCTCCAACCGCAATTTCGAGGGGCGTCAGGGACCGGGGGCGCGGACGTTGCTGGCCAGTCCGCTGGTGGCCGCCGCCGCTGCGGTGACGGGCAAGATCACCGACCCGCGGGAATTTTTTAAGAAATAATCGTTCCTTTTTATCACTCCCCCCTTCAAGGAAAAAGGAGCAATTGATATTCAGACAATGGCAAGAGAAAAATTCGTCAAGATCGTATCGTCCGCCGTTCCGGTGAACGTCGAAAACATAGATACCGACCAGATCATTCCCGCCCGGTTCCTGAAAGCCACCGAGCGTAAAGGGTTCGGCGACAACCTGTTCCGCGACTGGCGGTACACCGAGGACAATCAGGTTATCCCGGATTTTCCGGTCAACGACAAGGCCAAATACGAGGGGAATATTCTCGTAGCCGGGTATAACTTCGGGTGCGGCTCGTCGAGGGAACATGCCGCATGGGCGATTTATGACTACGGGTTCCGCGTGGTGGTGAGCAGCTTTTTCGCCGACATCTTCCGGAACAACGCCCTGAACAACGGACTGTTGCCGATCCAGGTGACCCCTGAATTCCTCGCGGAGATATTCGATACCATTAATAAGGATAACCGCGCGCAGTTTACGGTGGATTTGGCGAACCAGACGATCACCGACAACACCACCGGAAAGAGCGAAACTTTCGCCATCGACGGCTACAAGAAAGAGTGCCTCTTGAACGGGTACGACGACGTGGACTACCTCGTGACCCTTCGGCCCGAAGTAGCGAGCTACGAACAGGCTCGTTAATAGTCCGTTGCAGCCCATTGGAAGTGCGGCACGCCCCGCCCGGCGTAAGGGCAGTGCCCTCCGGTGAGGGCGTCCGCTCCGCAAAATGGGTGGTTATTCAATTTTAACGACAGTTAAAAAACTGTCCTGCGGACATCCGGAATACAAACCCGGCGTGCGGCTTCGAAGTCGTGATTATAAATAACAAATACCCTCCTCTATGCCCAGAGTCGAAATCATGGACACCACCCTGCGCGACGGCGAGCAGACCTCCGGCGTATCCTTTGCGCCGCAGGAGAAACTCAGCCTCGCGCGGCTGTTGCTGACGGACATCAAGGTGGACCGCATCGAAGTCGCCTCCGCCCGCGTGAGCGAGGGAGAGCGTGCCGCCGTGCGAAAGATCATGGAGTGGGGCGGCAAAAAAGGGTACCTCGACCGGATCGAAGTGCTCGGCTTCGTGGACGGGGGCGTTTCGCTCGACTGGATCGCAGAGTGCGGTGGACAGGTTATCAATCTGCTGACCAAGGGATCGGAAAAACATTGTACGTACCAGCTCCGGAAGACACTCCGGCAGCACGTCGAGGATATTCGGCGCGACGTGCTGCTCGCCGAGACCATGGGGATCGGGGTCAATGTGTACCTCGAAGACTGGTCGAACGGGATGCGGCACTCGCGCGAGTACGTGTATGATATGGTGGACGCCCTGCGCGATCTGCCGATACGGCGGTTTATGCTGCCCGACACTTTGGGCATCTATGAACCGTGGGAGTGCTACGAAGCCTGCCGCGCCATGGTGGAGCGGTACCCGGATCTGCGGTTCGACTTCCACGCGCACAACGACTACGACTTTGCCGTTGCCAATACCGTGGCGGCAGTCAAGGCCGGGATTCAGGGCGTGCACACCACGGTGAACGGGTTGGGAGAACGGGCCGGGAACGCGCCCCTGTCGAGCGTTATCGCAGCGCTGCATGACCACCTGAAAGCGGCGATCGCCGTGGACGAAGCGCGGACCAACTATGTGTCCACGGTGGTGGAGAGCTATTCGGGTATCCGGATTCCGGCCAACAAACCGGTGATCGGCGAGAATGTCTTTACCCAGTGTGCCGGGATCCATGCCGACGGGGATAACAAAAACAACCTTTATTTCAACGACCTGCTGCCGGAACGCTTCGGACGCACGCGGCAGTATGCGCTGGGGAAAAGCTCCGGAAAAGCCAATATCCGCAAAAACCTGGAGATGCTCGGCATCGAGCTGGACGAAGAGTCGATGACCCGGGTGACGCAGTGTATCGTGGAACTGGGCGACCGCAAGGAGATCGTCACGGCAGAGGACCTGCCCTATATCGTTTCCGACCTGCTGGGCGACGCCTCGGAACGCGAAGCAGTGCGGATACTCAACTACTCGCTCTCGGTGGCACAGGGACTCAGACCGGTGGCGACCGTCAAGATCGAGATACACGGTCAGGGCTACCAACAGACCTCGGCGGGGGACGGGCAGTACGACGCCTTCGTGTCGGCGGTCGAGGCTATCTACAAGGAACAGCTCGGGCGGGACTTTCCGGAACTGGTGGACTACTCCGTGAGCATTCCGCCGGGCGGACGTACCGACGCTTTCGTGCAGACCCTGATCACCTGGGAGAAAGACGGCGTGCGGTTCAAGACCCGCGGGCTGGATGCCGACCAGACCGTGGCAGCCATCAAGGCGACCGTGAAAATGCTGAACAAGATCGAAAACAACATCAATAATATCACCAAACCATGAATTTGAACATTGCACTGCTTCCCGGCGACGGCATCGGGCCGGAGATCGTGGGCGAAGCCGTGAAAGTCCTCGATGCGGTCGGGGCCAAGTACGGGCATACATTCAACTATAAGAAAGGGCTGGTGGGGGCCTGCGCCATCGACGCTACGGGCGATCCCTATCCGGCCGAGACCCACAAAATATGCCAGGAATCGGATGCGGTACTCTTCGGCGCGATCGGCGACCCGAAATACGACAACGATCCTTCCGCCAAAGTGCGGCCCGAGCAGGGGTTGTTGCGGATGCGCAAATCGCTGGGGCTGTTTGCCAACGTGCGTCCTCTGGTGGTGTTCGACTCGCTGGTAGGCCGCTCGCCGCTCAAGGCCGAACGGGTGAAAGGGGCCGACTTCGTCTGCATCCGGGAGCTGACCGGCGGAATGTACTTCGGTCGTCCGCAGGGTAGGAGCGAGGACGGGAATACGGCTTACGACACCTGCGTGTACTCGCGCGAGGAGGTGGAACGTATCCTCAAGGTGGCTTTCGAGCAGGCACGGAAACGGAGGAAACTGCTCACGGTGGTGGACAAGGCCAATGTCATTGCCACCTCGCGCCTGTGGCGGCAGATCGCCAAGGAGATGGCTCCGCAATATCCCGACGTACAGGTGGACTACATGTTCGTGGACAATGCGGCGATGCAGATCATCCAGCGTCCGACCTATTTCGACGTGTTAGTGACTGAGAATCTGTTCGGGGACATCCTGACCGACGAGTCGAGCGTTATCAGCGGTTCGCTGGGCTTGCTGCCGTCCGCTTCGCTGGGCTCCGACGTGGCGCTGTTCGAACCGATCCACGGTTCCTATCCGCAGGCGGCGGGCAAGAACATTGCAAATCCGATGGCTACGATCCTCAGTGCGGCTATGTTGCTGGAACATGTCGGCCTTACCGAAGAGGGGGCTGCCGTCCGCGCGGCCGTTGAGAAGGCCATTGCCGGCGGGGTCGTGACCGAGGATCTTGTGGATGCCGATGCTGCGGGGCAGAAGGCCTGTTCCACGACCGAAGTGGGGGATTTCGTGGCCGCGAACGTGTAGCTCGACTTCGAATTTTTTGACACCTGCGGGGGAAACGATTTTTTTCGTTTCCCCCGTATTATTAACCATAGGGTTGTTTTGCAAAGAGTTGAGAGAACTATCGCTTTTGGAGGCGAGCTGTGCGCGCCGTGCGAGCCGTGCGGGCCGGACGCCTCCCCACGGGAGGCCCGCAATACGCCGCTTACGCGCCGCGTTACAGTCATCCCGGGCGCCCGGCCCACCTGCAAATTAACCCTACGGTAAAAATTAGCGATACGCAGTATCGCCCGTCCCGCCGGGGCAGCTGTCGGCTGTTTTGTCGGGGTTTGCGCAGCCCTATTAAACGGACGACGCCCGCGCAGGGCAGTTCCGTACGGTTGGGGTAGTTATAGCCTATTCGAAGTTCCCGAAAGCACCGCCTGCGGCAATTAATAACCGTACGATTTATTTTGCACTGTGCCGCCTAATGCTGTTCTTTTTGTTCACAAAAAGACTTAAAAAAAACTTTGTGAAGCTACGCTACTCCTTAGTCTGCCGAAGTCCTCATTCTTTGGGGCACGGGTAGTGATAAATAATTGTACTATATATTATATGGTGCTCGTTGCCTGCGGCGGCTGTGATTCTCGTCTTAAGTTGGACGCCGCGAGCGATTATAACAGCTTTGACAATTGATCCGGAGGGGGAGATTTTCGGTTGAAGACTGCCTTTTTTTCGTAAAAGGCTGGCTTTTTTCATGCCCGGTGACAAAAAATATTTTACCTTTTTTGTCGCTGATTCATAGCGGGATAAAACGTTTGGTAAAACTTGTGCGGAAAAATAATTTCGAAAATATTTGCAGAAATCGAAAAGCGCCTTACCTTTGCAACCGCAACGACGAAAAA